>DAIOSQ010000067.1:6103-11148 GCA_036752465.1 Legionellaceae bacterium | reverse complement strand
TGACTAAATAAAAAACGAGTGGTTAGCGGTATAGTTGCATCATCCAGCACGTGATATGCTACAGGGGGCTCAGCTATCCTTCGATACGCTTGCAAAGAGGCGTCATTATAATTTAATACCTCTGATAACCCTTGTAAAAATTCATTCATGTATACCTCAGTGTATATTTCACTACCCACCGCCACCGTACCGTCTGCGATAACAATCATTTTATGCGCATGAATGTTACAAACATGCCCCACCGTGGTATAGTCATTAAAATTTGGACCAATAAACAAACACAGATCGCTAGACTCGACAATTTCACAACAGCCAGGGCTACTCACCGGGCCCCAATATATGCCAATATAATTAGGGTGCTGCTCCGAGACAAAACCCTTGGCATCCGGCATAGCAGCTAAGGCATAGCCGCATGCGCTACTTAACGTTGCTATCATTTCATTGGCGTGACAGGCGCGCGACTTACTACCCGCAATTAATACGGGTTTCACCGCTGCGTTTAATTTGGCCGCAGCCGATCGCACCGCCGATTGCAACGAGGAAGTGTCACTTAGCTTTTTGCTATTCAGTGCACGTTTGGTTGGTGCACTCACCTTGAGATGTGCAATATTACAAGCAATTTCAATATATACCGGCTTTTTTTGCTCCATAGCGATGGCAATGGCCTTATCAATTTGCATAGGCGCATCCTTGGTACGATGAATAAACACAGTATGTGCCGTCACATGCGCAAACATGGCACGGACATAACGATAGTTTTCAGTAGCCAATGAATGATGCAAAATCTCAGCGTCTTGCACAGAATTAGTATTGGGTGCGCCTGAAACAACAATCACCGGTAAATTTTCAGCATACGCACCGGCCACAGCATTGATTGCGCTCAAACCGCCAACACTATAAGTCAGCACCACTGCGGCAACACCCTTAACGCGCGCGTAGCCATCTGCGGCATAACTGGCATTTAATTCATTACAGCAGTTGATCATGCGCAGAGATTTCTTTTTTAAAAGTTCATCCAGCAAACTAAGATTATAATCGCCCGGCACAGCAAAATAATCCTGCAACCCCAACTCTGTTAGACGCTCGGCAAGATATGTTCCTACGGTTGTCATGATGAAATCCTTATCAAGTTACGTGTACAATAATGTATGATATTATGAATATCTTTACCAGTAGAGCTACCCAAGGTTACAAAAACAAGGCTCTGCAAATCCAAACAGACGCAACAATCCCGGCGAAATCTGCTAATAACCCGGCAGCAATCGCATGTCGGGTATGCCGAACATTCACGGCGCCAAAATAAACCGCTACCACATAAAAGGTCGTTTCCGTACTACCCATCATAGTCGCGGCTAGTTTCGCAACGAATGAGTCACCACCATGTTGATGTATGGCTTCAGCCATCAGACCCGTTGCAGCACCACCCGAGAATGGTCGTATCAAAGCTAACGGTAAGAGATCCGCTGGCATGCCCAATCGCGACAACACGGGTGACAACAGGTGGGCAAGTAGGTCGAAAAACCCTGAGGCTCGCAGCATGGACACCGCCACCATCATGGCGATTAAGTAAGGGATTATACTGACAACTGTGGTAAATCCCTGCTTGGCGCCTTCAATAAAAGCATCAAAAACATTGATCTTTTTATATGCACCATACAAGGGTATCCCAGCCAAAAAAAGTAAAAACAAACTATTTGATATAACCTCGGCAATATCATTCATTCATCTTCAGTCCTAATTTGATACATAGGCAATTTTGCCAAAAATTTAACACTGATAATAGCCACTAACGTTGAAGCACAGGTAGCGATCAAGGCACTGACAATAACTTGATTGGGATGCGCGCTACCATTGGCGCTCAAATAAGCAATCGCAGTCGCTGGGATCAATTGCACGCTAGACGTATTAATAGCCAAAAAAGTACACATGGCATTGCTGGCCACATGCGCATGGGTATTTAAGCGCTGTAATTCTTGCATCGCTCTTAGCCCAAAGGGCGTGGCGGCATTACCTAACCCAAGCATATTTGCGGCAATATTCATACTCATCGCACCTATGGCAGGATCTGCCACTGGTATATCTGGAAATAAACGTTTCATCACCGGTCGCAGAAAACTTGCGATGCGATCCATCAAGCCAGATTCCTTAGCAATCTCCATGATACCTAGCCATAATGCCATCACACCTGTCAAACCAAGGGCTAATTCAAAACCTAACTTAGCGGCATCGGTTGCTGCATGTACGACGTTATTTATCCGCCCTTGTAACAGACCAACCACCACCGAAATTATAATCATCGATAACCAAATCAAGTTTAACAACGGCATTTCCAATTGTGCATGCATAAGCAGTATTATATACTGATTCTACCTGAAGATAAGAGCATATATGCGCGATCATGTATTGAAGATTATAGATTACTCCTTACCGAGGAACCATGACTAAGTTATGGTTAGTAGCGCTTGTCAAGGCGTACCACAAGATAAAGCAAATCCATCGCTATCTGCAGAGCGGCCTTTGCTACAGTGCTACCCGCAACTCCACGCGTTCTTTAAAACGCCCACAATGTGTATCCGCGGTTACAATCAGTATCCATCTATTGGTTTTTTTTTATTTATCTTATTCAGCTTGTTACGCCGGTAACACCGCCGAAATTCAGAAAATTTATCAACAATACGATACAGCTGCATCCAACAATCTGGCCAAACGCATCGAGTTATTCAGTCGAATCTTCCTCGGTAAGTCCTATTTATGGGATGCACTAGGAGAGGGTGAAACTGGCTTCTTTGATCAATATCCGCTATACCGCACGGACGCATTCGATTGTGAAACTTATGTGGATACTGTCTTGGCACTGGCCTTGTCACATGACGCACCGACATTCGAGCAATATATTATCAATATTCGTTACCATCAGGGAAAAGTTTCCTTCATTCATCGCAATCATTTTACGTGTCTAGATTGGAATCGTAATAATCAGCGCCAAGGCATACTTGAAGATATCACATACCGTATAAAAAACCGCCAAGGCCAGTCAATTGCACAGTATGCCAAAGCATATATAGATAAACCCAGCTGGTATCAACACATGACGATAGATCGCATCAGAATAAACCATGCATCTGACGTCGAACGGCAGCAACGACTTAAATTGTTAGCCGCTCAAGGCAGCAAGCTGCCAAAGAAATTCTCGACAATAGCCTATTTGCCATTATCCAAATTATTTGATGGCAACACTCAGCAAGCGAATACCTATCTACTGCAACAAATACCCAATGCCGCCATCATTGAACTCGTTCGACCTAACTGGGATTTGCAGGAAAAAATAGGCACACATTTAAACGTTTCACACCTAGGGTTTGCCATATGGCACAATGACACGTTGTATTTTCGCCAAGCTTCCTCGCTCGCTGGGCAGGCAAGTGACGTACCGCTGATCGATTACTTACGCCAAATGCTCGCAAGCCCAACTATTAAGGGTATCAACATACAAATTGTCCATATGGCTAAACAGCACCATCAACTTGCTGCGCGCACATAAGACAGTTTTGTATAACTCTCTGTATCCTGCTGTTGCTGCGCTAAATGACTCACATTAAATATTTCAGATCCTACGCGACGAGTATGTTTTAGTCTGTCCAAGATCCGTGTGTCTGCTAAAATAAACAGTGGATCATGCTTATTTGCTTCAAGCAAAGGATGCTTTTTACGGCCTGCTCCAACAGTGGCGTGGCCTGATGACAAGCTTGATTGCAGGTCAGTCAGTTTATGCGAGCTGCTCATTAGATTAGCACGATTAAGGGCAACGACGGTATGGCATGCAGGCGCCATGGCAGCACAAGCGCGCAGTTGCTCAGCACTCATCCGCGCAACTTCATCACTAGATACATACAAGATTTTGATATGCCTTAACGTATCCGCACATGCTAACATGGTTTCAGCAGACAAGTGGTGGAGCATATTTTTTTGTAAGTCTAATACTTCAACATCAACTGATATGGCCGAAAATAGCGCCATCAAGCCATCAGCATTTTGTTCACCTAACTGATTAAACGCCAAACCCAAACATCGTGGCGCTAAGGAAGCAATGCTAGCAATTTTCGTTGCCAGTTGTGGTGCGTGTGTCAACATCAAATTGCCGCTCAAATTTAAATGTTCGAGCTTGTTTTTTGAGTTGCTAGCAAAAAGACACTGCCAAATCTCACTGTTTTTACGCCATAATTCATTGTTCCCAAGATCCAATGCAATCAAGCGATTGAGTAGAGGCTTAACTGCAGGTAACAAAGTCTCAGCACCTATTGAACCCAGTTCATTATGGTGCAAACTTAAGTATTGTATGTTGCTTTGCGCAATACTCATAAACAAACGCTCTAAATCACCATCGCGTAACTTATTTAATCGATTGGTACCCAAATTTAAGTACACCACGTGGTCAGGTATCAGCAAAATCAGACGTTCTAGCGCCTCAATCGGATATTCACCTAGCCTTAATGTGCTCATATCTAATAATGCTACGTCCTTGTCTAAATTTTGCATCTGCTCAACAATGGACTTACATGTGTACAAGCTAATCCTTGCATGTAGCATATTGCTCTCCTACTCGTCCGAAATAGATTCATTTTGAAATCAGAGGAATATAAGAGTAGCAGTGGAGTTCATAAAGATCAAATCAAAACAAGAAAAATCAAAAAGAACCAGTTAGATTTTTATTTGGTTAGATAATTATTCAATAGATCAAAGAATTGCGAAATGAGTGTATATGCTTAATAATAGGTAACGAATCAACAGGGGAAGAATATCTCCTGTGATTTGTCTCGGAGTGCCTAGTGACCATCATAGATAATATTTCTTGTAAGGAGACAGCATGTCGTCAAGCAGAATGAGTGTATACAAAAATGCTGCCACTATTGCGCTACTAACGCTCGAACTGACCGGCTGTTTCCATCCACCATTTAACAACTTTGAAAAACGCAGTCCTGATCTTAAACCTCTGGCCGTGCAAGCATCAGTGGGCACCATCACCGGGATTGCCACCGGTGGCACCG
>DAIOSQ010000067.1:0-6093 GCA_036752465.1 Legionellaceae bacterium | reverse complement strand
CAGCCGCGGCTATCATCGGCGCCTCTATTGGCACGGGTAGCGCTGCAGGCTGGTCTGTTTATAAAAACAGCGAAAAAGTCATTATCAAACAGTTAAAAGAACAGAATATCCAATTTATTCGTTATGGCGAAACCCGATTACTTATCGTACCGACGGATCACTATTTTATGGTCAATAGTCCGCGGCTAAATGAGATATGTTATGAGGGGCTCAATAATATCATACGCTTGTTACGCAACTACCCTTGCAGCACTATCTATGTCGCTGCTTTCACTGACAATGTTGGCAGCAGAGTCCATAAACGTCGTTTGTCACAAGCACAAGCAGAAACCATGCTCGGCTTTTTATGGGCCAATGGGATACCTGCGGCAAGCATGCGGTCCGAAGGGTACGGTGATAAACATTCGATCGGAGATAACAGCATCATACATGGCAGTGCATTTAACCGTAGAATCGAGATAGAATGGGTCCCAGCAAAGCATGGTAGCTCGATTTTGTCTGGAACCATGAAGTAAGCCATGCTGGCAGCTGTGATTGTATGATAAGATTGACCTTTTAGCAGAATGATTATCTAATGAATTCCAAATTTATAGGCGGTTTACTTCTCATCGTTGGTACTTCGATTGGCGGGGGCATGCTAGCCTTGCCAGTAGCTAACGCTGCGACTGGCTTTTGGCATTCATCCATATTTTTTCTTTTATGCTGGGCCATTATGGCCATGGGTGCCTTCTATATTCTCGAAGTGAATTTGTACCTACCGCCGGGAAAAAATATGTTATCAATGGCCCATAGCACCCTTGGTACACCGGGACTCCTCATCACTTGGCTATGCTATTTAACCCTGTTATATACCCTGCTCGCTGGTTATATATCAGGCGGAGCTGACGTGATGGGAGGACTATTGCATAAACTTCACATTCAGTTGGCCAGTTGGCAGTTGATTTTGCTGTTCACGGTACTGTTCGGTGCTGTCGTGTATCATGGAATCCGCGCGGTCGATCTCCTCAATCGAGTATTAATGTGCGCGAAGCTCGGCGTGTTTGTTCTTTTGCTATGCCTGATAACCCCATACGCTCATACTGAAAACCTGCATACCGGTGAATTTAAATACATTACTGGCCCGCTGATGATTTTAATCACCTCGTTCGCATTTGCTACGATTGTGCCTAATTTACGTGAATATTTTAACGATGATCTGCAAAGTTTAAAGCGCGTTATTTTTTTTGGGTCCCTGACACCTTTAATTTGCTATCTCGCCTGGGACGCAGTTATTATGGGTAGCCTACCCACAACTGGAAATCACCCGCTAACCTCACTGATGGATAGCGCGCACCCAACCAGTTCGTTGGCCGAAATGATATCCTACACCATCCAAAACAAAACCATTAGTGCGTTCTTTAACTTTTTTACCGCTATTTGTATGTTGACCGCTTTTTTAGGCGTGGCGCTTTGCTTAATTAGTTTTTTAGCTGATGGAATCAAGATCGAGCAAAAAGGATACCAAGGGATGGTCTTATTTGTATTGACGTTCTTGCCACCCGTAACTGCCGTTATCTATTATCCGGCTGCATTTATGCATGCGCTCAAATATGCCGGTTTCCTATGTGTGATCTTACTGCTGCTGCTGCCCGTTCTCATGTCCATGTATGGTAGAAAACGCTACAGCAGCTCCTTTGTTGTTCCAGGAGGAAAACTCTGTCAACTGCTGGTCTTACTGATGGCGGTGTTGTTGATGATTATCGCAATATTAACACGCTAAAAGGATCTGTAGCATTTGGGGAGCAAACAAACGTTATATGAGAAAAAAACGTTCTTTTTTGAAATGGGCTGGCAATAAATATCGCTGCTTGGAAAAAATAATACCTTTTTTACCAACAGCCGCTAAACTAATCGAGCCTTTTGCCGGATCAGCTGTCGTCTTTTTAAATACGGATTACCCTCGTTACGTGATCGCAGAAGCCAATCACGATTTGATCCATGTATACCGCCACCTGCAACAAGATGGCGCGCACTTTATCTCGGCCTGTGAAAGCCTCTTTACCGTAGAAAATAACCAGGCCGAGAGATATTATCAACTGCGCGATGAATTTAATTGCTGTCAAGATAGTGAGCAACGCGCGACTTTGTTTTTATATTTAAACCGTCACGGTTACAATGGTCTGTGTCGATATAACCAGAGTGCCATTTACAATGTGCCATTCGGCTCTTATAAAAAGCCATACTTTCCCAAAGAAGAATTGCAAAACTTCGTCACCAAAAGCCAACAGGCTGATATCTGTTATGCAGATTTTCGCGATACTTTCGCCGCAGCCGAACCTGGTGACGTCATTTATTGTGACCCGCCCTATGCCCCAATTGAACAATCTAGCAATTTTTCAGCGTACACCAGTCAAAAATTTGGTACTGATGAGCAAATAGCTTTGGCGGAACTTGCTTTGCAAAGCACCTTACGCGGAATTACCACTGTTATATCAAATCATGACAATGCATTTACACGAGACCAATACTCGTCTGCGGCTATTCATTCGTTTATGGTGCGGCGGTCCATCAGTCGCAATAGTAGACAGCGCCTATGTGTCAAAGAACTTTTGGCCGTATTCAAGCCTGTCAGTTGATTAGGGTAACTATTTTTTCTTACGCAGCAGATAAATCGCAATAAAGACCACTAACAAAGAGGCTGGTAAAATTGCCAAAGCACGTTGATAGTCATCTACAGTGTAGATATATCGGCCAGTTGCTGACCAATGACCATGTTTGCCAAAATCCAACAAAAAACCAACCAATGGTTGATACACAACGCCACCCAGGCTCACAATCATATTGAC
This sequence comes from Legionellaceae bacterium, assembly GCA_036752465.1. Lineage (GTDB taxonomy): Bacteria > Pseudomonadota > Gammaproteobacteria > Legionellales > Legionellaceae > DAIOSQ01. Next base: position 3,268 of record DAIOSQ010000067.1, on the reverse strand, counting down.
GGAAGCAAATACTGTCCCTGATAACTCAATCGCACTACGCTCTTTGCCAAGAATGAAAACAATAATTTCTGCACCACTGAATACCCCGTATAAAAACAACAGTACTTTCAGCTCGGTGTATGACAAACGTTGACAGTACAGTATTAACATAATACAAATGAGTGCCATCAATGCGGATACAGCCAACGGTATCAGGCGATTGTTGGTGCAATCTGAGATATAGCCAGTTAGTGGCGCACCTACGGCCCATCCTAAAAACATCCAGGACATCGCTGCTGCTGCATCTATTTTGCTCAAATGGTGCGCTTGCTCAAGGTAAGTTTGGCCCCAAAGCTCACCAAACACAGAAAGTGATGTGTAGAGACATATACCGACAAAGCCAATCAACCATATTTGGGGATTGGTAAGGACACGTAATACTTCTTGCATAAACAAATGTAGCGGTTGCAGTTTGTTATGGGCTTCGCGCGACTCACCATCGCGAATCACCAGTAGAATCACAACTGCTAAGACTATACCAATAGCAGTAATTGCCATGAGAGCTGTCTTTAGTCCGAGCAGCGCTGTCATTTCCGTTATTTTCAACCCACCATAGGCCAAGCCAAACATGCTTAAGGTCGTGATAAGTCCAGCAACCAAAGAGAAATACTTCTTAGGCAACCAATGGAAAGCCAGCGACAGCACCCCTACAAAGGCAAACGACGAGCCAAAACCGACAATGAACCTACCTATACCAGCAATCAGCAAGGAGCCAGAATACGAGAACATCCAGGTACCAAACGCACAACATAAGCAAGCTAATGTGAGCAGTTTTCTTGGCCCAAAACGATCCATGAGCATGCCGACAGGCAATTGCATAGGCGAATAGGCGTAGTAGTAGAGTGCTGCAATCTGACCAAATAAAGATGCTGTAATGTGTCCAAACGCCGCACTTAACTCGGTTTGCAGTACACCAGGAACTATCCGAAGAATAAATTCATAGCAGTAAAAAAGGCCGCCAATGATACAAACCAGGCTGCCATATGCTAATCGAGTTCGCGCCGACAGCATTACGATAACGCCCTACTCGGTGCATCGGCGTAAGTCTCACGAATAAAGTAGGTCAATATAGCAGCAATAGCTATCCCTACAGGCACAATAGAGAGCGCAAATTGGTAGTCGGCTGCCGCATACATGTGGTGCATCCGTGCTATTGGCTGCACTTCAAGGGGCAGCAGAGCGATACGCGCGTTCAAACTGACATCTAATAAATAGCCAACCAAAGGCTGCATCACCATCGCACCGATCATGACTATCATGTTGGTCATGGCAATGGCTGTACCACCGGCTTCCTTGGGGCTAACCTCGCGACCAACAGCAAATACAATGGCTTGGACACTGTAGAGCAATCCAAGTAAAAACATCAACACATCCAGCAATTGCTCTGTTAACCCGGGCACGTATAAGATAATCGAAATAACCAGTGCTGCTCCGCTAGCGCCATACACCATAGGTAATTTGCGGCGTTTTATGCGGTCAGAAATCAAACCCATGGTCGGCGCACCTAGCGTGAACCCCAAAAACATCCAACCGGTTGCAACCCCTGCCGCGGCATGTGACAAACCATGGGCATGGGTCAAATATGGGATACCCCATAACTCACCAAACACTGTGGTAGGCAAATAAACCAGACACCCAAACATTCCGTTTATCCAAACTTGCTTGCTTTTGGCAATAATCCACAAGTCGGCCATACTGCGTTTCATATTATTTACGGTGCCACCATTGCTTTCTGTACTTGCTTTGTCATGAATACCAAACCACAACACCACCACAAGCAGGATTCCAAAATAGGCAGTAGCATTGACCGTACCCTGCCAGCCGATTTTATCAACCAAGCCACCTATCATATGGTCACCCATAGTCGCACCAATGGTGCCGAGCGCCGCTGTGATGCCAGCAACCATGGCCAACTTATCCTCTGGCAGCCATAGTGTAGCCAATTTTAATACCCCAACAAATGCAAAGGCAGAGCCAAACCCCACCCAAAATCGGCCGAAGGTTGCCAAGCTGTAGGAAGCGGTACCTGCAAACATGAATGTCCCCAGCACGCAAATGATGCAAGCTAAGGCGAGCAGGCGCTTGGGACCAAATCGATCCATCAAGACCCCAACCGGGACTTGCATGGGGACATAAGCATAGTAATAAAAAGCCGAAAGAAAGCCGAAGCCGGTGGCCGAGATACCGAAATGATCTCGCAGCGCATGCTCCATAGCACTGGGCGTTATGCGCAAAAAATATTCATACGAATAGAATATCGCGCCAAGCAGGCAAATCAGCCAACCCAACCACATCGTCTTTTTTTTGTTGATAACCAAAATGAGCTCCTTAGTATCAGGTTAGGCATCCGTGCGATGAACGTTACTCGCAATTGCTGCTTCAGCCACAGCGCTTACAACTCGTTCCTTTAATCTTGGATCCAATGGCTTAGGAATGATGTAATTAGGACCAAATTGCCAGTCAGTTGCAGTTGGGTAGTAGCTTTTGAAATCGTCTGGAACAGGTTCATGCACCAATTGCCTGATAGCCTCAACTGCAGCTATTTGCATGGCTTCATTGATACAAGTCGCCCGGACGTTGAGAGCTCCGCGAAAAATGTAAGGAAAGCACAACACATTATTGACTTGATTGGGGTAATCGCTGCGCCCGGTGGCAATTATCAAATCTTGCCTGACGGACATAGCCAGCTCTGGCATGATTTCAGGATTCGGGTTAGACAAAGCGAACACAATGGGATCACTGGCCATTAAGGTCAACAAATCAGGCGTCAATAAATCGGGCTTAGCCACCCCGATAAACACGTCTGCCCCTTGCAAAGCATCCTCCAGCGTTCTTTTGTCTGTAACGCGCGCGAATTGCGCCTTGTGTACATTTAGATCCGTACGACCGGTGTGGATGACACCCTGAGTATCCAACAACAACATATTATTAACAGTTGCGCCTAATGCCAGCAACAATCGCATAGATGCGATCCCAGCAGCACCGGCACCAATGCAAACAATTTTTGCATCAGCAAGTGTCTTTCGTTTCAATTCCAGAGCATTTAGCAGGCCGGCAGCAACCACAATTGCGGTGCCATGTTGGTCGTCATGAAATACCGGGATATCCAGGCGTTCGATAAGAGATTGCTCGATATCAAAACACTCTGGGGCTTTGATGTCTTCAAGATTAATGCCACCAAATGTAGGTGCTATATGAGTCACGGTGTCTATAAAGGTTTGCGGATCGA
>DAIOSQ010000066.1:5480-11237 GCA_036752465.1 Legionellaceae bacterium | reverse complement strand
CTACCACATGCGCGTGCAGCGCAATCCAATACGGTTAACATCGGCAAGCCACTGTGATGTGCTATGTAAAAAGACTGCGCAAATCGTGTTAATATTATTTTCTGCCGACATGGCCCCAGCAGGGGTAATTTTAAAAGAACCCATTCAATATGACGACCAACGCTGTTGTTTTTTTTGTACAGATAGCGAGTTAGGCTAATACACAGCATGATCACGCCAAAAATTGCTAAGCCAAAATGTTTTATATGATGAGATACGCACAGTAAATTTTGAGTAAAAGGTGGCAATTGTGCGCCAAATTGCTGATAAATGGTTTCAAATTGTGGAATGACCTTAGTCACCAGCAGGCCAAATAGCAAAAAAGTCGTGCTTAAAATAAAGAGCGGATAAGCAACCATTTGGCTGATATGTTGTTTGAGCGATTGAGTTTGTTCATGATGGGTGACAATGGTACTCAGAACTGTCGGCAGTGAGCAAGAAACTTCACCTAGTTGGATAAGATCACAACTTAATCTATCGCACAGAGAAGATTGACGCAATGCTTGGGACAAGGGGATACCCTGCTCAATAGCTTGCAAAATACTCAGAACCAATCCTTGGTAACGCAAGGATGTTGCTTGGGCTATTAATTCTAGGGCTTGTGCACAGGATAAATTAGCTTGCAGCAGAACATGCAATTGTTTAAAAAAAAACATGCTATGTTGCACCCTGAATCGACGAGTATGATAGGGATGTATGCTGACAATTTTTTTAGTTAAAATATGGTCTTGGTATAGCATCCGCATCACAATTTTTTTATTGTCAGCAGCCAAAATACCCATGCGAAGCTGGCCGGCATGATCATATCCTGACCAATGAAATAGTCTTTTGCGGGTGCGTGTGATCATGTGGCAATAACTCGCATAACTTCTTCTAAGGTGGTTTCACCCTGTTGTAACCAATAACAAGCGGATTGTGCCAATGTAAGCATATGTTCGTGTTCCGCTTGCTCGCGTATTTTGAATAAAGATTGCTGCGTCACAATTTGTTCGCGAATGGCTAATGACATAGGCAGCAATTCAAATATACCAAGGCGACCTTGATAACCATGGATACAAGCACTACAACCCTGTGCCTGATAACAGATGACCCGCTCTGACCCAATACTTGCTAATAAACGGTCACTAGCTGGGGTGTGGTTGGTTTTTATTTTACATATTGGACAAAGCCTTCGCAGCAAACGCTGCGCAATAATCAACGTAACAGAAGCGGCGATATACATGGGTGCGACCCCCATATTGTGCAAGCGAGTTAAGGTTTCTATGGTAGAATTGGTATGCAAAGTAGACAGCACAAGATGACCGGTCATAGCAGCTTTCATCGCAATATCGACAGTTTCTAAATCGCGGATTTCTCCAATCATGATAATATCAGGATCTTGCCGCAGCAATGCGCGTAAAGTTCGTGCAAATGTATAACCGGTTTTGCTATGAACATTGATTTGATTCAAGCCAGGTAACAACATTTCAACCGGATCTTCAATGGTACAAATATTGTATTGCTCTTGGTTCAAAAATTGTAATGTCGAGTATAAGGTCATACTTTTACCACTGCCTGTGGGTCCGGTTACCAGAATCATGCCTTGCAGTCGACGAATGGCGTTTAGTAGATGCTGCAGTTGTGCGGGATTGAGCCCAAGCTGATAAATATCTGGTTTGAAGGCTTGCGGATCTAGCAGTCTAATTACAATTTTTTCACCACTTACTGTGGGGCAGCTACTGACGCGGGCGTGCACAATGCTGGTTTTTTCAGGATTAAATTGAAAACGACCATCTTGTGGCAGGCGCTTTTCGGCAATATCTAGCTCAGCCATTACTTTCAGACGGGCGACAATTCTGCTAGCCATGCTCAAAGAGGGTGTGGCGGTGGTGGTGAGTAAGCCATTGATGCGGTATCGGACACGATAACAGCTTTGATAGGGCTCGAAATGGATATCAGAAGCTTTTCTTAAAAAGCCGTCAAGTAGTAAATTGTGTACCAGACGAATGACTGAGGCATCATCATTGTTGTTGTTGGGGAGGATTGTAGACCTTTCCATTGTGTCGGCTTGTTGTTAAGTTTCCATACGTCAGGGGTCAGTTAACACCAAACCCTAGTTCTTAGCCCAGCAGCAGTATATTATAGGCTTTAGCATAAATTCTCAAGATAAACCAATGAAAAAGGACGCATGTTGGATTTATATGCCCAAATTATAAAGTACCGAACTTTAGATAGTTGGTTCAAATCGATGCAAGGTCGACAGGTCGCGCGAGTTTTTGCGCATGAATTAAATAAACACAAAAAACGTTTAAAAGGTGATCGACTGTTACAAATTGGCGTATGCGGTGACAATCTATGGCTCAATAATTTACGCTATAAAGAGAAGTGGCTTGTTACACCTTACCTCGCTGAGCTTGGTACGTTTGTGAGTTCCTTGTTACAATTGCCACTCGATAATCATAGCGTGGATTGTGTGGTGGCACCATTGATGCTGGAAGCATTTCCCTATTTGCAAAATCCGCTGGACGAAATCGATCGTATCTTGAAACCGATGGGGTATATTATATTCTACGGCATTAATCCCTGGAGTTTATGGGGAGCATCTATGCGGTTTGGTAAACATGCTTGTTTTGCAAGACATCATGGCACCTTAACCATGGCTTTATCACTCAAGCATGCGATGTTGGACAGAGGATATCAGCAACGTATGCTGAGTCGTTTTTATTACATACCCCCATTATTAAGCGAGTCCTTAATACGCAATTTAGAATTTTTGAATGTGATGGGGAAAATGATTTGGCCCACCCCACCAGGGTTTTATTGTATGATTTTTCAAAAACAGCAACCATGTCTATCGCAATGGTTGCAAGATGTCGCCAAAGAACCTTTCTTGCTTCGTCGAACCCCAAGCTTAGCGTCTTCTGTGGCCAATGCGCGCTTTGAGAAGGGTGATGTATTTCTATCCGCATTGGGGGGCAACCCACCTTTTTACCTATCGATTGAGATCGTTGATAGATTTACTGATTTAGGTTTTGTATAATCGCTACAGCATATCAGCACTGGTGATGCTTGGTACCCTAACTATTGGCGAAGAAAATGAGCAAAGAAAAGTTATATCGTGTTGTTTTTTCTCACATAGACTCTGTGTATGAAATATATGCAAAAAATGTTGCGGAAAGTGACATGTTTGGTTTCATCGTGATAGAAGCGTTTGTGTTTGGCGAAAACACCACCCTAGTGGTTGATCCATCTGAAGAGCGCTTAAAGCTTGAATTTAATGGTGTGCAAAGAACATATATACCCATGCAGTCAATATTTAGAATTGATGAAGTTGAGAAACGTGGGGTAGCCAAGGTACGCGATCGAGTTATCTCTGATAGTAAGGTGACCATGTTACCTATTGGCAATCAAAACAAAGATTTTACGTAAGTCATTCAGGAAAAATTATGACAATCCCAATGAAGATTCAAGAAGTATATGCAAAGTCCTCCTTACTATTCACAAAAGAAGATATTGAACAAGCACTTGATCGCATGGCCAAAGAGATTGAAGCAAAGCTTTGTGACAAAAACCCAATTATCATTTGTGTGATGATTGGTGGTCTAGTACCGATGGGGCATTTACTGATGCGGTTAGATTTCCCACTAGAAGTCGATTATGTGCATGCGACACGCTACCGCGGCGCTATCACCGGCCAGCAACTCGAGTGGCGCGTCTCGCCTAATGTCAATGTGAAAGGGCGCACAGTGCTGATTGTGGATGATATTTTAGATGGTGGGGTGACTTTAAGTGCCATCATCGATGCAATTGAAAAATTGGGCGCTGAAGAAATTTACACGGCAGTTTTAGTGGATAAATTTCATAAACGCGAGCCTAATGGTCTAGCCCATGCTGATTTTGTCGGTCTTGCAGTGGCTGATCACTATATTTTTGGGTATGGTATGGACTACAACAATTACTTAAGAAATGCTCCCGGGATTTATGTGGTTGCCCCTGAGCATGAGTCATAACATCATCTGAAGAATTGTCTTAAGCCTTGGCGATTTCGCTGCTTTTGTGTTGTGGAAACTGGTGCAATGCCTGAGCAATTTGTCTATACAATTCGGGCAACCAAATCGGTTGGGCAAATCGATTAGTAGCTGGCTTGGCGTGCCTGATGTCATTGGGTGATATGATCACCTGCACATGGTGTATACCTACGCGCCTGGTCAGTAAAAATAATTGCTCGATGGCTTTATCACCAATAGCTAAACAGCCTACCGACATAGATTTACCATGCACAAATATATCGCCACCAAGCCTACTGCGGCCATCTTTAATGGCTTGTACTCTATCAAAATGGTTTGGATAATTAATCATCATTGATAAATGCATGGAGCTAAAGGGGTTAAGCATGGTTAAGCGATAGATCCCTTCAGGAATTTGCTTATCATGCTCTTTTAATTTAGGTCCCAAGCGGCCGCTGTAAGCGGTTAGCGGATAATGATGGATGGTATGCCAAGAGCCGTCAGTATTTTTCGCCCATAGTTCGACGTAATGCTCTTGTTTAAATGCCAATAAAGCAATTTCCTGTGGGGGATAATGAACTCCAGCGATTTGAAACATTTTCTTTAGCGCAGGCTCTTGTTTCAAACCATATTTTACTATGGCATGGTCAATTGCCTGCTCCCAATTTAGTTTGGGCGACATGCCGTAGGTATTGGCGCAGCACAGCAGAAAAACAATCACTAATCGTTTACGCATGATGTCTTCTTTGGTTATAAACTTATACATGATAGCAAAACAAGAACACATTGGCAAATTAATGCTGAAATAGCATCCCAGAAACTTGCAATGTTTACATTCATCGCCTCCAGCCTGCACTGTCTCGTTTTGCCTTGTGGCCTCGTGTAGCATCGCTTATACGTTCTATTCTGCGAAGTTGGCGAAACAAAGTCAACTAATCCAGCACCTTAACGTTCATATGGTCCGAATGACCGCCGTATATGAACGTTACATTGACATGCTGGTTTGTGCTTGCCCCCCCTATGCTAAGTATGCCGGCGAAGGTTTAGCTGTGTGAATATTTAGATGCATGCTCTTGTGGCAGGTCAGATGAATCGGGTATCCTTAGATTACATTGTATTCTGGTAAGATTGCGCTAATGAGTATTCGTGATTATATTCTACAGGCACGTACTTTTGCTTTAAAGATGGCAAATAATCCTTATTTTTATATCTCTGGTTTTATTGGGGCGTTGGTTGGTTTGGGAGTAGGCGGCTCGGTAGGCGCTGTCTGTGGTGGCTTCTTGGGGTACAATTTAAAACTGCTAGGGCAATGCATTAGCTTGCCGTGGGGGATTGATGCAAGCATGTCGCTGGGTGTGGCCATGGGCCTAGGTATAGGCGCTGCTTTGACGGCAGTAACGATTGGCACTTTAACCATTATTAAGATTTTTTACCAAACAAAATCATATGCTGTCGTGTATGATAATACGCAAGTTGTCATTTTGTCATCATTGCGTTTTAGCGTCGAATTGGCAAGTGGCATTGGGGTGGGTGGGATTATTGGCAGCTTAGCAAATCCTGGTTACGGCACTTTCACGGGCGGTTTATTCGGTCTGATTGTCATGTTAATCATCAATACATGCAAATCCGCATTGAAATGAAAACCTAACCTAACCTAACCTAACCTAACCTAATGTGATGTGATGTGATGTGATGTGATGTGATGTGATGTGATGTGATGTGATGTGATGTG
>DAIOSQ010000066.1:0-5380 GCA_036752465.1 Legionellaceae bacterium | reverse complement strand
ATGTACGCCTTGAGGAATCGACGATTCCTCAAGAAACAAGCTACATAGCTTATTTGACGTCTCTTGACGTGTAGCCAGTATATAATTGTCTTGGTCTACCAATGCGAGATTTGTCTGCTTTCATTTCTAGCCAGTGTGACATCCAGCCCACTGTTCGAGCTAAGGCAAAAATAACCGTGAACATATTTTTCGGGATGCCAATTGCACTTAGGGTAATTCCTGAGTAAAAATCGACATTGGGATACAGTTTTTTGTCAACAAAATATGGGTCTTCCAGGGCAATCCGCTCTAACTCCATTGCCAACTTGAATAGCGGTAGATCATGAGCATCGACAGCTTCCAATACTCGATGACAGGTCTCACGCATAACTTTTGCACGTGGGTCGTAACTTTTGTAAACACGATGGCCAAAGCCCATCAAACGAAAAGAGTCTTTGGGATCTTTGGCTCGTTTGATGTAATGACCGATATTTTTGATATCCGCAATTTCAGTCAGCATATTCAAACATGCTTCATTGGCACCACCGTGCGCAGGGCCCCACAATGCACTGATTCCAGCCGAAATACAAGCAAATGGATTTGCTCCAGTCGAACCAGCCAAACGGACGGTAGATGTCGAGGCATTTTGCTCGTGATCAGCGTGGAGTGTAAAAATAGTATCCATGGCTTTGACTATCACGGGATTAGGCAAAATATTTTCAGACGGAACACCAAACAACATGTGCACAAAATTTTCAGCGTATGACATTTTATTTTGTGGGTACATGTAAGGCTGGCCAACAGAATATTTGTAACTCATGGCAGCCAATGTTGGGATTTTTGCAATGAGGCGTATAGCCGAGGTATAGCAATCTTTTTGATTGCTTAAATCCATGGATTCGTGATAGAAAGCCGATAATGCGCCGACTATGCCCACCATGATAGCCATGGGATGCGCATCACGACGAAAGCCATTTAAAAACTGATACATTTGCTGATGTACCATGGTGTGATTGTTGATAAGATTAACAAAATCAGATTTTTCGGTACTGGTCGGTAACTCGCCATTTAATAACAAGTAACAGATATCCAGGTATTCTTTTTTTTCTGCCAGTTGTTCGATAGGGTAACCGCGGTATAGCAGGATCCCTTTCTCCCCATCGATAAACGTTATCTTCGATTCGCAAGAAGCTGTTGACAAAAAGCCAGAGTCGTAAGTGAACATGTTTTGCGACGTTAAATTTGAGATGTTTATAACGGGCTTACCAAGCGTTGGGTAAAGTATAGGCAAGTCAATCGCGTCATGGCCATCCACAGTAAGGTGGGCAATTTTCGGTTCCATGTTCACTCCTCTTGGTCGTATAATACAAATATATACACAAGTTACCGCTTAGTCAATTTGCTTTGCCCAGCTGGTGAACTTCATGATTGTGTGAAATCGTGGTACGCAAACATAAACGATGAGGATGTTGATATGATTTCTTCCGAGCGAAAAGCTAGATTAATATGGCATTGCCGGCGTGGCATGCTAGAGCTTGATATCCTACTCTCTAGATTTATCAAGCAAGATCTAGATACTATTAGTGAACAACAGTTTTCCCAGGTTGAGCGGCTATTGACGCATACTGATCCCGATATCCACGCCTGGCTCATGGGCTATCAAACACCTGCGGATCAGGAGTTGGCTAAAATTGTCTGTTTTATACGATCTAGCGATTGAGCTTAAACCCTCCGGTGACTACCGTAAATTGTGCTGTCTGACCGCATCATTTGCCTTGCTGTGCACCATATACTCACCGCTTGCTGGTGTTTTTAAAATTATTGCCGCGATACTCATTATGTTTACGGCTGCGTATGCAGTTCGACACGGGTTACCAGCTAAAAAGTACCGTATGTTGAGTGGACAGCCAGGAAATTGGTTACTTTGCGATCAGCACGGCGAAATTCACTGTTACCACAACATGATCATACGATTCGATGCAGCATTGTTTATGTTATTGCAATGGCAAGCTGAGAGCACCACCCAACATATGGTGTTGTTTACTGACCAAATCACCATAGCGCAACGACGTGCGCTCTATTTTGCCCAAGACAAAGGCAGGACTTACGAAAAACCCCGAGGTCCAGGCAGATTGTAACACCACGTCCCTCACTCTGACTGCGCTTGAGTTCGGGGACGTGGTGGGGAGTTATAAATTTTTAAATAAGTGTGTTATAATAATACATACAGATTTAAAAGTGAGTTGTTATGACACAGGAAAAATCTAACACGACGTCCACCCAAATAGCCGAGCCTGCGCAATATAATGGATGGGAATATACCTTAAAAAGGTTGGGGTTTGCTTCTGCTGACTTCACTGCGGTTGTGGTGGTCACTGCCGGTGCGATCGCCGTAGTGCAAAGTCCCTTAAAAACGTTTTCTTTGCGCTTAGCCAGTGGCAGCCCTTTATTAGAAGGAAATAGGCTTGCGGCGATAGCAGCACTGTATCGTGGCTTCTTGCCGCAGTTGACAGGTGGCACGTTGCGTTCGGCCTATGTGATCGGTACTAAAGACGCCGCTAAAGGATCTGCTGTAGAAATAAATGTCCGTAAAGGTGCTTACGAACTCGCCGGCAGTGAGGAAGGTGCGGCATTGGAACTAGAAAAGCAAGTGGATGAAAAAAGGGTTGGTGATCAAAAGTCAGTTCGAATGATCGACAGGTTATTTCATGTTGGTCTTATGAACCTGGGAGATATTAGCTTTACCCACCATCTCGATACGATGGGACAACTGCAAAAAGTACAGGTCGGATCATACAATTGGCAAACGTGGTCGAACTTTTCCACAATCACTCGGCTTGGATTAGGTTCCAGATTTGTCGGGGGAATGGCTAATTTCGGCGCGCTTTGTATACTTACTGACATATATGGCAAAATGATACCGGTAAAAAACGAAAATATCAAGCAGACGCTTGGTGGCTTCTTGAGTGGTGCAACTGCGGCAGTGCTTACCTATCCGTTTAATTTTTACCGTGACTATATCACCACCCAAGTCAAGGCCGTTGAGGGAACGCTAGTCGCTCCCAGGCCATATAACGTGCTTGCTGGTGGTCTAGAGTGTTTAAAAGTAATGTCCCCCGATGAAAGGCACCGTCAACTCGTGACACATGCTAAGGGTATTGGTGTAAAAATGGTTACCACGTCAGCAACCTTTGCTATTATTGCGGGTGTTTCTGCGCTCATGGGATCGGCTCCTGTCAGTAACTTATTGAAGCACGAACAGTCTACTGACACCAAACGTTATAAAAACAAATTATTGGAAAGCAAGGGTCCATCTGGTGCACCCGAATCAGATTCATCGAATACTGTTGCGAAAAAGCGATGATTATGATATAAATTAGCCAATTTTTAATCATAATCATAGGATGTTGTCGATGCCCTCTTCTTTTTTTCGAAACTTTGTTAGAACTGTCACACATGACACAGCAAGAGTTTTAGGTGGTACAGCAATTGCCACAGGTATAGGCAGCGCACTAGATTATGCGTATGAAAAAATATTGCCCTCAACAGCACACGACACAAAACAACATGAGCCTACCAGTAACAGCGATGCAAAAACAGATGATAGACCGACTTTTCGTAATTGAACCAAAAAATCCCCGTTGAACTGCTTACGATTGACCACATGCACTTGTTATTACATGAGTTTCTCTCGCCATGAGGCAACTCGGTTTTTTTAGGTTGCAAAGATCGCTGCTCCCGCATGTTAGGCCAAATTATAGCCAAGCAGTGACAGCTACTGCTATATTCTTGCCATATCCATCTTGGTGAATGCCCAGCTTGAAGTGCATGCATAGCTGCGCTTTTACATTGGGAAAGTGCTAGGGGTGTGATAAACTCAAAATCATCATTATCATTCAAGTAAGTTCGATGTTGGAAAGTGATCGCCTAATCAGCATGCATGGCAACAGCAGCGAAGAAGTCTTCGATCGCGCGATTCGACCCCATAGTCTTGATGAATATATCGGACAGGAAGAAGTTTGCCAACACATGAGAATTTTTATAGCTGCTGCGCAAAAACGTCATGAACCACTCGATCATGTGCTAATTTTTGGTCCTCCTGGTTTGGGGAAAACCACTTTAGCCATGGTCATAGCGCATGAAATGGGAGTTAATCTCCGCCAAACATCAGGTCCTGTATTGGAAAAAGCGGGTGATCTTGCTGCTCTTTTGACAAATCTGCAAGAAAATGATGTACTATTCATTGATGAAATCCATCGCTTAAGTCCAGTGATTGAAGAGATCTTGTATCCGGCGATGGAGGACTACAAACTTGATATCATGATTGGTGAAGGGCCGGGTGCGCGTTCGATTAAAATAGAGTTGCCGCCGTTTACCTTGGTAGGGGCAACAACCCGAGCTGGGTCATTAACATCTCCTTTGCGGGATAGATTTGGCATCGTGTCGCGGCTTGAGTACTATAATGTCGAGGCGCTAACGCAGATTGTTAAACGTTCCGCGAAGTTATTGCAGGTGGCTATTGAAGGTCATGGCGCAGTTGAAATTGCTAAACGCTCACGAGGGACACCGCGTATCGCCAATCGATTATTAAGGCGAGTACGCGATTTTGCTGAGGTCGAAGGTGACGGCTGCATTACGCAGAGAGTGGCTGATGATGCCCTGATGAGACTAAAAATTGATGAGCTGGGTTTTGACGTAATGGATCGTAAATTGTTAATGGCGGTGATTGAACGCTTCGGTGGTGGTCCGGTAGGCATTGACAGCATTGCCGCAGCAATAGGTGAAGAAAAGCACACCATTGAGGATGTTCTGGAGCCTTACTTGATACAACAAGGGTATTTGATGCGCACACCTCGTGGTAGAATGGCCACCCCGTCAGCTTATCAACATTTTGGACTGGTCCCGGCTGATTTATAAGGTCATTGTTAATAAACGATTGGAGTTACTCGATGGATAATCATGCTCATGTGATAGGGTATTTTATGCAAGCAAGCGTAGTCGTGAAAACGGTTATGCTGTTATTGTTGGCTGCCTCAATTAGTTCTTGGACCTATATTTTGCAACGCGCCTGGTTTTTTAGGTTGAAACAGCAACAATATGAACTGTTCAATCAGCACTTTTGGAGTGGCACTGACCTGGGGCATTTATTTGTGGAACTTGAAAAAAATGCGGATGATAGACAGGGACTGGCGGCAATTTTTTATGCCGGTTTTAAAGAATTCATGCGCTTGCGGCAACAAACAACCTTGGTATTAGAGCCCATTCAGCGAGTTATGCAGATCGCCCACCAAAAGGAAGCGCAGGAGTTGGAGAAACATCTGCCGTTTTTTGCTTCAGTTGGCTCGATCGCGCCGTATGTTGGTTTGTTTGGTACGGTTTGGGGGATTATGACCTCTTTCCA
>DAIOSQ010000065.1:0-11473 GCA_036752465.1 Legionellaceae bacterium | reverse complement strand
GCAGCGGATTCACACAGTGCGGTGACCATTTCTTTGGAAGACGCCTATCAGGGTGCGCTGCAAGAAATACAGTTACAAGCATCGCCTCATCTGCCAACCAGCACTCTGAAAATTAAAATTCCTGCCGGTATACGAGATGGTCAGAAAATACGTTTGCCCGCGCAAGGCGCGCAAGTAGGTCAGCAGCGAGGTGATTTGTATTTAACTATTCACGTGGCCAAACATGCGTTGTTTGATGTCAAACAAGATGATATTTACTTGACCTTGCCAGTAACCCCTTGGGAGGCAGCTTTAGGCGCTAATATTGCGATTCCGACACTGGCCGGTCAGGTGGATTTAAAAATACCGGCGGGTTCGCAGGGTGGGCAAACCTTGCGTTTAAAAGGTAAAGGGTTACCTGGAAAAATAGCGGGCAATCAATATGTAATTTTAAAAATTGTCACACCAAAAGCTGAGACGGCAGAGGATCGTGCGCTATATAAAAAAATGGCCCAAGCGATGCCGTTGAATCCACGACGCCATATGGGGGTATAGCACATGTCAACTCAAACCATTATTACCGGTGTTTTGCTAGATGATGCCGTAAGTTATTCTTACCTTGAGGTCTGTGAGCACTATGGTATTTCTGAGCAGACTTTACTAGAGATGTTACAATGTGGCTTATTCAGTACGCACATTACTCCCATTCATCAGTTGCAGTTTGATCATAAAATGCTCGGTAGAATTGCCGCAGCATGCCGTCTGCAAAATGATTTAGATATCAATATGCCAGGTGTTGTTCTGGCGTTAGAATTATTAGACGAGTTAGCCACTGTCCGCGAAGAATTGCATATTTTGCGACGACAAGTTGAATCGTTATCTTCATAAGCCCTATCCAGGATCTGCGGCTGGTCTTGTGATATCTGTTGTTTGGGTAACTGCTCGAGAGGGTGCCGACGTTTGTTGTTTCCTGGTATATCATGAGGCCCATTTTTCATTTGCCTTTGCTTTATTTGTTTGTTATAGTGGCATTTTTTAATCAATCTGAGGATTTTTATGATGTTTCGTCACGTGCAAAAGTTGCTGTTGGGTGGCTTACTGGCCTTGGCATCTTCATGGGTATGCTCTGCAAATTATGGTGTTTTTGAAGATCATCCGTACGAATTTACGGTGAGTAAAACGATCTCTAATACCGCTGAGTTCTACCATATGGCAACCCCCGGCCCGAGTTCAGGCAAGACTGGCTATGAGCCAACCTATCCAGGCCAGGTTAAAAAAAGCGCGTTTCGTATACGCACCAATTATGACTTGTCTAATGCGGATGGTTGGCAGGCAACTGGGATTACCCGGTTATTGTCCATCGGTAGCTTCAATCAACCAACGGCAATTGATATTGATATATACGATACTCGCGGGGTTGCTATTGGGACAATCTATGGCAATATTTTAACTGTCGAATCAGCTAAATATAGTATTTACAGCTATGATGAAGCAGGTCGTTCCGAACTGCTGGCGTATGCAGTAGCGAACGCAGATTTTACGCATTTCGCCATACATACGGCAAAAAATTCTTTGGCTATTGCGGAGATGACAAGAAATCGTGAAGCGAACACTTGGTCTATGGTGGTGGTCACCCCTAATAAAATCGATGATCGCATCATCCGAATTTTCGCTGGATTTGTTGTTGATTACCAAGACAAATTTCTTGCTGAAACAGCCGCAGAAACACCTGTCGATTCTGAATAGTCTGTGTTGACGGTACTTCTCTGCTCAATAGGATGCCTCGGCTTATACTTGTGCGTGGCATCCGTTATTATGTTTTATCGTCAGGCCCTGTGCACTCACTCATCTCCAGCGGCAATTGCCTGATACACCAGCACCGCGTCATCCAAGAGCTGAGCTTTTGCTTGTACTTCCTGCAAGCGGGCGAGCAACCAATTGATTTTGGCGTCGATTACTGTGCGGTAGTCTTTATAACCCGTTTGATATTTGCTACGAGCAAGTTGATATAAATGCTGCGCTGCCAATGAAGCCTCATGGCTGTGTTGATACGATAGCTGGCTATTTTTTTGATGGGTTAGGCCAGTGTCTACTTCCGAAAATGCCTGCCGCAGGGTTTGCAGATAGTTACCATAGGTTACCAGGATATTGGCTTTGGCGGCTTGCACGTTAGCGAACGCACTGGCATTGAGAAGTGTCATGGGTGTTGACAATTTTGCTGCCCAAAAAGTGGCGTTTAATTTTAAAATATTGGCCAATGAAAATGATGCGCCCTCTAGCGCGGTGTCTAATTTGAAGGTGGGAAAAAACACTGAATAACTGATGCCCAGCTGGGCTTGTGAGATCTGCACCTGATGATAGGCAATCATGATATCCGGTCGGTTGCGCAGGACCGCGGATGACAATCTTTTTGGCATGAGTACGGTGGTATCGAGCGATTGTATGCGTCGTTGGGTCCTCAGCGCTGCAGGATTTTCGTTACACAGCAGATGAAGGGTGTTTTCGCTTTGTGCAACTACACTGGCAATATCAGGCAGTTTTGCGGCTTCTGCCGCCAAAAGCTGGGCATCATTTTCTACGGCCTCTAGGCTGCTGGTTCCAATGCGGTATTGTGCGCGATCAAGGTTCCGCATAGTTTTTAAAGTGTTGACCAATTCGGTTTCTAGCTGTAATTGTTGTCTTTGACTGATGAGCATAAAGTAAGTGCCAGCCACTTGGCTGATAACGCTCAATTGACCGGCCAATAAATTAGCTTGCTGTATGGCTAACGAGGCTTTTGCAGATCTTATATTGTATACGTCGTTTAATATATTCACCGAATAGGTTGGTAAAAACCCGCCAAAATAATTATTCAATTTAATTTTGGTAATATTGGAAAACCTACGATTTTTAGGCTGCTGGAAAAGGCCTTGCGCGTCGATAGCGGGTTGAAAGGATTGCGCGATGAACACATTACCACTTGCATTCAGCGTTGGCAGCCACGCATATTGAGCGGCTTTCAATTGCGCTTGCGCGACGGTGATGGTTGCTTTAGCACTTTGTATGGATTGATTATTAGCCAATGCATGTTGGATTAAGTCGTCTAATTGGCGATCATGTAATTGTTGCCACCAAGCGATTGGGTTGATGGGTGGTGTTGTGGCAACATAGGAGACACCGCTGCGGGTTTTGCTGGGATATTGCAAGTTTGCATGCGGATTTTTCTGGCTGCATGCGCTTAACCAAATTAAATTGATCCCAGCCAACAGGCTGCAGCAAAAATAGCTGGCTACTTTGCTTGCATGCAAATGCATTTTGTTTGTCATTTGACTTAATCCAATTTGGTTTTAAATATTTTGCCGGTTAAGATAATCAAAATTATCGAGATGCCGACTATGGGCAATACATTGGGAATGATCTGCAGCCAGGTGTTGCCTTTTAACAAAATGCCACGTGACAAGCGCACAAAATAGGTCATGGGCAAACAGGATCCTATAAGTTGCGCCCATTTTGGCATGCCATAAAAAGAAAAAATATATCCTGATAAAAAGATAGAAGGCAGCTGAAAAAACACGCTTAGTTGCATAGCTTGCATGGGTGTGCGGGCCAGCGTAGAAAAAATCATGCCCACCATCAAATTCGCAATAATAAAAGGTGCGGCAGCAAAGTATAGCAGCAATAAATTGCCTGCAATAGGAATATGAATCAGTATACGACCAAACAACAGCACGCTGGATAACTGTAGATAACCTAAAACAATATATGGAATGACTTTGCCTAGAATGATCTCGGTTGGTTTTAATGGTGTGCACAATAACATCTCTAAGGTGCCAGATTCTTTTTCGGAAGTGATTGCGGTAGAGGTAATCATCACCATAGTCAGGGTTAAAATGACCCCAATTAACCCGGGCACAATATTAAAGGCACTTATATTAGACTCATTAAATAATCTATGAACAACAAATTCAACGCTGCGCTCGGGAGTTTTTGCGGTGTGCGGTACATTATGTTGATTAAAATCACTCAGGGTTTTGTTCAAGATAGTCTGCGCATTGTTTAAGGCGCTGGCACTGCTGCCGGGATCAGAACCGTCATATTCTACTAATAGTTGTGGGCCCTCATGTCGAATATACTTGCGCGTGAAGTCAGCAGGGATAGTGATGGCAAAACTAACGTGGCCGGCGGCGAAATCTTGGCGGTTGTGGTGCTCACTATTGTTTGACTTATTGAGTTTAAAATAGCTAGAAGCTTCTAGTGAGCTGACAAAACTGCGTGTCAGCGGGGTATGATCATACGCGATAATGTTGGTAGGCAGGTGCTTGGGGTCGAATTCTATGGCAAACCCAAATAAAATCAACAGCATGACGGGCATGATCACCAACATGGCTATGGTACCTTTATCACGCAGGATCAGCACAAACTCTTTGCGCATGAGACCCATCAGGCGTCGCGTGGAAAAATAGCGTGTTATGGACAAATGTTTCATCGCATCAATCCAATAAAGACTTCTTCAAAAGAAGGGGTTACGGCTTTAACTGGTAAGTGCTGTGTGCTTTGGCGCCAATTATTTAACAAGGTGTGATCAGCAGACGAAATGCGCAATTCATTATTGACGATGGTGACCAACAAGTCAGGATAAGCCCGATGCATTTGCAGCATGACAGCACTTTGTGTATCGGTAACACAATTCATCGTGTAGGTTTGTACCTGAGAATAGGCCAGCAATTCTTTGGTTAGGCCAGAATAAAGCATTTTCCCTTGATGGATGTACGCCAGGTCAGTACATTTTTCCGCCTCATCCATATAGTGGGTCGTAATCAAAATGGTAGTGCCCTCATCTGTCGCAATATGGTGCAAATAATCCCAAAAATCCTTGCGTGCCTTGGGATCTACACCGGCAGTGGGTTCATCTAAAAATAACAATTGCGGCTTGTGTAAGAAACTGCACGCCAATGCCAGACGCTGTTTCCAGCCCCCTGAGAGTTGTATAGCTTTGGTGTCTTGAAAACGCCTCAGCTCTAGATTTTTGATCATCGCAGCGATGGCTTGTTGTGGCTGGGGAATGGCAAAAATATCGGCGACAAAGCGCAAATTTTCATGGACAGTTAAACCATCGTAAAAGCTGAATTTTTGTGGCATGTAGCCAATGTGTTGTTTGATTTGCGCGCTTTGCGTGCGGATGTTATAGCCTAAACAAGAGCCTTGCCCTTCGCTAGGGGTTAATAAGCCACACAACATCCGAATGGTGGTGGTTTTGCCGCTGCCATTGGCGCCCAGAAACCCAAATATGGCAGATTTTTTGACTTTTAAAGCAATATGGTCGACCACCAGCCGATCACCGAATTTCTTCGATAATCCAGTTACATCAATGGCAAGTTCGGTCATATTAGCTTAACTCCAAGGTTACTGGCTGACCAAGATGTAGTTGCTGTAAATCCGGATGGTCGATCTTGGCTTCGACGCGAAAGACTAACTTTTGCCGTTCGCTTGGGGAGTAAATAATGGGTGGGGTATATTCAGCGATGGCTGAGATATAAAAGATATGCCCGCTAGCAAAATGTGGCTGTTGATCGGTGCTGATGGTTAAGCGCTGATTGAGTCGCACTTGACTTAATTGCGCCTCGGGAACAAAAAATACTACCTTGATGTTATCTTGGGTGATTAATGAGAGTACCGGATCACCTGCTCGGAGATACTCTCCTGGTCGGTAATAAATATCGAAGATGATGCCATCATTTGGGGCTGTGCCGATTTTCCGACTTAATAACCATTCCTTATCACGGGTATTCATCTGACTGCTTTGAATTTGAAAAGCAATCGCCGCCAATTTTTGTGTAGCCACCGCAACATCTTTGGCTGCGGCTTCAGCATCATCCTGACTGGCAGCATGCTGTTGCAGCAGCATACGAATGCGCTGAAAATTCGCCTGGATATATTTGAGTTGACTTGATAATTCATTTTGTTGCGCCATTAAGTTGGATTGGTTTAGTTTGCTGATCACCACCTGATAATGCTCGTTGGTTTGTTCGGCGCGAAACAAGAATTGCTGTGCGTGTACCATTTGGCCTTTGGTCACCGCCAGCGCCTGCAAGCGACCGGCAATATCGGATGATAAATAAAGCATATCGGCATCTAAATAGCCGTTAAACTGGCGAGTATTGGGCTGACAGGCGGTCAATAACAGCAATAGCAAAGCAAACCATTGTTTTATGTGCATGGTATTCTCAAGCGGGCTACTACAGTGATTATGCAATTGTCAGGCAAACAATGTAAATCTCTTCCGAGTGGTTTGCGGGGTTAATTTTTTTAGGACCGCTATTGCGTTGCAGGACAGGGGGCCATCAACTCCAGGGTTGGCGTTGATGGCGGTACGAGTACCGTGGTGCGCATGTGTGCCTGAGAGGGTTAGCTGAGCGCGATGGGCTATTCAATTCGGGTCAAACATTTCACAGATCGAGGCTCTCACCATCATCATCATCATCATCTTCTTCTGCTCCGGGTACGATGAGTGGTTGTTCACTCCCGTTAGCGCCTATATCCTGAGTTGCCGCACTTGATTTATTAATCCGTCCTAATTGTGCCATAAACATTTCTGTTGGTCTCAAACTACCTGCTCGCGGAAAAGCGCGGGCGATAGTTTGTGCAATAAGTTGCTCTTCTGGCTGGTTCATAGCCACTTGGCGGTTGGTGTCTAACTGTGTATTTTCAAGCTGTTGCAGCTGTTGGATGATATCTTGATCGAGCTCGTCACTCAGTTTGCGAGGTGCGGTATCTTTTTTAATCACGAAATACTGCGGCAGCTTTTCCCCACTGGCAGGGATGACAATCACTCCGTAGCCATCTTTAGAGGCTTTTAAGAGCGCATTACATTCGGCGGCTGTTTTTGGTATGCTGTTTTGGACAATCAGTCTGGCATCGCGATGTTTGCTCAGAGCTACATAGCTGCCATAGCTAATTAGACCTGTCAGGCCAGCTGCGCCGGCACCCACACCCAACAAAGCTTGGCCAGACATTATGCCGCCTAATATGGGAATAGAGCTAGCCCATGCCGCAGCAGTGCCAAAGGTCGCGGTCAGTGCCGCTCCAGAGCTGAATCCTAGGGTCGTGAGTGTAGCACCAAACCAGGTACCACCGGCGATGATCATTCCTGCAGATAGTGGGCTGGCTGCGCCGTGTGATGCTGCGGCCAACATACCTGCCATAGCAATAATGCCCAAAAAAGCCAGCGTGGCGGCAATCGCTAGAAATATAGCCAATGCTTTTTTCGATTCTGCGCTCCAAGGAGCGCTCTTGGGTAGTTTTTGTAGGCGTGCTTTTAATTTGTCAACATCCGTTGGATCAATGGTCTCGTGCTCTTTGTAGTGGTCAAGGCAGTCAGACATCTCTTGCATACAAGCAGACAATTCGATTAGATTGGAGTATGGCAATTTGGTTTGGCTCTTGTGCACCGCTTCGATGATGCCTAATACGTCTTTTGCTGATTTGAGCAATTGTTCGGCTCCAGCAGGAAAATTTGCTAATGGTACTTGTAGTAACCCAGATAACCTGTCGCGATTGGTGTTGAATGTCGATTGCGCTTCCTGGTGCTCTTTATCTGATTGATCTTGCTCTTGTTGCGCTTTCCTTTGATCTATTTCGACCCATTGTGCTTGTAAATGTTCTTGAAGGGTATCCAAGTGTGTTCGGAGAGCACCAACATTTGAGTTGTTCAGCAGGGACGTGTCTGTGGCAGTTAGTTGGTTCAATAGTGACTCGACACGGTCCATAAGCGCTCTTAGCCCATCAGCTTCTTCTCTATCGGCTATTTGTTGTTGCAGGTATTCCCCTGGTTGATTTTGATTGACTTCTGCTCTTTCGTCCATCTTGATATCCTTTTCAATTAGCCTAAACCAAGTATAGATCATTTTTTCGAGTGTGTTTTTTTCCCGCTGGGTTGATACCCATGCGCCTATGACGGTGAACAACCTCTCAGCAAGGAACTTGTTATTTTTCTGTATAACCGCTATGATGCGAAGCGGAAACGGGGCGTAGCGCAGCCTGGTAGCGCACTAGCATGGGGTGCTAGTGGTCGAAGGTTCAAATCCTTCCGTCCCGACCAATCACAGAGCCGCGCGCGTAAGCAAGCGGGGAATTTAAAACCTCAAAATATTTTTCATGGCTACACATCTGGCTACACTTTTCAATATTCTCGTGATAAACACATCGCCCGAATTTCTCAAATTCAGTGACAACCGCAGTTCCAATCTATCCTAGAAACTCCTCAAAAATGCCACCAAAATCTATTGACCGTACTTATTTTATCCGGCATGATAACCATTAAGGTTATGTAAAAAACTGAACGACGGAGCGGTCAGAATAACCTTATTCAACTTCAAATAAGGAAATGATCATGAACAATCATCAAGCTAATGCTACGCTCCTCACAAAGAAATTCTATTTCATCAGAGATCTTGAAATACTACTTGGACGAAGTCGCTCAACTCTTCGTAGGTGGTGGATGGCCGGAAAATTTCCTAAACCATTCAAACTCAATGACATTACCCTAGCGTGGGATGTAACAAACATTCATACCTGGTGCGCTCAACAGAGCCAAACTTCTAATGTTTTTTAATCGCCACTTAAGACAAAAAAATGAACTTTCTATTCGTCAACACTTATGAATTAAGCGCGCTCCCTCTGTGCCAGCGCATTACTTACCTAATGGGGATTCGTCCATACATGGACAGAAAAACCTGTATTGTAGGGATCAAGCGTAGGATCAGCTATCAATCGTTACGTGAAATACTATATGTCGCACCCATAGCTGGTGTTAAAACAGGTGCTCCTAGTCAACAACAAGTACGCCTTGCTGTAAAAGCGCTAGAAAGAGCCGGTCTCGTAGCCATCCAATCTACCGAGAAACATTTAATTTTAAAATGTCTTTTAGCTGAAACGCATGATTCTGCCCAAAACAAGGCCGACATGAAGACGACACCTGAAGACGAACGGAATCGTACATACTCAAACCCACTAGCATCGTATCATGCAGAACATGCGCCACAAAAGGTAGACACGATAAAAAATCATCAAGCCGACACACCTCATAACTCAGTAATTAATAATGTTTGTTTAGTTATGTTATCGCAAAAATTTGAACAATTTTGGTCAATTTATCCTAAACCCTATAACAAAACTAAAACATGGGAAGTATTTAAACGCTTAAATCCCAATGATGAATTATTTGATGATATGATGAGGGCTCTTCATGAGCAGATTTATTGTTATCGTGAGCATCAACAATTAGGCTTTTGGGCTCCACATTGGAGATATCCTGCCAATTGGTTGATTCAGGAAGGTTGGAAAGATGAACTGATTAACTATTTAAAAACAAACATTAACAACAAAGAACAAATTGAAAACTATAACTATGCTGAATGAAGCTACAATTAATTTTAAAAAAATGAATAATACATTAACACATTGAGGATATAAAACATCGATGCTTATTATATTCGGAGGCTTACCAGGCGTAGGCAAAACAACCATTGCAAAAGCGTTGGCAAAGCAATTGAAGGCTGTTTATTTGCGTGTTGATACCGTTGAGCAAGTCTTAAAAAGAGAAGCAAAATTAGAGGGGCCTGAGGGGTACATGGTTTGTTGGGCACAGGCCTTAGAGAATTTAAAATTGGGTATTAGCGTTGTTGCTGATTCTGTGAACGCGATACAAGTGACAAGAGAAGCGTGGCAAAAGGTAGCCAAAGATGCTTCCGTGACATTTCTTGAGGTTGAGTTGCAATGTTCAGACGCTAGAGAGCACCAGCGAAGAATAGAAACGAGGGATACTGATATTATTGGGCATCAGTTGCCAACTTGGGATAATGTTCAGCAGCGACAATATGAGTCTTGGCGCCCGCATTTAGTGTTTAATACAGCAAAACAAACGGTTAATGAAATTGTCAAAGAAATACTTGTGCGTAGCAAGGCCGATACATTATCCAAAGACACCATTGAACATATTATTACCCAAGAAAAGCGCTTGCTTGATCGAACAGATTCTGTAAAAAACTTAAATCTGCTCATTAACGATGAGTTTATTGAAATTGGTAGCAGTGCTACGCATTACGACAAAACTGATGTGATTCAATGGCTTTCTACCGAAGATCAATCCATACGCTCTGGCACAGATTTTTTAGCAAAATTGCTTGGAAATAACTTGGTTCTGCTAGCATACGTAAGCCACATACAAAGTGCTCTTGGTGCCCCTGTCAAAAAAGCATTGCGCAGTTCCATTTGGCGCAAGCAAGATGATATTTGGCAGATGGTTTTTCATCAAGGTACGCCAATGGCTGATAAGTCGAGTGGGGATTAAATATGCTACCGAAAAATGCTTCTTTGCGCCATGTAGCTCTTGCTGTACATAAGCTTGATGAGTGCGAAGAATTTTATAATCTGCTGGGTATGAAAACAGAATTTAAAACACAAGATTATGTTTATTTATCAGGACATGGTGACAATATCTCTTTGCATCGTATCGAGAACTCATTTTCAAGTGCTCAGCGCTTAGAGCATATTGGCTTTGCCTTAGATTCCATCTCCTCTGTAGATGCGCTTTATGACAAAATGAAATCTACGAAAATCATCATACTTAACCCACCAAAAACCTTTGGCATAGGTACTCATTCATTTAGTGTCAGCGATCCCGATGGAATTGAGATAGAATTTACTTACCATCCAACAATGTGGGAAAAACATGACAACTAAAATTTCATTTGTGAAGAAACTTTCCGAAAAAATTTTGAAAAAAATGGAGGATGGACTGAAAGAGTACGAACTTAGTCATGGCATTCACGTTGATTATACTCCTTTTGCTTTTGAACTTTATGACGAAAGTGGTGCGCTGATCGGCGTGTTAGACGCATTTTCCTCTTATTCATCGATTCATATCAGGGATCTATGGATTGACAAAGCCTATCGTGGGAAAGGATATGGCAAGCAACTAATCTCCGCGCTTGAACGGCATTTTCAAGGCAAAGGATTTAATAACATCAATACGGTATCTTGTGCATTTCAAGCGCCTGACTTTTACAAAAAATGCGGATTTCAGGTCGAATTTATACGAGAGAATATTGACAATCCAAAGCTTACAATGACAGGCTTTGTGAAATTTTTTGATGCCAGACTTGTATGATTCAAATTGACCTTCTAAAAAAACATCCCCACGCCATACCAGCGCTTGCAAGTATTTGGTGTGAGGTTCTAGGTAAAATTTGGATGCCAGAAGTTGGCATTGAAGAAAGTGTATCTTTGTATTATGAAGAACTGAAGCAAGATATGCCACTTACGTATATCGCACTGCATGATGAGACACCTGTGGGTTCATGTACGCTGGAATTACATGGAGGTATTCGCCCAGATCTAAAACCGTGGATCGGTGATTTGGTGATTACTCCAAATTACCAAAACAAAGGGATCGGCAAAATGCTGCTTGATACTACAATCAAGAAAGCAAAAGAGCTTGGTTTTGATAAAATTTACT
>DAIOSQ010000064.1:0-11692 GCA_036752465.1 Legionellaceae bacterium | reverse complement strand
GGTGCACGATAAATTGCTCACCTCCGTAGTTGTACCCAAAGGCAAAGCGTGGGCTAGGGTTCAATTTGTCTGTGAGGCAAAAGAAGAACTTACGTTTGTGGCGCAATTTTCGCCGTCGATTTGGCAAAACGACAGTAGCCATAAATACTCATCTTCACACCATTGGTTTTTGCCCATGTCGATTGAGCATCATGCAACTGCTTGGAATGTTCCTGTTTGTTACCCTAAAGACTTCGCCGACGTTCCCATGCCACCCGGAGATTTAACCAAATGTGGCTGCAGTGAGGAGGGTATTCCAGCTATCCCCCCACAATAATAATGAAAAACGCAGTTAATCTGTATTGAAGATACAGGCTTTTCTCGCGCCTGTATCTCCAATACATCTTGACTGTTCGCGATGCTGGCAACTGGGTTTTTCAGGATAATAACTGTTGAATTAACGTCCTTAAAGCTTGACGTCTGCTCATGCATGGTTTAGCCTTAAACTCATAGGGTTGATTTATTTCATGTTGTCTTATAAATCAATAATTTTTAAACTGCAGATAAGGATATCAAAATGAAAACTTCAACAATCGCTTCATGTGTGTTCGGTGCTTCAATGCTCGTGATTGCGCCACTTGCTGTTGCATACACCGATCCTGCAACCAGTGTGACCAATAGCACAATTAATGCTACACAAGCAGTGGGTAGAGGCACCACTCATGCGCTTGGAGGTGCTGTGAAAGGCACAGGTGAAGTTATCCTGGGCGTAGGTAAAGGTGTAGGCGATACTGTCAATGCCATTGGTAAAGGCGGCGCAAAGGTTGTCAATGACACGTCTAATGCCATGTCAGGCAAGTAAGCTCATGAGCAAGCGCTGGTGGCCGGTGTGTTTGTCAACTGGTTATCAGCAGCTTCATTGTTCAATTGCGCACCTATTTCACCATGGGCGCGTTCCTCGCAAACGAACACACCAGGCGCGTCCTTGGTATAGGTCATGGTCAGCGGGTTACAAATCATCGCTCGGATCAGACGATCGCCCGACCCTGGCATGCCAGCATGCGCGACCTGCTTATTATCGACAATTAAGATGTCTCCTTGTTGCCATATACTAGAGCAATATTCAGCACGCATCAGCTGCGCCAATTGTTTGACGTCCTCTTGCGTAAAACAGCTGCCCACACGCTGCTCGAGGAGAGTTTTGTTTAAGCCATTATGTTTTTCTGCAAGCTTTGCCCGCAGTTGTGAGCCCCATTGAGCGATCGCCGCTTTAGGGGAGTAACTAAAAGCCGTCACATGAATAAAGCAAAATTTAATGGTTTTATAAAGATATTTTGGTAGTTTCCAGACAAATCTGTGCCAAAACCATGGCTTGCCGGCGTAATCTTGCATAAAAATTTTGCGTAAATTGGCATTGAGTCGATAAATTTCAAATAAATTAATCTGCAGCGATTTTTCTCCTGTGGCCGCATCTTGCAAAACATTAGGTTTATACATATAAATGAATTGGTGCTGGCCCTGGCCGTGCAGTGGAATTTGATATTGAGCACAGATGTTTTGCACCTTGTCGCACGAAACTTGATAACGGTTACTAACTTCTGATACCAGCCATTTTTGCACAAAAAATGAGTTTTGCTCGAGTTTTTGTTTCAATTCAGGCCTTAGTTGAGCATATATTTTTTTCATATTGATGAGGCCAGTCTCTCCGCCAAGTTTAGACGGTTTAAAACACGCAAAACAGATATAGCTTGGCACATCAAAAGCATAATAATTTTCGGTGTGAAATCCACCTAAGTACATGGTGCCACCGGTTTTGTATATGGCATTGGTATGTAAAATGTATTTGGATTGTCCAGAATGAATGCGCCCATCCTCTGACATAAAGGCTGTACTAATCCCGCGCATGCCTTGGATGCTTAATACCGTTTGTTCAAAATCAAGCTCGCTGGTGATATCAAAGCCACGAAATAAAATCGCGCCATATTGCGCCAAATCATCCATTAATTGTTGTGAGTGTTGTTTGGCAAAGATTTGTAGTGTGCCAACATCGCGAAAAGATTTAGATTCAATCACTAAGGGCATTTTTTGTTCATTTGATGCGATGAGTCGCTCGGTTTTGTGTAAGAAACGTGTGACGACTTGAGGGTACTGGTGCATAATGGCTCCTTGGCATGCGCGTGTCTATAGTATCCGAAAAAACGCGGTTGATTGCTACTCCGCAGTCCATAGGCAATCGGAAATTTTAGCGTTGATATTGACATAGATTTAGCTCGAACGGTAAGCTTTGCGAGTTTATGAGGAGCTTAAAAATTTTAAATGATTTGATCCACCATTGTTTTGCCATGCAAGTTAGCAAGCATCCGCATCGAGTGGCCGTTACTCTAAATGGCCAGGAGCTGACGTATCAGGCACTGAATCAAAGAGCCAATCAACTTGCCGCCCATCTTTTAACATTGGGGATAGCGGCAGATGATCGGATTGCTATCTGTATGTCCAGGTCAATGGATGTTTTGGTGGCCATGTTAGCCATTTTAAAAGTGGGCGGCGCCTTTGTACCGCTCGACCCAAACCAACCATTCGAGCGCTTGTCCTTTATTTTAAAAAACAGCGATGCCCGCATCTGTATTGTCCATCAAGAATTGATCGGTGGTTTTGCTACGGAGCAAGCCGAGCTTGTGCTGTATGATGTCCATACGTTTGCTAAATACTCTAAAGATGATGTTCCTTTACCATTGAACTGTCGCAATCTGGCGTATGTGATTTATACGTCCGGCACCACCGGTAAGCCCAAAGGAGTTTTGATAGAACATCGCAGTGTGGTCAATTATGCGCATTGGTTTATGGAATACGCCGCAATAGTGGAAGGTATGCGCGTTGACTGGTCTAGCAACTATGCCTTTGATATGGCTGTGACTACGACTATTGTGCCATTGATGCTCGGATTGACTGTGGTGATTTGTGAAGAAAATATCCAACGAGATTTTTCCGCTTATCTGGATCATATTGCCAGCAACAAGATCAACTTTATCAAGATAACCCCAAGCTATTTTAAAGAGTTACTGCGGCAAGTTAAGATCAATTACGTAGAATTGCCTTCGTTAAGCACCATCATACTGGGCGGTGAGCAATTAACTGTACGTGATTGCACACACTGGCTGACTATCTATAATCACCATGTTTTATTTAACGAATATGGTCCTACAGAAGCTACGGTGGCTTTTTCGCAATTCATGATAGCGCAGAATACCAACTTTTCCCAAGAAGTTTTGGTCCCGATAGGGTTCCCTGGAAACAATATGTATCATTACATATTTGATAAGCAAGGTCAGTTGGCTGCTTGTGGTGAGGAAGGAGAGCTTTATATCGGTGGTATCGGCTTGGCGCGTGGTTATTTAAATTTGCCCGAGCAAACAGCTGATTGTTTTGTGCCACATCCTTTCATCAAAGGTGAGCTGTTATACAAAACCGGTGATTTGTGCCGCACATTGGCCAATGGTATGCTTGAATATCTCGGGCGCATGGATCGACAGGTAAAAATTCGTGGATTTCGCGTTGAGTTAAATGAAGTGGAACAAATTTTGACGGAACATCCTGCTATTCAAGATGCAGTAGTTTTTGTCAGAGAAAATCCGCAACAAGGTAAGCAGTTGGTGGCGTATTATATTCCAGAAAATGCGGAAAAATCTCTGGATACCGCTGAGCTGAGAGAGTTTTTACTGAAAAAAATTCCTTACTATATGATACCCGTGGTCATGTTGCCTTTGCATGCATTTCCCATGACATCCAATGGGAAACTGGATGAAAGCATACAGCTTAAGGAGCTGATTCAACCACCTCATGAAAAACCACCGCAGTCGCATTTAGAAAAGGTGATTTTGAAAATATGGTCAAAAGAGTTGGGCGTGTCTTCGCTGCATATCGATCAAAATTTCTGGGAGTTAGGCGGTCATTCATTTATTGCTGCGCGCATTCTGTCGCAAATTAATGAAACGCTGGCGATAAACATTATGCCCCAGCAATTTGTTGATGCATTGACGGTCCGAGATCTGGTCGAAATTACTCAAACGATGTTGCAGAACAAGCCAGAAAAACAACATAAGCAACTGAATTCTTTTAAAAAAACACTGCCATTAAGTGATTTTCAGACGATTATTTGGGCCTGTAAAACGTTTAAACCTAAGGCCGCTAAACTCAATATCATTGCAAGAAAGCGTTTTCAAGGCGAGTTTGACGCCAATGTATTGCGCGCGGCATTGGCGTGCTTGATTAAAAAGCATGCTGTCTTGTCTTATCGTATTGCAAAATTTATTCCGGTGCAGCGGATCGAGCAACTCAAACCAAGCCATTTGGTTGAGCATGATCTCAGCATGCTGGCAGAAGAAGAAGTTGAGTACGTGTTGTGGAGCTCAATGGATGATTTGGCCAAGTTTCAGGCATGGAAGGCCAAAACCGCATTGATTCGGTGTAAATTATTTCAGCTGGCACATGCTACGTATGAATTACAAATTGCCGTGCCGCATATTATTGCGGATGGACTATCAATAGATATCATTTTTGCTGAGCTGTCAGAATTTTACTTACATTGCAAATCAAACGCGCATGTTTCGAGCTATGATTTTCCACAGGAGTTGGTGCAGTACAGCGACTATGTTGTTGCGGAACACCTCAATCATAAAGATCGCGTGCGTCAAGACTTGGATTTTTGGGTGGATTATCTAAAAAATGCACATTTATTCGCCTTTCCCAGTCAATATGTAGTCCAAGGTGAGTCGCAGCCAGATTTTGTATATTCTACTTATGTGCCTATCCCCAGCAAAGCTATCCAGCATCTTGAAGTATTTTGCATGCGACAACATGTGCATTTAAATGAAGCTGTAAGTTCAGTGCTTGCTCGCGCGTTGATCAATTGTTTGGATGAAGCTGCACTGGTAAAAAATACTTTTCTTATCAATGTCATCAAATCTGCGCGTGATAGTTTGATTTATGACGAGACCATCGGTTGTTTTATTCGTGTTGAACCATTGAAGTTTGTTTTGAATAAGGCACAAACACTGCTAAATTTGTTGTCACAAGTGCAAGCTTTCAAAACAAAGCACCTTGCATTCCAGCAAAGTTTAAGTTTGCTAAAGTTGGTTTCTTTGAATCGGTTTTATCGACGTAGAAAAGGTCTCAAATACTATTTTGCTGGCATATCCATCTTTCTTTATCGCAAGTTACTTAGATTGTTTGATCTTAACCATGACATGCTCAAATTATTTCCTGATTTGAGTTTGTTAGATGACAAAAAGAATTTTACGGTGTATCTGAATATCTGGAGTAATTTTGTCAATGATGATAGACCGAATAAGCAGTTGTTTGGTTTGCCAATGAAGACACTCAAGATGTATCAGTATGATTTACTATCGGTTGATTACTTGTTTGAAACGTGTTTTTTGCGAGATGAAAATAATCAGCCTTTTGTGGTGATTTCAAGTAACTTGACGCCATACTATCGCAATAAAATTGCCCATGAAATTATTCGGATTATGCAGGAAGAAATGGTTGACCTAACCACCGGAGCTGCTACCGTTGCTGCTTGTTTGCCATAAGAGCATTGGCCACTTTCGATTGATTCAGGCGATGCAATGCATTGCAGATCATGTCACCAGCGGCCACGACTTTGTAGATATCAATACCTGTATCAATATTAAGACCATGCATCAAATATAATACATCTTCGGTGGCCACGTTGCCGCTGGCCCCGCGGGCATAGGGGCAACCACCCAAACCGGCAACTGAGCTGTCAAAACGAGTGACACCGCATTGCAATGAGGCATAGATATTAGCAATTGCCTGGCCATACGTGTCATGAAAATGCATGGCAAGCATCGCCAGGGGCAACTTTTTTGCGATAGTTTCGATCAAGGCCTGAGTTTGTCGCGGGGTGCCGACGCCTATGGTGTCTCCTAGACTTATCTCGTCTACGCCAAGGTTAAACAGTTCTGTGGCTAAGTCCAATACTTTTTGCGGTGAAATCTCCCCTTCATATGGGCAACCCAATGCGCAAGAAATATAAGCTCGGATTTGCAGTCCTTGCAATTTTGCAGCATGGATCACCGCTTTTGATCTGACCATGCTGTCTGCAATGGAGCAATGAATATTGCGTTGGTTAAATTGCTCACTAGCGGCAGTGAATATCGCAATATGGCGTGTACCACTGGCGATGGCTTGTTGTAAACCTTGTGTGTTAGGCACCAAAGCGGAGTAGACAACTGCTGGATTTGCGCGGATGCCATCAAAAACTGCCTGGTTATCTGCCAGCTGTGGAATGGCCTTGGCTGACACAAAACTGGTCACTTCGATATGCTGGATGCCTGTTTGACTTAATTGATTAATCAGTTCAATCTTATATGCGGTTGGAACAAATAGGGGTTCATTCTGTAAGCCATCGCGTGGGCCTACTTCGATGATGGTCACTTGTTGTGGCAGTGTTGTCATGGTATTACTTGCTCGCGTGCATCTAGTAGAATAAGCTCAGCACTTTCTGCTACCTGAGCGCCCAACTCATAACAAATCTCTCTAACCACTCCAGCATAAGGAGCGCGAATGGTGTGCTCCATTTTCATTGCTTCCAGCACCAACAAACTATCGCCGAGTTGGACAATATCCCCGACTTTTTTTAAGATAGCAACCACGGTAGCCGGCATGGGTGCCACCAACTGATGGTTATGCGTGTCTTGCATTTTTTGCCAACGAAAACGTTGCGCGGTGATCGACCCTTCAGTGGTAAACAGATGGATCGCTGCCTCGTCGTTTTGATACCATAGATGATGACATTGTGTGCCGTCATCGAGTTTTAGTTGACCAGGTTGCGGATGATAAATGTCATAAGTAACTTCTTTGCTCGCACAACGCAAGCTTATACTGTGGGCTGTGTGTGGGGTTAGTGTTATATCATACACGGTTTGCTCGAAACGATAACGTAAGCTCCACTTCAGATGCCCTATGATTTGCCAAGAAAGCGTTTCTAGAGCTAATGCATGCAAATTTTCTTGAGCCAACACATAGTCCACAGTTGCAGCAAAAAAAGCACTTTGAGTTTTATCTGGTGTTGGCAACAGTAGATCGGTAAGTTGCAGAAAATCGGTGGTGTAGTCAGTGGTTTGAAAATCCTGATGTTGCAAAATTGCGGTCAAAAGAGGTTTATTGGTTTTGATCCCGCCAATATGAACCTGCGATAATGCCATGCGTAGGCGACGGATTGCCATAGCACGATCAGTGCCGTGACAAATTAATTTTGCCACCATTGGGTCGTAATATTGGGTGATGGTACTGCCAACTTGCATGCCGGTATCGATGCGAATACCCTCGCCCTGTGGTTCCTTGAGAAAGTGAATTTGCCCTACCGAAGGTAAAAACTCTTGACTGGGATCTTCAGCATATATCCGCACTTCGATAGCATGTCCTTGGCATTGGATGTTGGTTTGGGTTGTTGGCAGTACTTGATTATCGGCAATTAATAATTGCCATTCGACCAAATCAAACCCGGTGATCATTTCGGTGACTGGGTGTTCCACTTGTAGGCGAGTATTCATTTCCATGAAATAATAGTGATCGCCGCGGACTAGAAACTCAACAGTGCCTGCGCCTTCGTAGTGGATGGCTTGCGCAACTGCTGTTGCTGCGTGCGCCAGTTGTTGCCTGAGCTCAGGAGATAACTGGGCAGCAGGTGCTTCTTCGATAATTTTCTGGTGTCGCCGTTGAATTGAGCAGTCCCGTTCAAACAGATGCACCACATGGCCGTGTTTATCAGCCATAATTTGTATTTCAATATGTTTGGCTGAGGTAATCAGTTTTTCTATCAGAATAGTATCATCGGCAAAATAAGCCAGCGCCTCTCGTTGTGCGCCTGCCAACTGCGCCAAAAATTGATCTTCACGGTTAACGATGCGCATGCCTTTGCCACCACCACCACTTGCGGCTTTCAGCAGCACTGGGAAGCCAATTTTTTGGCTTGCTGCTAATAACGTGGCAACCGTTTGATCATCACCATGGTATCCCGGTGTTAGGGGTACATCGGTATTGGCTAACAATTGTTTGGCCAATTGTTTCGAGCCCATCACGGTCAAGGCGTGTACCGATGGTCCAACCCAAATGATACCATGTTGCTGACAAGCCGCAGCAAAAGCAGGATTTTCAGCAAGGAATCCATATCCGGGATGGATGGCACATACCTGACTTTCTAGGGCAATCTGTATTATTTTTGTTATGTTCAAGTAAGTGTCTTGTGCGCTGGTGCCTTCGAGCGCGAAGGCTTCATCTGCTGAGGTCACATGCAGGGCGTCTTGGTCAGGTACGGCATAGATGGCTACAGTTTGTATGCCCAAGCGTTGCGCGGTTTTGATAATACGGCAAGCAATTTCACCACGGTTGGCAATTAAGAGCTTTTTGATCATGAATCAATCCCAAATAGGTGGTGTTTTACTTAAAAATGCTTGTATGCCACGTTGACCTTCTTGGGATACGCGTGTATTTGCAATCACCTGCGCGGTGTGTGTCATCAGTGTTTCATCCAGCGGATGGTTGGCGATTTGTCTGACCAAGGCTTTGCAAGCTTTTAGCGCCAGTGGTGCGGTAGCAGCTAGCTGTTGTGCCAATGCTGCGGTACGTGGCAGCAGCGTCTCAGGTGTTACCACTTCGTGGACAAGCTGCAACGTTTTGGCTTGGTGGGCATCAAAATTTTCGGCAGTCATAAATAGCGCCAGCGCGTTGCGTTCCCCTATGGCTTTGATCACATATGGACTGATGACAGCTGGAATTAGACCTAATTTGACCTCAGAAAAACAAAAATGGGCTGTTTCTGCAGCAATCACAAGATCAGCACAGGCAGCCAGGCCTGCTCCCCCCCCAATAGCTGCGCCATGCACCATGGCGATGGTTGGTTTAGGAAAATGATACAAGCCAGCCATGGATCTGGCTAAAATAAATGCATCTTGGTGGTTTTCTTTCTCCGTGTAGCGCGCCATGCGCCGCATCCATTCAAGATCGGCTCCTGCTGAAAAATGTTTGCCATTGCCTTTGAGAACAAGTACGCGAATGTCTGGATCTGCTTTGGTTTCATCGAGCAAGTTAATGAGTGTGTATAGAAATTTTTCATTAAATGCGTTGTGTTTCTCAACTCGGTTGAAGGTAAGGGTGCATACATGACCGTTTTGCTCTTTGAGAATGATTTCATTGTTCATGGTCTGTCCTTAGGTTACATCCGAAATACACCAAATTGTGTGCTGCGGATAGGGGCATTGAGTGCTGCAGATAAACTTAAGCCTAACACGTGACGGGTATCTTGGGGTGCTATCACGCCATCATCCCAGACTCTGGCACTGGCGTAATAGGGATTTCCTTGTGTTTCATATTGCGCTCTGATGGTGTTTTTGAAAGCTGTTTCTTCATCCGCCGACCATGTCTGCTTGGCTTTGGTGAATTTTTCCTGATGAATTGCTGTCAATACCTGTGCCGCTTGCTCCCCGCCCATAACAGAGATTCTGGCGTTGGGCCACATCCATAAAAATCTTGGGTTATATGCCCGGCCGCACATAGCATAATTGCCGGCACCAAAACTACCGCCAATGATCACTGTCAATTTTGGTACCTGGGCGTTGGCAACCGCCGTCACCATTTTTGCACCATGCTTGGCAATCCCAGCTGTTTCATATTTGCTGCCGACCATGAAGCCGGTGATATTTTGTAAGAATATCAAAGGGATTGCGCGTTGCGTGCATAGCTCAATAAAATGGGCGCCTTTTTGGGCACTTTCACCGAATAAAATGCCGTTGTTGGCTATGATCCCGACAGTATGACCGTATAAACGTGCAAAACCACACACCAATGTTGTGCCGTACAAGGCTTTGAATTCATCAAACTCGGATGCATCGACAATGCGTGCGATGACTTCCCGAACATCAAAGGGCTTACGAGTATCTTGCGGAATAATGCCCAACAATTCATCTGCCGCATACAGGGGCGCTTTGACGTTTGTGTTCATGGGCGCAGGTGTGTGCTGCGTGCGGTTAAGATATTGCACCAGATCACGTGCCATGGCTAAAGCATGCGCGTCATCTTCAGCATAATAATCTGCCACACCTGATTGACGACAATGGATATCGGCACCGCCCAAGGCTTCGGCAGAAATGACTTCACCGGTGGCTGCTTTGACTAATGGCGGGCCACCGAGAAAAATGGTTGCTTGCTTGCGCACCATAATCGCTTGATCAGCCATAGCCGGGACATAAGCGCCCCCAGCGGTACAGGAACCCATCACCACGGCAATTTGGGGAATATTCTTAGCTGACAAATTAGCTTGATTATAAAATATACGCCCAAAGTGATCTCGGTCAGGAAAAACCTCATCTTGTTTAGGCAAGTAAGCACCACCGGAATCGACCAAATAAATACATGGCAAATGGTTTTGTTCGGCAATTTCTTGTGCCCTGAGATGCTTTTTCACCGTGAGTGGGTAGTAAGTACCCCCTTTTACTGTGGCATCATTGGCAATAATCATACAATGCTGTTGTTGGATACGACCAATGCCGGTAATAATCCCTGCGGCAGGCACAGCCTCTTGGTATACTTGATAAGCAGCTAACAAAGAGAGTTCTAGAAAAGAGCTTCCCGGGTCCAATAATAAGCTGATGCGTTCGCGCGGCAACAGTTTTCCGTGTCGTAAATGTCTTTGCCGCGCTTTTTCGTTGCCACCCAGTGCAATTTCAGCGTAGAGGCGTTGTAGGGTTTGCACGCTTGCTGAGGCTGCTTGGTAATTAGATTTAAACTCATCGCTTTGTCGATTAATGTGACTGATCATGGTCGTCATGAGATCTGCATCCTGGCACGTCAAATAGCTAAAATAACATTTTACTTAGCACCAGAACCAACCAAAAAAACCAGGTCAATTCGAAAAAATAGGGCATGGGTTTTTTTTTGACGAATCGATATAGTAACGCTGGCGGCCCTGACATCATAAGAGGCATTATGGTTAATATTGTTATAGTCCGTGTGATGGCACCATTGCCTGAGTTACTAAAAATTGGCGAAATGTATAAGCTTACATGCGCGTACAGTATATCTAAATAGATCAGTCCTATTTTGATATACTGTGCTAAAAATACCACTAACATGCTGAACAGCAAATACAGCCAAGCTTTGTGTGCTGTCTTCATTTGGTCACTTACCTTACGGCATTAACTCAATTGCCATAGCGGTTGCTTCACCGCCACCGATGCATAATGCGGCAATGCCCTTGGTTTTGCCTTGTTGCTGTAACGCATAGATTAAAGTCACTAAAATCCTGGCCCCAGAAGCACCGATGGGATGACCTAGTGCGCAAGCGCCGCCAAAAATGTTAACTTTGGCAAGATCCAGCTGGAGTTTTTGCGCACATGCCATAGTGACCACTGCAAAAGCTTCGTTGATTTCGTATAAATCAACCTCTTGTTGTTGCCACTTGGCACGTTGCAGTACTTTTTCAATAGCGCCTATGGGGGCGGTGGTAAACCATTGGGGAGCTTGCGCATGCGTTGCATGTGCGACTATTTTTGCTAGAGGGCGCAAACCTCGAGCTTTTGCTTGTTGCATGCTCATCAGCAGTAAGCTTGCAGCACCGTCGGCAATGGCACTGGAGTTTGCTGCAGTGATGGCGCCATTGGCAGCAAATGCTGACTTAAGATGTTGAATTTTGGAT
>DAIOSQ010000063.1:0-11738 GCA_036752465.1 Legionellaceae bacterium | reverse complement strand
GCCGGAGTTGCAGGGCTTGCAATGCACCACGCATCAACCAACGGTGAGGCAGAAAGCAATGGTGCAAGATGGGCTTGTTTATGGAGTTATCATCTTTGAATCATAGGAAACAATGCCCCGGCTAGGCATCAATCAGTTCTATCTGCTGCGCTTGCAACGGCGTATGTAAAAAAATTTGCCCTACTTGTTGAAAACGTCTAACAGAGTCCGTTACCAGATATTGAATACGTGCTGCAGCCATGGGGTGCAACAAATCATGCGCAAGCAAGATATTTTTGAGCGCCTTGGCGGTGGCATCCGCAGCATCAACTAAGTTAACCTGGTGCGGCAGCAGTGATTGTATCATTGGTTTAAATACAGGAAAATGCGTACATCCTAAAAGCACAGTATCTTCATCCGTGACACCTTGCAGATAGTGCTGTAATGCCGCTTTGGCAATCGCATTATCGATCATCCCTTCTTCTGCCAAAGCTACCAATACGTTGCATGCGCGCACATGTAACAAAGCGTCTGGTTGCTGCTGGGTGATGATGAGCTGATACGCTTGCGATGCAATGGTTGTCTCTGTCGCCAGTACCACAATGCGGTTATTGTGCGTGGCCTGCAGTGCTGCTTGAGCTCCAGGAGCAACCACACCTATCACTGGAATATCAGCCAGCATGCGTTGCAAATGGGGCAGTGCTGCTGTAGTTGCCGTATTGCATGCAATCACTAAGGCTTTGATGCCGCGTTCTACCAACAGCCTCGCCATTTGAATGGCATACTGCTCGACCGTGTCTTTACTTTTGGTACCATAAGGTAACCTCGCGGTATCCCCCAAATAAATAAACGACTCGTGTGGCAACTCGCCCATTAAGGCTTTTAACACCGTCAAACCACCCATGCCTGAGTCAAAAACTCCAATTGGAAATGATTTTTTGTCCATCTTGCCGCACCAAAAATTAATGTTGACCGGCATCATTCAGGACTGCCGTTTTGCTTCAAAGCTTAGCAGTAAAAAAGGCCATTGGCTACCAGGGAAAGTGGGCAAAGTGCGCTCAAGCACTGTAAATTGGCATAGCAGGCTGTGCTATACTGTAGAATAAGGACCGTGATTAAATAGGTTAATCATGCAAACAGCAATTAAGCAGCAACTCAACAATATAGCCCAAGGTCTTGATGAAAACCAAGGTGTATTGCGCAAACTGCAGCAGCAATTACATGAATATGGTCCTGATTTTGCAGAGCGTTTCACCCCCTTACTGCATAGCATCCAAGCACAAATCAAATTACTAGACGTCACACCCTTAAAAAAAATAGACGACCTGATAGACTCAGAAAATCGCGCCAGTGACGCACTAACTGGACATTTGGCTATCTGTTTCAAAAACAACCAACTCATCAGCAACACATTAACGCAGGCAAAAGGATTGATTACGCAAGCCTATAATCAATCCTTGCTAAATCCAAGCAGGCGCAGCAGTGCCATACAGCAAAATCGTCAAGAAGATGCGGCAGCAGCAACACCCACACCATCGATACCCCCGGCTGCTGCTACAACCACAAATGCGCCTACCATGGCGAGTGCTCCTGCGAATGCAAATGCCCCTACACCACGGCCACAGCCTATTAGCGTCCCTAGACCACGAGGTGTAAGGTCACAACCACTGACCAATCAAGCACCATCTCTTACAGCGCTCAACACCACAAGTCCTTTTAATAAGAATTTACCTTTTTGGAGAAACTTACGGATAAAAAAAGAAGTGATCAAAGAACTCACGACTGAGGAGATGAATCAAAACAATCAAACATTGCTGAAAGAACAGGAATCACAGACTAAACTGACGGATGAAAAAGATAGACAAAAAATAACAGCTGAGCAAAATTCGGAAACGCACCACCATGCACCCCAAATGCTGGATAGTTTTCTCAAGGACAGCATTTTAACATGCTCCATTGAATTGACCAAAGAGTTCAACGGCAATGCGCAAGTTATCGAAGACCAACTTAAAACGCTGAGAGAAAACCTCAGTGAGCCTACCTTAGCTTCAGAGGCACAGCAAACACCGCAATTAGGCGGGTAGACCCGCGAAGTCACGCCAATATATAGGCAAAGCTACCGTAGGCTTTTTTGCCAATCAAACCCGCTGTCATCATCCGTATTCAGGTGTGTCAACAACTCATCTATATCGAAGCCGGCGCTGCTTTTGTCCAAGTTTGCTGCGGACATCAAAGTGTTGCGCAGCAGCGGTTTAAACCTAGGCAATTCCTGCAATAGATACATGCAGTGATCACGTACACTCCCAAGATTTTGATTCGCATCAGCAAACATACTATGCGCAAGCTTTTGCCTGAAAGGTTCTGGGGCCTCTTCCAGAACTTGCTTGCAGGCCTCGCGTGAATAAAAAATATGCTCTACCCAAGCAGCTGATGACAAGTTTTTTAATAACACCTCTGCCACCGGTAGGTCTTGTTTGAGTAGATGCAAGACCCGTAACAATTGAGTTGCATCTTGGATAAATTTGCCAATACTACTACCGAGCAAGGCAATCACCAGCGCTCTCGAAGAACTATCCAGCGTGACCAAGACTTCATACAACGGCGGTAATTCTGCAAAAAGATGGTTTTTATAGGCGACTGTCTCGTGCATGTCCATTTCTTGCAAGCAACTACCCAGGTGTAAAATCAATAAGCGACGATGGGTATGTATAGCATTCAACACCGCATGTCCAGCGCTGGCGTTTAATTGTTGAAATAAGAGATCTGGCTCATCGGTTCCAATTTCGTTGCTTGATAGCGAATTGAGTAAAGCAATAATTGTTAGAATTTCGGAGACAGTAAGCGCTTTGGTGTCATGTTGATAGTATTTGCTCAACAAGCTTAGGTTCGTATTAGGAAACTGCAGTCCTATATGACGATATAAAAGCAGACTAGATAATCCGCGCGCGCATAAAAGCGAATCGCTTGCTATAGGCAGATCTTCACCCTGATAACCATGGATATACGCCAGGCTCGCGAGCATATATTGCACCATACGGTGGCATTTAAACGGAGTTTTTTCATCCTGATGCGTCGTGTACTTGGCCAATAATGCTGGAAATGTTTTCAGCCGAAATTCTTCTGCTGCAACTGCGTAGCGCTGATCTGGCAAAGGGTCTGCTTGCAATAGTGCCTGAACGATCGTCAAGGTTTGCTCTGCAGACCGCATCGATTCCTTGAACGGCCACGTGCGTTCGATATACTCAAGCAACGCGCTTTGATCGCCCATAGACAATTGCAAATAAGCAGCACTCATACGATCGATAACTGCTGCGCCAAGATTTACGGTGATATCTACCGGCAGATCCGACTGTGGTTGTATCTGCTGCAATGCGCGTATGACCTGTCTATCTAGCAACTTGTCAAAATGGCCATCTATGACCATACCCGGCAACACACGGTAGTGATAGCACCATTGCTGCTGTATAGCGTTATACCATACATAAATCGTACGAGATGCTAAGTTAATCGGTAGCTGGTCTCGGCTGCTTAAGAGCTTACAGGTGCTTGCTCTTAGAAAAACCATAGCTTTATCGAACATACTTTGCGACTGAGCGATGACCGCGTCCTTCATGGGGTATCCACACTATCAAGAGATATGAATACTATAGCACTGGAACCTTATGAAAATCTTAAGCTGGCGACACACTTAGCAACTTCAGATCTGCAGGAGGTATATACGCATTCCAGCGTTCACAGGGATATATTGTGCGTTCACTGCACATGACGCACAACACATGGCATATATTGAAAACATGCGGCGTGGGAGACTCAATTGCTATAATACAACTCAAACTCATACGGATGTACCAAGCTACGAACTTGTGCAACTTCCTCTTCACGCAAAGCAATATACGAATCGAGATAGCTTTTACTGAATACATCGCCTTGCAACAGAAAGTCATGATCAGCACGCAAATGATCAACGGCTTGCTCTAATGATGCTGAAACAGTAGGTACATCTTTTAATTCTTCAGGTGGCAAATCATACAAATCTTTATCGATAGGATCCCCAGGATGGATTTTGTTTTCAATGCCATCAATGCCTGCCAACATCATGGCAGCAAACGCCAAATATGGATTTGCGGTAGGATCTGGAAAACGAACCTCGATTCTGCGGGCTTTGGGATTATTCACATGTGGAATGCGAATAGCAGCAGAACGATTGCGTGCTGAATACGCCAATAACACCGGAGCCTCAAACCCAGGTACTAGCCGCTTATAGCTATTGGTGGCTGGATTAGTAAACGCATTAAGTGCGCGCGCATGCTTGATAATCCCGCCGATATAATACAGCGCTGTTTCTGATAAGCCAGCATATTGATCACCGCTGAAAAGATTGACACCATTTTTCACCAATGATTGGTGACAATGCATACCACTGCCATTGTCGCCCACCAACGGTTTAGGCATAAAAGTCGCCGTTTTGCCATAGTTATGTGCGACATTATGCACCACATACTTCAAAATTTGTAATTCGTCCGCTTTTTTGGTTAACGAATTAAAACGGGTCGCGACCTCGCATTGATTGGCGGTAGCAACTTCGTGATGATGCGCCTCAACCACAATACCCATGTTTTCTAAGGTCTGACAAATAGCCGAGCGAATGTCTTGCGATGAGTCAACGGGAGGAACTGGAAAATAGCCTCCTTTGATACAAGGCCTGTGGCCAATATTGCCGCCGTCTATTTGTGTGCCAGAATTCCACTGACCTTCTTCGGAATCGATTCTATAAAATGATCCGCGCATGCTCGTTTCCCAGCGCACATCATCAAAAATAAAAAACTCTGGCTCCGGGCCAAAATAGACTTCATCAGCAATCCCGGTAGATTTTAGATAAGTTTCTGCGCGCAAGGCAAGTGATCGTGGATCCCGGTCATACCCCAACATAGTTTGTGGATCAACGACGTTACAGCGAATAAATAAAGTATTGTCTTGATAGAATGGATCCAACAGTGCGGTTTCGGGTTCTAATTTTAAAGCCAAGTCAGATTGATGTATTTTCTGCCAGCCTTTGAAAGATGAACCATCGATCATTTTACCACTTTCCAGTAAATCCTGATTCACTTGTGAAGCGGGTATGGTGATATGTTGTTCTCTACCGCGCGTATCCGTAAATCGCAAGTCAATAAATTTAACATCTAGTTTTTTTATTTGCTCTAACATGCTGTGTACGTTCATCACTTCTCCCCTGTTTGCAACGAGGTATTGTAACCTAAGTGACTTATCAAACCCAATAGGTTAGACTGAACTTTATATGTCCTTTCTGTGAACAACCATGGGTGCGTATCAATATGCTGCATTAAAAAAATCTGGTCAGACAGCGCGCGGGGTGATTGAAGCTGATTCTGAAAGACACGCACGCCAGCTGATCAGAGAGCAGGGACTTATCCCTACCGAATTGCAACCCATCAAAACCAACGCGAGCAAAAAACACAAAGATTCCTTACAAACTGCACAATTGTCATTGTTGACTCGCCAATTGGCTACCCTTTTAGCGGCGGGAGTGCCTGTGGAAGAATCCCTGCGTGGTCTCATTGCACAGAGTGAGCATGATAAAATTCGCCGTGTGATTATCGGTGTCCGCTCAAAAGTTCTAGAGGGCTATGGTCTAGCTCAAGCGCTGTCCGAATACCCATTGGCTTTTCCATATTTATATCGTGCTACAGTGGCTGCCGGTGAGCACACCGGTCACCTCGATCTGGTCCTTGAAAAGCTGGCCAACTATACTGAAAATCAGCAAATAATTAGGCAAAAAATCCAACAAGCCATGATCTATCCATTGCTGATGGTGACAGTATCCTTAGCGATTGTCATGTTTCTACTCACGTCAGTGGTGCCAAAAATCATTGAGGTCTTCACCAACAGTGGTCAATCATTGCCTGTGATGACGCGGATTTTAATTGATCTTAGCCATGGTGTGCAGGCGTACGGCATCTATATGTTAGGGGTGTTGCTGCTGGGATTATTGCTGTTTAGACGCAGCCTACAGCATCCACCCTTCAAGCTGCGTTGGCATCAGATGCTGTTGCGCTTGCCACTGGCCGCTTATTTAACCCGGGCCGTCAACGTGGCTCGATATGCACATACGTTTGCTATCCTATTCTCAGCCGGGGTAAGTGTACTAGAAACCATGCGCGTTTCAGCCAGCCTTATTCACAATATGGCGATGCGACAAGCTTTTGATCAGGCCACAATCCACGTGCGTGAAGGTACCAGCATCAGTCTGGCATTAAAAGAAACACATTTTTTGAG
Source organism: Legionellaceae bacterium (assembly GCA_036752465.1). Classification (GTDB taxonomy): domain Bacteria; phylum Pseudomonadota; class Gammaproteobacteria; order Legionellales; family Legionellaceae; genus DAIOSQ01. The sequence continues at coordinate 5,465 of DAIOSQ010000063.1, read as the reverse complement.
CGCTATGGCCACTCATTTGATAGGGAGCGGCGAAAAAAGTGGGCAATTGGCAGCAATGATGGAAAAGGCTGCGGCTCACCTTGATCACGAAGTCAAACATAGGTTAGATATTGCATTAGGTTTACTTGAGCCTTTCGTGATACTGATGATGGGTAGTGTTGTATTATTTATTGTACTGGCTACCTTATTACCGATTTTTTCCATGGAACAATTGATCACCTAAATTGGAGCATACAATGAATAATCAACGTGGTTTTTCTTTAATTGAAATTATGGTAGTTGTGGTGATTTTGGGGATATTGGCTTCTTTGGTAGTCCCAAAAATCATGTCCAGACCAGATGAGGCGCGCATAGTCAAAGCCAAACAAGATGTTTTAGCGATACAAAGTGCGCTTGACCTGTATAAGCTAGATAATAATGTCTATCCCACCACTGACCAAGGCTTATTAGCGCTCGTAGAAAAACCCAATACTACCCCGGTACCGCCTAGTTGGAAACAATATTTGAAATCTCTCCCCAAAGATCCCTGGGGGCGTGATTATATGTATCTCAACCCCGGACAACATGGTGAGATTGATATTTTCACCTATGGTCCCAGTGGTCAAGCTGGTGAAAATGGTCAAGGAGAAATTGGTAACTGGAATGCCAACTGATCGGCTGCTATCGCCAGCAGCCGTTCCAAAAATGCGCGGTTTTAGCCTCATAGAAATACTGGTGGTGCTGTTGATAATTGGCATCGCTTCCAGTTTTGCCTTAGTTTCTTTTGGTGATTTTGCCAAGAAAAGACAAATTATCACCGATGCTGAAGACTTTGTGGATTATGTACAGCTGATAAAACAGCAAGCCATCTTAGAAAATCGCCATTTTTTGCTGCGTTGGCATGATCACGCGTATGAAGTATTGCGCTATCAAGCCAAAGACCGTTGGCAATCTATGCATAACTCTGGATTTTTTCGCTCACGGCATATACATGCGGCGATCAAGCTGCATTTTGGCACACAATACACGCAACAAAGCGCAAACATCCTGATCTATGCCAGCGGACAAATGACTCCGTTTGTCTTACACTTTGAAGGTCCTGATCACACAGATATTGCCCTGGTCAAAGGCTATGCCGATGGCAAATTAATATTGCAGCGAGATTCCCCATGAAACAACCAGTAACCCTTAAAAGCAATGGCTTCACACTCATAGAGGTGTTACTGGCTATGACCGTTTTGGCGATAGCGCTGACTGCACTGGTCAAATCCCTCAATCAAAGCGTGGTCGGTGAAATTCATATCAAACATAAAACCATGCGTCATATTGTCGCCATGCAAGGTATGCATATGATACAAATTGGTTTGGTAAATGTGCCAGCCAATCAAGAGCTGACCGAAATAACACAATTGTACGGACAACGCTGGTACTGGCGAGCTTGGCTGACAGCAAGCAAAGTTGAGCATGTGCAGCAGATAACCATTACCGTCAGCGACCATGCATCTGGACCTTTTACTGATCCCTTGATTGGATATCGATACCAAGCATGAACAAACAACACGGATTTACCTTACTAGAAATTTTAGTCGCGTTAACGATTTTTGCCATATTAGCGGGCATGACATCGTATGTCGTCTACAATGCCTTTGAAACCCGTAAACGCATTGTCCAACAAGGCAATGAGCTCAATACGATTGTTTTAGCCATTGCTTTGCTGAATCAAGATACTAAAAATAGTGTGGCGCGTACAATTTTTGGTGACCACATGCAAACCATACCTGCATTGATAGGACAACCTGAATTGCTTGAGTTTACGCGCGATGGCATACTGCCAGACGGATCCGCCAACGCCAGCAGTAGCTTGCTGCGCGTGGCATATCAATGTCAAGATCATCAACTTAACCGCCGCTATTGGGACAGAATCGATAGCCCACATCGGTATGTACATCATGATCAAATTTTATTGACTGGACTAACAAAATGCAGGATTGCCTATATCAATGCGCATAAACAACGTGTGGTCGAATGGCAAAACGATTCTTCGGCCATGCCAGTTGCGATCGAATTAGCGGTTGCCTGGCCAAACCAGCGTGAGATGCGTTTACTATTTGCCTTAGCGGGATCTTTGTATGCCGCGTAAATGCCGAGGTAGCGCCCTTATTTCCGCGATGTTTATTATGGCGCTTGTGTCTATCGCCGCAACTGCATTGATAAGCCGGCTACAGATGGATATTTATCACACACGGGTTTATATCACGGAAGACAAGCTTTATCTGGCCTCGGAGCTCGTGACTTTTTGGAATATGCACCTACTGGCGACATCAGGGAAAAAGGTGTTATTGGCAAAAGACCAGGCAGGCCTTATTGCAAATTTTCCAGACGAGTTATCCCACAGCTACCCTGATATACACATCCAAGGTGAGCTTTATGATCTACAAGCCAAAATTAATATCAATAATTTGCAAGAGCAAGCATATCAATTTGTTTGGTACAATGTTCTGAATAGTTCCTTAAAAAATCGTGAAGATCATGATCTCAAAATGCTGGTCACTGCAACTTTGGACTGGTTAAAACCGCCAGCCAGCGCGCAAATCAATCGAGATCCATTTTTAGATACCTACTTGCAACGCCAACCTCCTTATTATCCTGCCTACCAGTCCATGATCAATACCTCTGAGTTGATGATGGTCAATGGATTTACCCCGACCATGTATGCGGTGATTGCCAGCACAATACACGCGCTACCAGAAATCACACCGCTGAACCTTAATACCACGGACCTGCATTCGCTGCTGATGTTGAGCACAAACTCGCAATGCCAGCAAGTTGCTGACATCATACAACTCAGAGCCAAGCATGGTATTGATAACATGGCAAACGTGCAAGATTTATTGAAAAAATGTGATATTAAGCCGTCACACGTGACCTTGCAAAGCCAATATTTTATGAGTGTGGCAGAAGTTAAAACAGGCGATTTACAACTGACCAATCACACCTTAATTCAGCGCAAAATTGATCCCAAAGGTCACGTAAAACTACAAGTGTTGCAGAGCATAATTAATTAGTGCGCACTGCCAAATAACCCTGCAGATATTCTGGTATGCGCTGATCCAACCAAAAAACTGGCTTGCCTGGAACATGGCCGCTGATAAAGCCGACATGCCCTCCCTTTGCAGATAGCTCTAATGTAGTGGTGGACGATAAATCATGTGGGTTCGGAATAACCGCAGGCGTCATGAAAGGATCATCTTTAGCATGCAACAACAACGTCGGAGTGGCAATGTGTTGCAAATATTGGCGCGAACTTGTGCGGCGATAATAATCATGAACTCCGGAAAAACCATGGAGCGGTGCTGTGACATACTCATCAAATGTCCAAAAACATTCTAATTCTAATAACCGCTTGTCATCAACTGGCAAATACTGACCTTGCTTGGCCATTTTTCTAGCAAAATAAAAGCGCATCTTCTTCAATAGATAGCGCTGATAGAAACGGGAGAAGCCTTGGTTAACTCTATCCGCGACCAATCTTAAATCATAGGGCACGGACACGGACACAGCAACCGCAGCAGACACCAATTCTTGCTGCGCGTTTTCTCCCAACCACTTCAACAAAATGTTACCGCCCATGGATATACCAACCACCGCCTTAAGGGTGTTAGGTTCACGTAATTGTAATTGCTGCAACAAATAGTGAAAATCCGCAGTATCGCCAGAATGATAGGCGCGAGCTAAACGATTCGGCTCCGCACCAGCACCTCTGAAGTGCATCAACAAAGCTCGCCAACCATGTCTGTTGTAGGCCGACATCTGCCCCGCCACATAATTGGAATAAACATTACCTGCTAGTCCATGCAACAGAATGACCAACGGGCTATGCGCTGGCAAACCTGCAGTAGACCAGGCTAAGTCAATAAAGTCTCCATCTGGTAATTCAAGTTTTTCGTAACAATCAATAGCTGCTTTCTCAGCTCGCGTCAACGTAGCAAACATGGTTTGCGCATGTGCGTTAGCTAACCACCAAGCAGGCTGAAACTGACTGACAGTAATCATGCAAGCTCACAATGATATTGCGCGCTAAATTCATGGACTGCATCAACCATGCAAGCCACATGCTGCCATGGAGTGTTAGGAGTCACACCATGCCCCAAATTAAACACATGGCCTGATCCGTGTCCATAGGCGCGCAATATACCCTGCACAGCTTGACGAATTTTAGTTTCATCCGTGAGTAGGATGGCCGGATCTAAATTACCTTGTAGTGCCACCAATCGACCAACCTGCTCTCTGGCTTGCCGAAGATTGGTGCCGGCGTCTAGACTGAGGGCGTCACAATCGGTCTCAGCCAATAATGGCAACCAACGACTGCTGCCTTTGGTGAATAAAATCAAGGGGATATGCGGAAATTTAGCTTTGAGATGCGCGACTATCCTCTGCAAAAAACGCAGCGATAATTGTTTGAATTGCTCCGTGTCAAGTATACCACCCCACGTGTCAAATATCATCAAGGCGTTAACTCCGGCACATACTTGCTCATCGAGATAGTCAGTGACCGCCATGGTTAATTTGGTCAACAACCTCTCCAGCGCTTGTGGTTGATGGCGAGCAAAATCGAGGATGCGGGAAAAATTTTGGCTGCTTTTGCCTTCCAACATATAACAAGCTAGGGTCCATGGACTGCCGGCAAAACCAATAAGCGGTATGTGCGCGGGTAAGGCTTGGCGTATGAGCTTTACCGCATCCATCACATAATCAAGCGAATCTGCTGCCATAGGAACCGACAGCGTATGAATGTCCGCTTCATGCCGAATAGGCTTAGCAAAACATGGCCCTTCTCCCTCAACAAATGACAACTCCAAACCCATGGCATCGGGTATGGTGAGGATATCAGAAAAAAGAATCGCGGCATCTAAAGGAAAGCGTTGCAGAGGTTGTAGAGTGACTTCGCACGCCAATTCTGGAGTTTTACACAAGGTAAGAAAATCACCTGCCAGTTTGCGTGTTTTTTGATACTCCGGCAAGTAACGGCCAGCTTGACGCATCAACCATACGGGCGTTCTCGTCACAGGCTTGCGTAATAAGCTACGGATAAACACAGACTGCGAGATTAAGTCTTTCATAAAATTCTTGTCACCGTCATAAAGTAATGGCATTGTAGCACACTTGATTTCGCACACACAGAGTACTTAAACAATGAACGATTGCTTACATATCACTGGATTGAAGGTATCTACCCGCATTGGTATTCATGCTTGGGAACAGCACATACAACAACCACTGGTGATAGATATCAAGATTCCTATCGACACCACGCGTGTCAACGAACACTTGCATAACACCGTCGATTATAGCACAGTATGTTCTTATGTAGCAGAACTTGTTGAAAATAAATGCTTTGGATTGTTAGAAACACTGGCCAATGAACTGGCGAATGGTCTACACCAGCGCTTCAACCTTCAGGCGCTATCACTAAGTGTCGGCAAACC
>DAIOSQ010000062.1:0-11916 GCA_036752465.1 Legionellaceae bacterium | reverse complement strand
TTGCCAAAAAACGGGTGCTAAACTGGTAGTGGCACCGATATCGCATGAGGGTGAGGTTCTGTTAGAGGCATTTGCCAGTAAAATTTCCGCTCAAACTAAATTTGTGGCCATTAATTATGCATCGAATGCCATTGGTACGATAAATCCTGTCAAAGAGATGATTGCCATGGCGCACGCGCAAGGGGTTTGTGTGTTATTAGATGGAGCGCAAGCTACCGCACATCTGGAGGTCAATCTGCAGGAATTAGGATGTGATTTTTATGCGTTTTCAGGTCATAAAATGTACGCGCCTACCGGGATCGGCGTATTATGGGGCAAGACAGAGCATTTAACCGCGATGCCACCTTACCAGGGCGGCGGGGAAATGATAGCCCAGGTTTCCTTTGAACACACCGAGTACGCGCCGCTGCCCAATAAATTCGAAGCGGGAACTCCTGATATTGCTGGCGTCATTGGCTTAGGTGCGGCTATTGATTATTTGCAAACACTTACTATGTCGGAAATTGTTGCTTATGAAACGATGCTGTTAGCCTACGCTAAGGACGCCATGGCTGAATTGCAGCAGTTTCGGGTGATTGGCCAAGCAGCCCATAAAGTGCCTATTATTTCATTTGTGCATGCACATGTGCATGCGCATGATGTTGGAACTATTTTAGATAGCCAAGGAGTTGCGGTGCGCAGTGGTCATCATTGTGCCATGCCCTTGATGGCATTTTATGACGTGGCAGCAACGACCCGTATGTCTTTATCGTTTTATAATACCATCGCGGACATCGATCGATTTATTGCCGCTTTACACATGGTTGAGCAGGTGTTTGCATGATGGATTTGCGTGAGTTGTACCAAGAAATCATTATTGATCACAATCGTAATCCACGTAATCACCGAGTGATGGAGTGTCCCAGTTGCTTATCTCAAGGGTTTAATCCTCTCTGTGGCGATAAGTTGACGCTGTATCTGCAATTGGAGCAAGATATCATTCGTGATATCAGCTTTATTGGCAAGGGGTGTGCAATTTCACAAGCTTCGGCATCGCTGATGACGGATGCCTTGAAGGGAAAAACCAAGCAAGAGGCCCAAGCGATATTTGAGGATTTTCATCAAATGTTAACGCTGGATGATCATGATTTGCTGTCGTCAGCGCATAAATTAGCCGTGTTCGCTGGAGTTAAAGCGTATCCAGCACGCGTGAAGTGCGCAACGTTGGCTTGGCATACGTTTAGGGCCGCGTTGCAACAAGAACCGCACATGGTGAGTACAGAATAATGCTCAAGATGAGAAAGAAAAAACCGCTCGCTGATGGCTTACAGCCGCTGGTCATTGCTGCGCTCAAGCAAGTCTTTGATCCAGAAATTCCGGTTAATATTTATGATTTGGGTCTGATTTATGACGTTAAAATTGACGATAATTGTTTCGTGCACATTCAAATGACCTTGACCTCGCCGGGTTGCCCGGTGGCACAAACTTTTCCTGGTACGGTTGAGACTGCAGTTAATCAAGTCGAAGGCGTGTCGGATTGTGCCGTAGAATTGGTTTGGGAACCTCCTTGGAGCTCGGATCGTATGAGCGAGGTGGCGCGCTTAGAGTTAGGTATGTTTTATTGATGAAAGCGCTCTGGCAACCCAGTGCTACCCGCGAGTGCCTAGCAGCGCGTGCCCGCATGAACCAGCGTATCCGGGGTTTTTTTAACGATCGTGGTTATTTGGAAGTAGAAACCCCAGTGATGGCACAGCATGGGGTCACAGATGTTTATTTAAGTAATATAGAGGCTAGATTTCGCCAGCAAGCAGTTTATTTACAAACCTCTCCTGAATATCATATGAAACGACTGCTCGCGGCAGGTAGCGGACCCATCTTTCAATTGGCACGCGTATTTCGCGATGATGAATTGGGCCGCTGGCATAATCCTGAATTCACGCTACTAGAGTGGTATCAACTGCATATAGATCATCATCAATTGATGAGCGAAGTATCTGATTTTTTACAAGCCATGCTCGCTTGCCCACCTGTGTTTAAAATTTCTTATCAAGACGCTTTCCAAGCCGCTTGCGCGCTCGATCCATTCACCGCGAGTCTTGCCTGTTTACGGGCAACTTTAACGCAACATGGCTTGGCAGACGTATTACCGGCTACTGAAACCGATGCGGATCAGTATCTGTTTTTGTTGATGAGTCATGTGGTCGAACCTTTTTTTGCCAAGCATGTCGAACCTGTGGCGATATACGGGTTTCCACCCTCGCAAGCAGCATTGGCGCAAGTTAGGGAGGGTGTTGCTGAGCGTTTTGAAGTGTATTATCGTGGCGTTGAGCTGGCGAACGGTTTTCATGAGTTAACCGATGTTAAGCTACAACAAGCGCGCTTTTCCGCAGATAACCAGCAAAGACTGCGGCAACATCTGCCAACAGTATCGCCTGATCCGCATCTAATACAGGCGCTAGCACATGGCATACCCCCCTGCAGTGGTGTGGCGTTGGGCATTGAGCGATTATTGGCTTTGGCTTGGCAAAAATCCTCAATTGAGCATACAATGGCTTTTGATTTTTCTCGGGCGTAAGCAAAGGCTTAGCTGTGGATCGTGATGCGTTTAGTAGGGTGATAACATGATAACCAGGCGTTATTGTTGGCAGCATTTTTTTCTGGCGGCCTGTATGTGGTGGTTTGGTGCGTTGTTCTCATGGTCCGCGTGTGCCCAGGATTGTGTTATTTTAGTGCATGGCATGTTTCGTACCTCAGCGTCGATGACCGGCTTACAGGCTGCATTGCAGAAGCAACACTACGTGGTGGTCAATCGCAATTATTTATCCACGCGCAAAACCATCAAGCAGATTGCAGTCAGTGATCTGCAGGATATGATTGACATATGTCAACAATCTCATCCGCGCCATATTGATTTTGTCACCCATTCTATTGGTGGGCGTATCGTGTTGGCCTATATGCAAACGCATAAGAACCCCCTCATACACCATATTGTGATGTTAGGGCCACCCAATCATGGCAGTGTATGGGTCAATGCATTGCAGCCAACCAAAGTGCTGCCGTTTATTTTAGGACCGGCAGTCACAGAGTTAACTACGCAGTCTGATGCGCCGCATGTAGCCAAAGGCAATTATAAGATTGGGATAATTGCGGGTAATTTTAGTATGAATCCTATGAATCGCTTAATTTTTCACGAACCCAACGATGGCAAAGTTGCGGTATCTGCCACTCGGTTAGATGAAATGGACGATTTTATTGTATTACCGGTCTCGCATACCTTTATGATGCGCAATCTGGCGGTAGAAAAAGAGGTGCTATTTTTCTTAGAACATGGCGTGTTCGCGCATTTGGTCTAATATTTAAGATATACAAAAATTATTTGGTTAATTGTGTATGTCACTTTCTCTCAGCAGTGAAAACAAAGTGCTGCAGTTGTTGCAGTCGGAGCTGTTTTGTGAAAATCAACTTGAGCAATATATTTCTGAAAAGAATGTGAATAGTCTACTGTCAGATGGCTCGACCCCCTTAATTGCCGCAATTAATTACCAAAACAGCGGTGCCATAGCCTATCTGTTGGAGTTAGGGGCTAACATTGAACAACCAGGATCTGACCAAAAAACACCGTTTATGATGGCAGTCTTGAGTGGCAATAGCGAAATAGTCGATTTTTTATTGGATAATAACTGTCGTGTGCCGCTGTATGATACGGAATTTTTTCCAATATTGATTTTGGCGATCCGCCATCATATGCGAAAATTAATCATTTTATTGCTGGACACTTATGGCGCTGATGTCAATGAAGTAGTCGCTGCCGAGCAATTGACACCGTTGGTGGTCGCCACCGAGCTTAACCACTTCGATGTCATTAAAATTTTAGTACGCCATCGTGCGGATGTTAATCTGGCTCCCAGCAACTATTTAACGCCGTTAGCTACGGCCGCAATCCATAGGAATTTGTTTTTGGTGAAGTATTTTTTGCATGTGGGTGGCAACATCAATCTTGCAAAAAAATCAATCAAGTCAACTTTGGATTACACACTCAGCCAGGAAGATTTAAGCGATTTTGATGATCAAATCAATGAATTACGTGATGGGTTTGAGTTTTTGCTGGCTGCAGCCAAAGAAGATGTCGAGGAAGAACTGGCGCACAATCGGTTTGAATTTTTCAATGAACACCATGCTGCCAGTAAACCGTCTCCTAAGTCTTCAAATTAGCTGTTCAATGGTGCAAACCACGCAGTCATCCCTAAGCAAGTGCTGCAATCGTGCTCTGATGCTGCAATAATTTTTCTTGCAGCAGCACAGCCTGTGCCAGTTTGTCGCGCTCTTTATCGATTATCTCCTCCGGCGCATGGCTGACGAACTTCTCATTGTTCAATTTGCTTTGGAAGAAAGCAATCTCTTGTTGCACTTTGTTTAGTTCTTTCGCCAAGCGCTGTAACTCGGCTGCTTTATCAATTAAGCCTGCCATCGGAATCAATAACTCAATGCTGCCAACCAAAGCAGAGGCTGAGACTGGAATCGTTTCATCTGCTTCAATGAAGTGCACATGTGAAATTTTACCTAAAGACGATAACAATCTTAGATATTTTTGTACCCTCAGTCGTAGGCTGTCATCGACGTGGCGCAGATGCAAGGGTATTAGTTTCGCTGGGCTGATGGACATTTCGCTGCGTATGGTGCGCACGGTTTGGATCATTTTTTTCAGCCATTCAATTTCTTCTTCAATCATCGGCTGAATGAATTGTGCTTCAACCCTGGGAAAATCACTCAACATGATGGTTTCACCCGGGTCACTGTTGAGTTTGCTGGCTCTTTGCCATATTTCCTCAGTAATAAAAGGCATAATTGGATGTAGTAATTTAAGGATCTGGATTAAGACGTGAATTAATGTGCGGCGTGTGCCTCGCTTCATGGCACTTAGCGCATGCTCATCATACAAAATCGGTTTGGATAGTTCGAGGTACCAGTCGCAATATTCATGCCAAACAAACTCATACAGGGTATTGGCCAATAAATCGAAGCGGTAGGTGGCAAAATAATGATGGCAGCGCTCAACCACATGCTGTAACTTGGATAAAATCCATTCGTCGCTAGGGCTATATTGAAATGGACCGTCGCCGAAATCAACAGAGTCCTCGTCGGTGTTGAGCAACACATAACGTGCTGCATTCCATAGTTTGTTACAGAAATTGCGATAGCCTTCGACTCGATTTAAGTCAAAGCGTACCACTCGGGTATTAGATGCCATCGCGCAAAAAGTGAAACGCAAAGCATCGGTGCCATATGCGGCTATGCCTTGTGGGTATTGTTTGCGTGTGTCTTGTGTGATTTGCGTTTTTACCGATTGCAATAACAGATTGGCTGTGCGTTTATTGACCAGGCTTTCGAGATCTATGCCATCTATAATATCGATAGGGTCGAGTACGTTGCCCTTGGATTTGGACATTTTCTTGCCATCAGCATCGCAGATCAGGCCGGTGATCACGACTTCTTTGAACGGTACTTTGCCAGTAAATTTAAGCCCCAGCATAATCATGCGTGCGACCCAAAAGAAGATGATATCAAATCCTGTAAATAATACCGTGGTTGGGTAGAATTGTGCAAAATCTTGGGTGTGTTTGGGCCAACCTAAGGTGGCAAATGGCCATAAGGCTGCGGAAAACCATGTATCCAAAACATCTTCATCTTGTTTTAGGATTATCTGCCTATCAATTTTGTATTTAAATCGCACATCTTCTTCACTATAACCGACGTAGACATGGCCATGATTATCATACCACGCTGGAATACGATGGCCCCACCATAATTGACGGCTGATACACCAGTCTTCGATATTTTCCATCCATTGAAAATAGGTTTTACTCCAATTTTCAGGGACAAAGCGTATTTCATGATTCTTGACGGCATCCATAGCTGGCTTGGCCAATGGTTGGGTTTTGATGTACCACTGATCGGTCAGCAATGGTTCGACCACTACATTTGATTTCTCACCGCGCGGTATCTTGAGTAGGTGCGGTTCTATTTTGACCAACATTTGCGCCGCTTGGAGATCAACGACGATTTGGTCTCTTGCGATGAAGCGGTCCATCCCTTGGTATTTACTGGGCGCATTTTTATTTATAGTGGCACTTTTTGTGAAAATGTTATGCATTGGCAGCTGGTGGCGTTTGCCCACCTCATGGTCATTAAAGTCATGTGCTGGTGTTATTTTTACACAGCCTGTGCCGAATTCAGGATCAACGTATGCATCTGCAATGATTGGTATCGTGCGCTCGCATAAGGGCAAATGCACGTGCTGCCCAATTAAATGAGCGTAGCGGCTATCGTCTGGATGGACTGCAATTGCCGCATCACCCAGCATGGTTTCAGGTCGTGTGGTGGCTACCACCAGGGATGCCTCGCTGTTTACCACTGGGTAGCGAATATGCCATAAAAATCCCTTTTCTTCACTGGCAATCACCTCGAGGTCAGAAAGTGCAGTTTTCAGTTTAGGGTCCCAATTAACCAGTCGAGTGCCACGATAAATTAAATTTTCTTCGTAGAGTTGCACAAATACTTTGAGCACGGCGGCAGATAAATCCTCATCCATGGTGAAACGCTCACGTGACCAATCTGGGGAAGAACCGATGCGTCGCATTTGTTGGGTGATCTGATTGCCAGAAATGGCTTTCCAGTCCCAAACGCGTTGCACAAACTCTGTGCGGCTCATATCTTTGCGTTGGAGGCCGGAACGTTCCAGCTGACCCTCTACCACCAGTTGGGTAGAAATACCGGCGTGATCAGTACCTGGTTGCCATAATGTGTTGAGTCCCATCATGCGCTGATAGCGAATGACCGCATCAATCAAGGTGTGTTGAAACCCATGGCCCATGTGCAAGCTGCCGGTAACATTAGGTGGCGGTAACATGATACAAAAGGGCGTGCCTTCACCTTGTGGCGCGAAGTAGTGATTGTGTGCCCATGTATGGTAACAGGCAGATTCAATGGCTTTGGGGGAGTAAGTTTTATCCATACAAGTTAACCTTTGTTGAGCAACTGCTTTTTAAGGGATTATGGCCAGCATAGCCGCGCGCATTGTACCATACTCTGAAAACGCAGCACCAGTCTGTTGCGGCCCGCGCAGCACAGGTGCGCACAAAGTTGTTTATTGACTTGCCATTTAATATTTTTTATACTCAGTGCTTGATATTGACGGGAGCATCTTCATGAGTAAGTTAACAACAGAAAAACCTTATTATGATCAATTGTTTGATGCGAAGCAAAAAGCGATAAAAGCTGCTGCTTTCTATGCATATACGTTAAACAGATTGCTAACAGAATGGCAAGACCCAGAAGCCGTAGTGACGAACAGAAAGAAAAGTGAAGCTATTGTACAATGTCAGGCAGCACTCGAAAAATTTAAAGCAAAAATACGAGAGGCAAATCAGCCAGAAAAAGATGCACAATTTCTGGGTGCTGCATTCGATGAACTGATGGCACTGCGAAGAATTTCTCCTATATTGCAATTGCCAGAATATAAAAGTTACAGTTCACTGCAAGTTGCTTTTAAAAACGCCGAACTTGCGCGCATTCAGGCAGAAATAGATTTCGATATTTTCATGCATGTTTTTCTACAAGTCATGCTGTTTGTTGCGGTGCTGGGAGGGTTAGCCACGCTGGCCACGGCAGCGGGCACGGTAGCAGTGACTGCACCATTATGGCCAATATCTTTGGCATTGTTAATCGGAACGACCGTTATCACTGGCGAAAACGTGGAATTAGCTGCTCGCAGAAAAACCAATAGCGATGCAAAAGATTGTATTGCAGATCAAGTTGTGGTAGATGCATCGGAGCTGGATGCCTTGCTAGCGGGAACAGCTCCAGTGGAAGCAAAAAAAGTGTCGCAGTGGTCCGTGTACTCTATGTTTTGGTCTCAATCAGCAGAGAATGATCGAGAGATGATCACACCAGTGGCTCAAGAAGTAGTAGAACCATCAGCACCAGCAAAGAATATTTAATATCTTAGATTTGGGCGCATATTTAGGATAATATCTTCCCAACATGCACTCAATAGGGCATTGCCTGCTGCGCAGCAAGCAATGTCCACTTAACATTCGATATAATTGACCGCCAGCCCACCTAATGATGTTTCTTTATAGATAGACTGCATGTCTTTGCCAGTTTGCTTCATGGTTTTAATTACTTTGTCTAGCGATATTTTATGCTGACCATCACCTATCAACGCCATCCTCGAGGCATTTACCGCTTTGACGGCACCCATGGCATTGCGTTCTATGCAAGGAATTTGCACCAGCCCCATGACCGGATCGCACGTCATGCCCAAGTGATGCTCCATGGCAATCTCGGCGGCATTTTCTATCTGCGCAATGCTGCCGCCTAACACCGCAGTTAAGCCGGCTGCCGCCATTGAAGAAGCGACCCCAACCTCGCCTTGGCATCCTACTTCTGCACCGGAGATAGAGGCGCCTTTTTTGTATAAAATACCAATGGCAGCAGCCGTTAGGAAATAGGTGTATATATCAGCGTTTGACATTTTCTGATGTGCATCTTGACAATACTGTAGCACGGCAGGAATAATCCCTGCCGCACCATTGGTAGGCGCTGTGACAATACGCCCACCAGCGGCATTTTCTTCATTAACCGCCATGGCATAGAGATTCAAGCGGTTCATGATATCCTCCTGCTCGTAAATGCTGGCAATACCTTGCTTGGCATTGAGCTTTTTGCGTAAATCAGGCGCGCGCCGCTTGACCTGCAGCCCGCCAGGTAAAATGCCTTCATTTTGGCAGCCGTTTTCAATACATTGGTGCATAATCTGCGCGAGGGTTAAAATTCCTGCCTCTATATCTGCTTGTGTGCGCAATACCAGCTCATTGCGCAGCATCAGTTCTGCAATAGAGCATTTTGCCTGCGCACAATGGTCGATCAGCTCTTTGGCGGTGGCAAATGGATAAGGCATAGGTGTCGCGGCTGAGGGGGGATGTGCAATTTCTTCTGCGGTGATGATAAAGCCGCCGCCAATCGAGTAATAAATTTGCGACCATAGCAATTGCTGCTGGCCGTTGAATACAGAAAAACGCATGCCGTTGGTATGGTGTGGCAGCAATTCTTTTTGTAAAAATAATAGATCCGTGTGCTCATCAAAAGCAATTGTTTGCTGATTATTTAGGGCAATTGAGTGCTGCGCTAAGATTTTTTTGGCCCGCGGCAGCATGCTGCTGGGTTCTACGCTTTCCGGGGTAAACCCCATTAAGCCATTGAGTATTGCAACATCGGTGGCGTGTCCTTTGCCAGTTAACGCCAAGGAGCCATATAGCTCGATTTTAATTCGAGCCACTGAAGCGAGCAGTTGCTGCGCTTGCAAGGCCTGTAAACCGGCATTGGCGGCTAACATTGGCCCTACTGTATGCGAACTGGAGGGCCCAATGCCAACTGAAAAAAGGTCAAATAAGCTGATATTCATAAATGTTCCTCGATTAGTGAGTGCAAAGTCGTTTATAATCTGTTATTATACTGCGCATATTTTACATTGCTTAATCTTTTTTATCACCAACAGCTGTTTATAATCAATTATTATCAGGAATCATATGACCATTGACGAATCATTTGTAAGTTTAGGACTATCACCTCAGTTACTGCAAGCCTTGGATTTGCTTAACTTTAAAACCCCATCACCCATACAGCAACAAACAATACCCTGGCTGTTGCAAGGGCGTCACCTAATAGGCCAGGCGCAAACAGGTACTGGCAAAACAGCGGCGTTTGCTTTGCCGATTTTACAGCAATTGGATCTCGATCTGCCAGCGGTGCAAGCGTTGATACTCGCACCCACGCGTGAACTTGCCATTCAGGTCGGCTCGCATTTTGAAGCGCTGGGGCAGTGTCTTGGGCAAACCAAAGTTGCGGTCATCTGTGGTGGGCAGGATTATCGGCCGCAATTAAAGCGCTTAAAAGAGGGTGCACATGTGGTGGTCGGTACGCCTGGACGTATTTTGGATCATCTAAACAGAGGTTCGTTACAATTGGGTCGGTTAAAAACGTTTGTGTTGGATGAAGCCGACGAAATGTTGCGTATGGGTTTTATTGAGGATGTAGAAAATATTCTTGCCAAGCTGCCAACAGTTCGCCAAATTGCCTTGTTTTCTGCAACTATGCCCGCACGGATTCGTCAAATCGCCAATAGCTATTTGCAAGATCCGGTCGCGATTGAAATTCATGCTGAAACAGCAACGGTGAAAAGCGTTGAACAAAAATTTATCTTTGTCCAACACCCGCAGAAAACGGCACTGTTATTGCGAGTTTTGGCCGCCAGTCAGGCGCAAGGGGTGATTGTGTTTGTCAAAACCAAAAGCAGCACCGAAGAAATTGCGCAAGTATTACAACAGCATGGCCATAAAGCCATGGCGATTAATGGCGATATGGTGCAATCCTTGCGTGAGCGCGTGATCACTCAGTTTAAACAGGGTGTGATTGATGTTTTGGTCGCAACCGATGTCGCTGCCAGAGGGTTAGATGTGGATCGGGTCACGCATGTTATCAATTATGACATTGCGCATGATTGCGAAACCTATGTGCACCGTATAGGCAGAACCGGTCGTGCTGGCAGAAGTGGTGTTACCATTTTATTTGTTACACCCAAAGAGTCCCGCATGCTCAACATCATCGAGCGTCATACCCGCCAACGTATCGAAAAAATTGCGGTACCAAACGACCAAGCCATTCAACAGGCACGTACAGAGCGTTTTCTAGGCAGTATCTCGGCACGTTTGGCGCATGAAAATTTGTCGGATTACCGCGATATGATTGCCGCGTATGTGCAAGAACAAGACCTATCAATCGCAGACGTAGCCGCGGTATTGGCCTTGATGCTGCATCATGATCAAGCGTGGAAAGTGGAGCTGCCAGGGTTTAAAGAGGCTAAGCCCGCGCAGGAAACTCGTCACAAGGAAGATCACATGCATAAGGCTTCCCGTCGGGGTGGTGGCATGCGTGAACACCCACCCGTGACACGGAACAACAAGCGTTTTCAGAGCATGGATGGGCAAGCGTTGTATCGATTGGATGTTGGTCGGATCCATGGCGTCAAACCTGGTAATATCGTCGGGGCGATTGCGAATGAGGCTGGTTTGCAAAGTCGGCATATTACCGAGCTAAAGATTAATGATGATCATTCAACGGTATGTTTGCCAAAGGGCATGAGTAAGGAAGTGATCCATGCACTGAATAAAGCGCGGGTATGTGGCCGACAGCTCAAGCTAACCTCTGTTGACAGCTAACTGCGCAGAAGGTAATGTTGCTGACATTACTGGACGTGTGATGAGGTTTAGACCATGAAACAACTGTTGGGCTTGATTCGTGCTGGCCACATGATGGTGGCATCACTTATGCTGTCAGCGGTGCTGGCAGCTCATGCAGCACCATTGAATAAAATCGTGGTGTTTGGTGACAGTCTTTCAGATACCGGCAATCTCTACGAATATATGAATCATCAGTTACCTATCTCGCCGCCTTACTATAAGGGTCGCTTTTGCAATGGGCCTTTATGGATAGAGTCGTTGGTTGAGCATTATTTTCCACATAACCCAAAATCAGCTGTGTTAAATTATGCGTTTGGCGGCTCGGCAGTTAGCAACCAGCAAGATGATAACGATGCTGATGCAGGGGTTCTTTCCAGTTTACGTCTCGAGATAGACAGCTATTTGTTGGCGCATCAGGATAAGGCCGATCCCGATAGTTTGATGATTGTGTTTATGGGGTCGAACAACTATTTAGGCTTACCTGATGATCCAGATGCGGCAGTGGATGATGCGATGATGGGTATTCAGTCTAGTCTAGGTAAGTTGCTGGCTAAGGGCGCAAAACATATATTATTGATTTCAATTCCTGACTTAGGGTTAACTCCGGTGGCGCGCGATTTTGAGGCAGTGGAGTTGCTAA
>DAIOSQ010000061.1:0-11958 GCA_036752465.1 Legionellaceae bacterium | reverse complement strand
AACCAACTGAACTACCACTCCCAATGATGGTGGGTGCTGTAGGGATCGAACCTACGACCCTCGCCTTGTAAGGGCGATGCTCTCCCAGCTGAGCTAAGCACCCAATTATTTTTTTATGACTCTTTGATTGAATCTTTTAAGGTCTTACCGGCTGTGAACTTAATCACGCGTGAAGCTTTGATCTCGATCTCCTCTCCAGTTTTAGGATTACGACCGGTTCGTGCTGCTCGGTTAGATACTTTAAATGATCCAAATCCGGTTAGTACAATTTGATCAGCTTTCTGTAAAGTTTCTGTTATGGTTTGCATAAACACATCAAGAACTTTAAGGGCTGTCGCCTTAGAGATGTCAGAACCTGCTGCTAATGCGTCAACTAATTCGCTTTTATTCACGTCATCTCCTAAATTACTAACTGTATAGCGTGTAAACGGTTTTTTAATAACTTCAAATGATTTGAAGCAGTTCCGCACAACGTGGGAGAATATACCTGTTATGCCTAAGCATGTAAATCATTATTTTCATTTTTTTTGTTTTTTTGCGCGCGCACTGTTTTTTTCTTATCGGTAGGGATATCACTGGCCGCAGGCACACGCACCGCAAAAACACTGCGCTGTAGGGCTATTTCCAGGACTTGTTCAATGCTATCCACCGCATGCACTTGCAGCTTACGCAAAATATTATCCGGTATTTCAGTTAAGTCTTTCTTGTTTTCTTTGGGAATGATTACTTGCTTGATCCCGGCACGGTGCGCTGCGAGTAATTTTTCCTTCAAACCGCCAATGGGTAGTACTTGACCACGTAAAGTAATCTCACCCGTCATGGCAACATCAGCTTTGACAGGTATTTGCGTGAGAATAGATACCAAGGCAGTACACATGCCAACACCGGCACTCGGGCCATCCTTGGGAGTTGCACCCTCAGGCACATGCACATGGAAGTCATTTTTCTCAAAGGTGTCATCGGCAATATGATATTGTTTGGTACGGCTGCGGACTACGGTCATGGCCGCATGAATTGATTCTTGCATCACTTCACCTAATTGCCCAGTATGCAGCATTTTACCTTTCCCTGGCATCATGGAAGCTTCTATGGTGAGGATTTCTCCGCCGACACTGGTCCAAGCAAGGCCCGTGACTTGGCCAATCATATCCTCATGTTCAGCTACACCATAATGAAACTTCTGCACCCCTAAAAATTTTTCAATATTGTGTTTGTTGACCGTGACTTTTTTTATACGTTTATTCGTCAAAATGTCTTTGACCACTTTACGGCATACGTTGGCAATATCTCTGTCTAAATTGCGCACGCCTGCTTCGCGGGTATAGTGCCGAATGATTTCATGGATAGCGGGCCGTTCAAAACCAATTTCACCTGATTTTAAACCATTAGCAGCCAATTGTTTGGCGATCAAATAATTTTCGGCAATATGCACTTTTTCATCTTCGGTGTACCCCGCCAAGCGAATGACTTCCATCCTATCTAATAGTGCCGCAGGAATTTCTAAGGAGTTAGCCGTGGCAATAAACATGACTTCACTCAAATCATAATTCACCTCAAGATAGTGATCGCTGAAGGTGTTGTTTTGTTCAGGATCCAAAACTTCCAGGAGTGCTGATGCAGGATCACCACGAAAATCCATAGCCATCTTATCCACCTCATCCAACATTATCAGCGGATTTTTAACGCCAGCTTTAGACAGTTTTTGAATTATTTTTCCGGGCATAGAACCAATGTAAGTTCGACGGTGCCCACGAATTTCCGCTTCGTCGCGTACGCCTCCTAAGGCAATTCGAATAAAGGTACGGCCTGTGGCATTGGCAATAGACTGTCCCAATGAGGTTTTTCCCACACCAGGTGGTCCGACCAAACAAATGATTGGACCCTTCATGCGTTTAACCCGTTGCTGCACTGCCAAATACTCAAGAATGCGCTCCTTGACTTTCTCAAGACCATAATGGTCCTCATCCAAGGTCTGTTCAGCTTTTTTTAGGTCGAACTCAATTTTATTACGCTTTTTCCATGGAACACTGAGCATCCAATCAAGATAGTTTCTGATCACGGTTGCCTCAGCTGACATTGGCGACATCATTTTCAATTTATTCAGCTCTGATTTGGACTTTTCCTTGGCTTCTTTCGGCATACCTGCTTTTAAAATCGATGCTTCAAGTTGATCTATTTCGTTGCCTTCTTCGCCAATTTCACCCAATTCTTTTTGAATTGCCTTCATTTGTTCGTTGAGATAATACTCGCGCTGGCTTTTTTCCATTTGTCGTTTGACTCGGCCACGCACCCGCTTTTCCACTTGTAGCAGATCAATTTCGGTTTCGATGCCTGCCATCAAACGCTCCAAACGCTTGCCCACATCACGGGTTTCGAGGATATCTTGTTTATCTTCAACTTTTAGACTTAAATGCGCAGTGATGGTATCTGCCAAGCGCCCTGGTTCGTCGATGCTAGCAAGTGAACTCAGGATTTCAGGAGGAATTTTCTTATTGAGTTTAATATACTGTTCAAATTGGGACATTAAAGACCGCATCATAATAGTGATTTCTTGCGGCTCAAACTGACTGCTGATATCGTCCAAATTTTCCAGGGTTGCGGTCATGTAGGCGCCCGCTTGTTGGTGATAAGCCGTCGCTTTGGCCCTATGCTCACCCTCTACCAGTACTTTGACCGTCCCATCGGGCAATTTCAATAACTGTAAGAGACTAGAAACAGTACCTACCGTAAACAAGTCCTTGGCATTCGGGTCATCATTCGAAGATTTACGTTGTGCTACCAAGAAAATTTTTTTATTCTCCAACATGGCAGCTTCAAGTGCTTTGATAGATTTTTCGCGACCAACGAATAACGGTATGACCATATGCGGGTACACCACCACATCTCTCAGTGGCAATATTGGTAACTGTCCGGTTTGAGTTTCTTCTTCATGTGTTACCGTTTCTGTTTTAGTCGACATTTTCAGTCCTTACTGACATACATAAGAATTTAGATGGGGATTGTCACTCAATTTTTCAAGTATTCATGGCACTGGATACAAAACTGCTGTAGAGCATATGCCAGAATTTTTGGGGCCGCACAACAGCTTGTTCTGTATCCAGAATAGGCCATACTTGCATACCTCAGAAGCAAATACTTACTCATGTACGCGCAGCATATGTGTTTCAATCCTGCAGGGGAGGGCTACTGCGTGCATAATTTCCCCTACAGACAGATCACACAAGGGTGCTAGCTTAAAACTTATTCGCCCCCAGTAGCGGTTTTTTTCTCGGGCTCGGCATTTTCGTATATCAATACGGGTTGGCCAGCGTTTTGGACAATATTTTCTTCTACCAATACCTGTTTGACGCCTTCAAGAGAAGGCAGTTCATACATGGTGTTAAGCAAAATGTGCTCGATTATCGAACGCAGACCGCGGGCGCCAATTTTACGCTCCATGGCTTTCTTCGCAATTGCTTGCAGTGCCGGTTCGGTAAAAGCCAGTTCAACCCCCTCCATCTGGAACAAGGCTTGGAACTGCTTGGTGAGCGCATTTTTAGGTTGCGTGAGTATTTCTACCAGCGCGCTCTCATCTAATTCTTGCAATGTGGTCACCACCGGCAAGCGACCGACAAATTCTGGGATCAAGCCATACTTGACCAAATCTTCAGACTCCAAAGCTTCAAGAATTTTTTCATTATCAATGGTATTTTTTTTATTTTTTAAGGTGGCAGAAAAACCAATTCCTGATTTGTCGCTACGCTCTCTGATCACTTTGTCTAACCCGGCAAAAGCACCGCCACAGATAAATAATATGTTGGATGTATCAACTTGTAAAAACTCTTGTTGGGGATGCTTGCGCCCGCCTTGTGGTGGCACGGAGGCAATAGTGCCTTCTATAAGCTTCAACAAAGCTTGCTGCACACCTTCACCAGAAACGTCTCGTGTGATTGACGGATTATCTGATTTGCGCGATATTTTATCAATCTCATCGATGTAAACGATGCCCTGCTGGGCTTTTGCTATATCGTAATCACATTTCTGCAGCAATTTTTGAATGATATTTTCGACATCCTCACCCACGTAGCCAGCTTCTGTCAAGGTTGTCGCGTCCGCCATGGCGAAAGGTACATTCAAAATTTTAGCAAGTATTTGTGCCAGTAAAGTTTTGCCGCTGCCTGTAGGTCCAATTAAGAGGATGTTACTCTTGCCCAGTTCAATACCATTTTCAGTTTTGTGGTGCATTCTTTTATAATGATTGTATACGGCGACAGATAGTACTTTTTTGGCATGCTGTTGGCCGATGACATACTCATCCAAAAAAGCTGCGATCTCTTTCGGCTTGGGCAGTTTTGCCTCTGCCTCTACGACGGTTGCTGGTGCTTCTTCACGAATAATGTCGTTGCATAAGTCAATACATTCATCGCAAACAAACACAGACGGACCTGCAATTAGTTTTTTTACTTCATGTTGACTTTTTCCACAAAAAGAGCAGTACAATATTTTTTCGTTGCTGCCACTACCTGATTTACTCATCAAAAGCCCCTATCATGTACATATAGTTTGCGCGATCTTTAAGCGCAACTTTGCTAATAATATTTTTTGCCCAATTTTTGTTTAAATAAAACGCAATATACGGTCTATTGTCAGGATTTATTTAACCTATGGGTACAAAAAGACAAGTTGAAAATTGCACTTCATAACCGCACGAAATATAGCTCGCAACGTTATCACCAAACCCCGAGTAAGGAAAAGCCAAACTCAGCTGCTCTGTAACCTACTTGGCATATCCCACGCAGAAACACTTGCCATCTAAACCTATCCCCGGGTTTGCAGGGTTCCTCATACGTATGCACACAACTTACAGGCTATCAACTTTGGATAGAACGCGAAACGCATAGCTTCAACTGGCATATAGGTCTTTTGGTTATGAATTATCTTAATGTATCATTCTCTGAAAGAGACGCTCTGTCTGTGAATACTTTATCAGCCAAGCCATAGGAAACTGCTTCTGCCGCCCCCATAAAATTGTCTCTTTCTGTGTCTCGCATGATTTGTTCAGGTGTCTTGTTCGTGTGTTTAGCCATAATAGCATTGAGACGTTCGCGTACCAGCAAAGTTTCACGGGCATGAATTTCAATGTCAGTTGCTTGACCGCGATAGCCACCTAAAGGCTGATGTATCATGACTCGGGAATTCGGCAAGCAGAAGCGTTTGCCGTGTGCCCCAGCACACAGCAACAATGCGGCTGCACTGGCTGCTTGACCAATACACAAGGTGCTAACATCGGGTTTAATGAACTGGATAGTATCGTATATGGCCAACCCGGCTGTAACAACGCCACCGGGAGAATTGATATATAAAGAGATGTCTTTTTCGGGGTTTTCGGATTCTAGAAAGAGAAGTTGTGCAACCACAAGGTTAGCCATGTGATCTTCAACTTCGCCTAACAAGAAAATGATTCTATCTTTCAGCAGTCGTGAATAAATATCATACGCACGTTCACCACGCGAGGTTTGTTCAACCACCATGGGAACCAGTCCGCTGGCATTCCTAATCGTATTCGGTGCAGATCCATTCACACTTAATCTCCTTTGGCTTTATCTTGCGGTGGATTCATGAGCGCTTCATAAGTTTCATCTGTTTCAACAACTGCCACATGGGCGGCAATCTTCTCGGCAACTATTTCTTCCAAAACCAATGTTTCAATTTCGGCCAAACGTTCTGGCTGGCTCTTATACCAGTGTCGCAATTCGTCAGGGGCCTCATACGCACTGGCCATTTGCTCGATCATAGCATCCACTCGCTGTGGGTCCACAGCGATACTGTGTGTCTTGACGTACTCTGCAAACAACAACCCGAGTTTCACCCGTCGCTGAGCTTGCTCGATAAAAAGTTCACGCGGGAAATCAGGAATTTTTTCATTGTCATGATGCTCGTGCCCAAATACGCGGTGGTACAGTTCATGTTTGAGATTTTCAATTTCTTGATCAATCAAGGTCACAGGCAATTCGAAAGTATTTTTCTCAAGCAATCTGTTGAATATCGTTTCACGATTTTTGTTTTTCACACGTCGTTCAAGTTCCCTGGCCATGTTTTCGAAAATATCTTTTTTCAAGGCGGCTATTCCACCTTCTTTGATATTAAACGTCTCCACAAAGGCATCATCTAATGGCGGCAATTCACCTGCCAATACTTTTTTGACTGTAATAGCAAAATTTGCAGCTTTACCAGCCAGATCAGCTTGCCCATAGTCTTGCGGAAAAGTGACTGTCATATCAAAAGGCTTATTTTGTTCTGCGCCGACAATCCCGTCCTCAAAGCCTTTTATCATCGTACCTGAACCAATCACCAACTCATAATCTTGCGCTTGACCGCCATCAAACGCAACCCCGTCGATAGAACCGGCAAAATCGATAACAACTTTGTCATCCAGGCTCACCTTGCGGGTTACTTCTTGCCAAACTTTATGTTGAGCACGCATTTTTTCAATCATATTGTCAACATCTTGCTCAGTCACCTGACAACGTACCAGCTCAAGTGGCTCACCTTCTAACTCGACAATGGCTATTTCTGGGAAAACTTCAAAACTGGCGCTATATTGAAAATCTTTACCCAACTCAATCTGTAGATACTCTACTTGTGGCTGGCCAGCTGGGTGCAGTTGATTGCTTTGCAAGGCCTCGAATAGAGTTGGCTGAATCAAATCCCTTGCCACTTCATGACTGACACTTTCAGCAAATCTTTTTTGAACGATATGAAAAGGCACTTTTCCTGGTCGAAATCCGTCTATTTTTGCTTTTCGAGCCAGACTTTTAAGGCGCATACCAACTTCTTCTTCAAATTTTTCTGAAGGCACAGAAATAGTGAGTTTACGCTCCAAACCTTTTATAGTTTCTACTGAAACTGCCATCTAGTCACCTCGTGGATATTATATTGTATCAAATGGTGCGAAAGGAGAGACTCGAACTCTCACAGGTTGCCCCGCTGGAACCTAAATCCAGTGCGTCTACCAATTCCGCCACTTTCGCTAACAAAGTAGAATTATTAAACAGTAATTCCTTATTGTAAAGACTCATCCCATCATAGATGCATTGGACAGTGTTTGATTACCTCAGAAGTACTGGGGTGAACGATGGGGCTCGAACCCACGACAACCGGGATCACAACCCGGGGCTCTACCAACTGAGCTACGTCCACCATAATTTTCTGAAAAACCCGCAATAGTTTTTTAGCTGATTCTTACACTGCTTGACGCTTGGTACGCCCGGCAGGACTCGAACCTGCTACCCTCGGCTTAGAAGGCCGATGCTCTATCCAAATGAGCTACGGGCGCATCGATTTGGTCGGGGTGGAGAGATTCGAACTCCCGACATCCTGCTCCCAAAGCAGGCGCGCTACCAGACTGCGCTACACCCCGTGAATCCCACTGTCACTGGACAGTGCGTGCATGATACTAGGAGCTTCGCGCAAGGTCAAGTAGCAGATGACACAGGGCAGCAGCTAAAAAAATCTTTTTTTAGCTGTATTATGTGATATGGTTAACCCAGCCCCTGACTGCGGTCCAGCTCGGATGGGTATTCGTATGATTAGCTTGGAAAGTCAAAAAAATGACTGAAATTGCCCCTGGAAATTTATTTATCGTTGCCTCGCCTTCTGGTGGCGGCAAAACCAGCCTGGTGCGTTGGCTGGTGAGCCATGTACCCCATGTGGCCGTTTCGGTTTCGCACACCACCCGGACCAAAAGACCAGGTGAAGTGGATGGCGTGCATTATCACTTTGTCGAAGAACAGTATTTTACCGCTATGGTAGCAGGCGATGCTTTCGTAGAGTATGCGAAGGTTTTTTCCAACTGGTATGGCACCTCAAAACAAGAAATTCAGACCAGGCTAGCGCAAGGCATGGATCTCTTGCTGGCCATTGATTGGCAAGGCGCCTTACAAATCAAGCGTCACTTCCCACAATCCGTCAGTGTTTTTATCTTGCCGCCTTCTCTGGAGACGCTCAAACATCGACTCACCGAGCGGCAGCAGGATCATACAGAAATCATCAACTTTCGCATGCAACAAGCCCGGGAAGAAATGACCCACTATACCGAATTCGACTATCTCATCATTAACGAAGAGTTTGCTAAGGCTGCGACAGAGCTGCAAGCAATTGTTATTGCCAATCGATTAAAAACCGCCCGGCAATCACTGACAGAGCGCAAATTACTATCTTTTCTGTTATCATCCCAGTAAAATAGTAGTTTTAATTCGGAGAATCAGTATGGCCCGTGTCACCGTAGAAGATTGTTTAGAAAAGGTTGCTAATCGTTTTGAGTTGGTCATGGTCGCGTCCAAACGAGCACGCCAGATTGCCGTACGCGGTGCCCAACCGATGGTTGAGTGGGAAAATGATAAACCTACCGTCGTAGCCCTCAGAGAAATTGCGCAAGACTTTATCAATGCGAGTATATTAGACAAAGACTAGTGCATGTTGCTGAATAGTCACCGGGTAAGCGCGCAAAAACCTGCAAATAACCTGCGTAGGACGAAACATGACGGAAACAGCAACATCCCCTAGCACCTGGTAGTACAAAGGAGCCCGTCTCTTGGATTATTTCAAAGAATTACATGATGAATTAGCACACTATCTTGAGCCACAGCAAATTGAAAAATGTCATTTGGCTTATCTGGCTGCCAACAAAGGCCACCATGGGCAAATGAGGCGGTCTGGTGAGCCATATATCAGCCATCCAGTCGCTGCAGCTTTAATTCTTGCACGCATGCGGCTAGATCACCAGACCATCATGGCCACTTTATTGCATGATGTGGTCGAAGATACCTCCGTGAGTCAGGAAGATCTTATCCAACAGTTCGGCGAAGAAGTGAGTAGTTTGGTTGATGGCGTCACCAAGCTCACCAAAATCAAGTTTGAATCCCGTGCCGAAGCACAAGCTGAAAATTTTCGAAAAATGGTCATGGCGATGGTCAAGGATATTCGTGTCATTATCGTCAAATTAGCAGATAGATTGCATAACATGAAAACCTTGGGCGCTTTGCCGTACGCCAAAAAAAAACGCATTGCTATCGAAACTCTGGAAATTTACGCGCCAATTGCCAATCGTTTAGGGATGCACGGTTTGTATACGAACCTTGAGGACTTGGGTTTCAAAGCCCTTTACCCCATGCGCTATCATGCCATCAAAACAGCGGTAGAAAAAACCCGCGGAAATCGCAGTGAATTAACCCAAAAAATTGAACGCAATCTTAAAGAATCTCTAGAAGAGTTACACATACCCTACCATAAAATAATTGGCCGACAAAAACACTTGTATGGTATCTATAGAAAAATGCGCCATAAAAAAGCTTCTTTTTCGGAAGTGATGGACGTCTTTGCATTTCGAGTGATTACTGCCGATATAGATGCTTGCTATCGGGTGATGGGTGCTTTTCATCGTACCTATAAGCCGGTGCCACAACGTTTCAAAGATTATATCGGCATCCCTAAGGTCAATGGCTATCAATCGCTGCACACCACCCTATTCGGTCCATTTGGCGTGCCGCTCGAAGTGCAAATACGTACGGCAGAGATGGACCGAGTTGCTGAAAATGGCGTTGCTGCTCATTGGTTATATAAATCGCAAGGCCTTGCAGTCAATGAAGCGCAGCTACGCGCGCGCGAGTGGGTCAAGCGGTTGCTTGACATGCAAAAAACCACCGGTAACTCCCTAGAGTTCATTGAAAATGTCAAAATGGACATGTTCCCAGATGAGGTCTACGTTTTCACACCTAAAGGTCACATCATGGAGATGCCGCGCGGAGCAACTCCGGTTGATTTTGCCTATATTGTCCACTCTGATGTGGGCAATAGCTGCGTTGCCGCCAAAGTCAATCGACGACTTGTGCCCTTAAGCATGCCACTAACCAACGGACAAACCGTAGAAATCATCACCGCACCTGGCGCCCATCCGAATCCTTCCTGGCTAAACTTCGTCGTTACTGGGAAGGCGCGCAGTAACATTCGAGCCTTTTTAAAAAGTCAACACCATGCAGAATCGATTGTATTGGGACACCGTATGCTCGATCAGGCATTTGTTGAACTGGCTTGCGAATACGCAAAAATTCCACAAGAATCGCTGCGTAGCTTGTTGCAGGATTTGCACTATAAATCCCTTGATGAATTAGCCTACGCTATTGGTATTGGCAACCAAATGCCAATGGTAATCGCAAAACGCCTGATCATTGCTGAAGAGCAAGGTGACATTGATGAAAAACCACAAAACAGTAGCCCGCTTTCAATCAAAGGCACAGAGGGCATGGTGGTAGATTTTGCTGAGTGTTGTCAACCCATTCCTGGTGACAATATTGTTGGGCGTTTTCAGCAAGGCCGAGGCATTCTGGTGCACACCAGTGACTGCCCAATGATCAAAAAAACACGCATCAGTCCCGAGCAATTTATTTCTTTGCGCTGGGATGAAAATGTACAAGGAGAGTTTTGGGTAGACATCACCGTCGATGTCGCCAATCAACGCGGCGTGCTGGCGGCATTGGCCACCACCATCGCTGAAGCGGATTCTAATATCGGTAATATTAATGTAGACCCGCGTGATGGCCGACATAATGCCGTCACCTTTTCAATCAGTGTCAGCAGTAGAAGCCACCTAGCCAAGGTCATGCGACGTTTGCGCTCAAACAATGTAGTAATTCGTTTATATCGTAAGAAACAAGGGGATTCATGAACATGCAAAGTATCCATGCTCCAGAGGCACCAGCCACCATAGGCGCCTATAGTCAGGCCATAAGCTGGGATAGCTTGGTTTTTTTGTCGGGCCAAATACCTCTGGATCCACAGACGATGCAACTGGTCAGTACAGACATTAGCACGCAAATCAAGCAAGTATTGACTAACCTGGATGCCGTATGTGTAGCTGCTGGCGGCAATCTAGCACACATAGTCAAATTGACAGTCTATTTGCTTGACTTAAGCCATGCCGCACAGCTCAATGAGATCATGCGCAGCTATTTCACGACACCGTATCCAGCACGCACCATGATTGGTGTGCAGGCATTGCCTCGAGATGCCATGATCGAAATCGATGCCATCATGGCACTGACGTGTGCCCACAGCATCCATCCGACCACCTAACCAAGAAAATTCATGAATATTGTTTCCCTCCACAACGTCACGCTTAAGCTGGCGACAACAGCCATTCTAGATAATGTATCTTGGCAAATTAACGCACGTGACCGCATTGCTTTGGTTGGTAGAAACGGGGCGGGAAAATCAACTTTAATGAGTTTGTTACAAGGACAGCTACAAACTGACAGTGGTCAAGTGCAATTTAGACAAGGTTTAATCGTCAGCGGTCTGTTGCAAGAAGTACCCAGCAATCCCGAGGCAACGGTCGTGTACCACGTCTTGACGGCAGGATTAGGTGAAGCTGGGGAAGTCTTGCGGCAATATTATGACCTTAAGCCTACCGACCATACAGCGCTGGCCACTTGCCAGCAAGCCATGGATAACCACAATCTATGGGCGCGCCTAGCGGCCATAGATTCATTGGCCGACCATTTGCATATCAACATCCATGACTCTATGCAGTCGCTTTCTGGCGGCATGAAACGCCGAGTGTTGCTGGCACAGGCGTTGCTGGTCGCACCTGATTTGTTGTTGCTGGATGAACCAACCAACCATTTAGATCTCGCAACTATCGAATGGCTAGAAACTTACTTAAAAACTTACGCTGGTAGCGTCGTGGTAGTCACGCATGATAAAGCTTTTTTGCAAGCGGTTACGACGCAAATTGTGGAAATTGATCGTGGTCAACTATACAGCTACCCTTGTAATTATCAAACATATCTTATCCGAAAAGAACAAAGATTAAGCAGCGAGATGAAGCAGCAAGCATTATATGACAAACGTTTGGCTACAGAAGAAACCTGGATTGGCTCCGGCATTCAAGCAAGACGCACGCGCAATGAAGGCCGAGTCCGC
>DAIOSQ010000060.1:0-12361 GCA_036752465.1 Legionellaceae bacterium | reverse complement strand
TGCACCAACCAGCTTTTTACAGAGACTACAGAGGGACAAAGGTTACATCATGCCGCCCATGCCACCCATGCCGCCCATGCCGCCCATGCCACCGCCCATGCCACCATCAGCAGAGCCTTCATCTTTCTTTGGCAGATCAGCAATCATACATTCTGTTGTCAGCATTAAGCTAGCAACTGAAGCTGCATTTTGCAGAGCTGTACGTGTAACTTTAGTTGGATCCAGGATACCTTGAGCAACTAAATCACCATACTCACCGGTCGCAGCATTGAAACCAAAATTGTTTTTGTTTTCAGCAATTTTGTTGACAACCACTGAAGACTCATACCCAGCATTGGCAACGATTTGACGCAATGGAGATTCAATGGCACGTCGCAGGATATCAATACCCATGTTTTGATCGGCATTTTCACCAGTCAAACCGTCCAAAGCTTCTTGGGCACGAATCAGGGCTACACCACCACCTGGCAGAATACCTTCTTCAACCGCAGCACGTGTTGCATGCAGTGCATCTTCTACGCGAGCTTTTTTCTCTTTCATTTCTACATCAGTGTAAGCACCTACTTTGATAACAGCCACACCACCGGACAACTTAGCAACGCGTTCTTGTAATTTCTCACGATCATAGTCAGAAGAAGTATCCGCGATTTGTGCACGAATTTGTTCGATACGAGCTGTGATATCAGTTGCTTTGCCTTCACCATCAATAATAGTTGTATTTTCTTTGGTTACAACTACGCGTTTTGCAGTTCCTAAATCATCGATAGCAGCACTTTCTAAGCTTTTGCCGATTTCTTCAGAAATAACTTGGCCATTGGTCAGGATAGCAATATCTTGCAGCATTGCTTTACGACGGTCACCAAAACCAGGCGCTTTGACCGCACATACTTTAACAATACCGCGCATGTTGTTGACTACCAATGTTGCCAACGCTTCACCTTCAACGTCTTCAGCAATGATCAACAGCGGACGACCAGATTTGGCAACACTTTCTAATACCGCCAACATATCACGAATATTGGTTATTTTTTTATCAACCAACAGTATGAATGGATGATCAAGCTCGGTTGACATGTTTTGTTGGTTATTGATGAAGTATGGAGAAATGTAACCACGATCAAATTGCATACCTTCAACCACAGCCAATTCATTTTCTAAGCCGTTGCCATCTTCAACCGTGATCACGCCTTCTTTACCCACTTTTTGCATCGCTTCAGCAATAATAGCACCAACAGCTTCGTCAGAATTTGCAGAAACGGTACCTACTTGTGCAATCGCTTTGCTGTCTTTGCATGGTTTAGACATGGCTTGTAACTTTTGAGTCACAGCAGTCACAGCTTTATCAATACCTCGTTTCAAATCCATAGGGTTCATGCCAGCAGCAACTGCTTTGTGCCCTTCTACCAAAATAGAACGTGCTAAAACAGTAGCGGTGGTTGTGCCATCACCTGCTGCATCAGAAGTTTTAGAAGCAACTTCTTTCAACATTTGTGCACCCATATTTTTGAAACGATCTTCAAATTCAATTTCTTTCGCAACAGAAACACCGTCTTTGGTTACAGTAGGCGCGCCATAGGATTTTTCCAACACTACATTGCGACCACGTGGGCCCATCGTTACTTGCACGGCGTTTGCCAAAGCATTAACACCAGCCAACAATTGTTGGCGTGCTTCATCACCAAATCGTAAATCTTTAGCCATTTTGTTGTCTCCTCTTAATCAATCAAAATTACTCAATCACACCCATAATGTCGTCTTCACGCATCACTACCAACTCTTGACCGTTGACTTTGACTTCGGTACCAGAATATTTGCCAAACAACACGACATCACCTACTTTAACAGCCAGCGCACATATATCGCCATTGTCTAAGCGTTTACCTGTACCTATGGCGACTACTTTGCCGCGCATCGGTTTTTCAGCAGCACTGTCAGGAATAACAATACCGCCAGCGGTGGTACGTTCATCTTCCAAACGAGAAACCACAACACGATCGTGTAAAGGACGAATTTTCATACTTATTTTCTCCTGATTGGGTTGTATCAAATTAAATTCAGAGTATCCTCTGAGCTCCGATTTTTAGCGATTACACGCTTCTGAACCTACATATTGGGCTTAATCCAAATATTTCAAGTGATCCACGGATGAATTTTTATAATAAATCATCACCGCCGTAAAAAATTGTATTTTTTCAACCAAGCTAGTTGATATGTGCACAGCATTCGGACAATAATTGGCTTTGCTGTGAATCACTAGAGAAACATATGAATAAGATCCTTTGCTGGTGCTTAGGTTGTTTGCTAGGCTGCGCCGTGTTTGCTGCGCCATTGCCCACAGAGCAGATCTTCCAACTCAAGAGCAAATGGCTAGACGCCAATACCTTTTTATTAGAGTGGACCATCAAACCGAACTATTTTTTATACCAAGAACGTATTAAGCTCACCACAGAACCGCATGCCAATGTTCATCTCGGGCAGCTCAATCTGCCAGCAGCCCTGCCGCACCGTAATCAGCAAGGCCACACAGAACTGGTGTATCGACATAAACTGCACCTGCCGGTCTACATTTTGGGCTTAGAAGCGGGTGAAAGCATCCTCCAGGTTGCTTACCAAGGTTGCTCTGACCGTGGGTTTTGTTACCCACCGCAACAAGCCCTGCTTCGTCTAAGTA
Organism: Legionellaceae bacterium; assembly: GCA_036752465.1. GTDB lineage: Bacteria > Pseudomonadota > Gammaproteobacteria > Legionellales > Legionellaceae > DAIOSQ01. The sequence goes on along the minus strand of DAIOSQ010000060.1, from coordinate 9,690 downwards.
TTGATCAGCATCACGCCTTGCAAGCAGTCAATATCGAAGCCACGCAGGCTGCGGTGCTAAGCACTGGTCGAATCAAGCAAATTACGCTTAACCCTCCCAATGAATTTCAGCACGTATTCACCGATCATCATTGGAGCGTTACCTTGGTGCTATTTTTTGGCTGCGGTTTATTGCTGGCTTTTACCCCATGTATATTGCCAATGGTGCCGGTGTTGTCGGGGATTATTCTTGGTCAAGGCCAAAATCTCACACACAAACAAGCTGGCTTGCTGTCATTAACCTATGTTTTAGGTATGTCGGTCATGTATGCCATTGTCGGCGCAGTCGTCGCGTTAATGGGCAATAATTTACAAATTTTGATGCAAACCAAGTGGGCGATTGGTGGGCTTAGCTTGATTTTTATCCTGCTGGCATTGTCCATGTTTGATCTGTATCAACTGCGCTTACCACTGACTTGGCAAGCAAAATTTGCCAACTTTTCTAAACTAAAACACCATGGTCGATACGTACATGCATTGTTGATGGGCTGTTTTTCGACGCTGGTGTTATCCCCTTGTGTCACGCCACCGCTCATCGGGGCCTTGGCCTACATTGCGCAAACTGGCAGCATTTATTTCGGCAGTCTGGCCCTGTTTTTTTTAGGCTTGGGCATGGGCACCCCCTTACTGCTGGTAGGACTGTCTGCTGGCAAATTATTACCCAAAGCTGGCATGTGGATGAATACCATCAAGGCTATTTTTGGGATATTGTTGATGGCCACAGCTATTTATTTATTACAACGAATCCTGCCAGCAACATTGAGCATGGTGCTGTGGTCATTGCTGGGCATCTTTTCTGGCATTTTTTTGGGCGCGTTTCAACGCGCTAACGACCATCATCAACGCTTGCGCCAAGGGATCGCCATCTGCTTATTCGTATATGGTGTGTTGGTATTGATTGGCATCAGTCAAGGGCATGATGATCCGCTGACGCCTTTAAAAAACAATCCAGAGCGCATACCGGTGGTAACTTCTCTGGATGAGGTTGAACAGGTGCTACACGCTTCGTCCAAACCAGTTTTGCTAGATTTTTATGCGGGTTGGTGTGCATCCTGCAAACATATGGCCACCACCATTTTGCAAAATGCCGAGGTTAAACAGGCCTTAGCAGCCGTGACTTTGATCACCGTGGATTTGACCGCGAATGATCACAAAGCCCAACAGTTGCTGCAGCATTTTAAGGTCGTAGCGCCACCAACATTCGTCTGTTTAAACCAACAGGGTCAGGAAATTGCACCCCTGCGCTTGATAGGCAATATCAACCAAACAAGTTTTTTGGCGCAGGTAGCGCAATGTGCGAAGAGCTAGAAGTTTGCTCGTTAGCAACTTTTTGCGGCGGGGATGTATATCGCCAATCGGCTTTGCGCTTTTTCGTGAAAATACTTATATCAGCTATGGATGTATGGGCAGTACGCTCAGTATAGCTGATCCTGCTGGCCTGCATAAACACATCTGCTGAGCATATATTGCGTTTTAATAGCCGTGTGGATCTGGTTGCTGGCGGCAACCAGATCTCAGCGTCCATATCAGGCATGTCAAACGTATGCATAGGCACAAATTCATGCTGGCTGTTCATCTGGTGAATCAAAATTTTAAAGTCTGGGTGTAGCAATTGAGGATGTAAGCTCAGAATGGTCAGAGGCCATAACAAGGTCCCCACCGTCGGGTGATAATCACCGCTTTCAAACGTGATTGCCGTAATCGTGCGTGGATTTGTGTCAGAAATCAGCAAATTACCTGCTGCAATGCACCCATTTGCTTGGCACATTTCGCGGTGCTGCGGAATAAATTTAGACGGCCGTCCCTCCTCGGCAATAATAAATTCAAACGCACTGCTAACCGCGTACCGCAGTGTTCCTTCATGCTCATCGTAATATTGAATACGATCCAGATCGCGGAGTGTGTATAAGGGAATGTCACGATCTTTGCTTCGTTTCAGGTTTTCCATTCGATTACGTGGCGTCAACTCAGCAGGGCTGGTTTGGGTGGTTTGTTGCAAAATAGCTATAAATTCATTGTATTCCATATGACCGTCTGTATTAAAAAAATGGGCCTAACTATACCACATCTTATGCCAGCAACCATGTCCTATTTTGTCAACTATCGCAACAGACGTTATACTGCCGTTGCCCTCACCCATAAGCCTAGCTCATTGTGCGTACGATAGCGATCACTGGTAGCCCAGCCTGGTATTTGGGCCAATTCATCATTGACGTATATCAGATAGAGTTGTTCTCGTTGCCATGGTGGGACATGCCAAGATTGCAGCAACTTTTTGAGTGTTTTGGTCTGCCCATGCCAATAAATCCGCTCACCACCCTGCCTGGTGCGCACAGTGATCTGCGCGTGTGGCGGGATGACCATGCCAAGGGGGCCGGTTGTGAGCTGCAACTGACACGCATGTGCTTGCACATATAACGGCTTAGGAAAATCCTGCCAAAGCAAATGGATCGCTTGGCGTGAACCGGTTGTTAGCAAATAAATCTGTTGTTGATAGCGTTTGATTGCATACTGCCCCCAGGCAATGGTGCTCGGTTGCGCAGCCTCGGTCATAATCATTTCGCTGACTATCCGCTGAATAATATGTCCAGTAGGCATGCGTATCCCGCTCTGCTTCAACCATGCTCTCAATACGTTGGTCACACGTGCTGCGGAAAGTTTACGCAACGGCAGTAATGATAAGTTGAGGTCTGGGGCGGCTACAGATTGCTGAATGTCTGGGTAATCCAAACTGGCTAGGGTGTGTAGATTGGCTAGCGCTTGCTGACAATGGCTGGCTGAGTTGGCAATATTTGCGGCTGCTGCTGGCCACCGCTGTTGCAACAAAGGCATAATTTGCTGCCTGAGATAATTGCGTGCGTGCGCCTGATTTTGATTGCTGTCGTCCTCAACCCATAGCAACTGATGCGCGTGCGCATACTGCCTCAGCGTTTGTTTAGCATACCCTAGCAAGGGCCTGAGCAATGATCCCTGACCAAGCTTTTTGCTGGCGGGCATGGCAGCCAGACCATCGATGCCGCTGCCCCGCAACAGTTGCAATAACAACGTTTCCGCTTGATCGTCTTGATGGTGGGCCAGCAGCAAGGCATCCCCCTCACGCAATAATTTGCTAAATTCAGCATATCTCGCCAGTCTCGCGTGCTCTTCAAGGTTATGGCTGGTATCCAACTCCACCCGCAACACCAGCAACGGGATATTATGGCGTGCGCACGCCTGTTGGCAATGGCTTTGCCACGCATCCGCGTGCGCACTGATGCCATGATGAATATGCACAGCGATCAAGCGCTGGCGTATATTGGCGTCGTTGGCCAACATATGCAGCAACACACTGGAATCAAGCCCACCACTGTAAGCCACATAAAGTTGTCGATACTCATCCAGATTGAGCGCTGGATGACGATTGCGATCAGTCACAGGCACCCATTGCCATCCATTTCTCATAACGCTTAGCCAGCAGCTCATCTAGCGAGCATTTATTCAAGCTGGCCAATTCTTTGATCAGCACTTGCTTTAGGCTCCGCGCCATACCAGCGACATCACGATGCGCTCCACCCAAAGGTTCTGGGATAACCTTATCGATTAATTTACTTTTGGCGATTCTGTCAGCGGTAATGCCCATAGCCTCTGCCGCCAAACTTGCCTTGCTGGGATCCTTCCATAAAATAGAAGCACACCCTTCGGGTGAGATGACGGAATAAATCGAATATTGTAACATAAAAATACTATCGCCCACGCCTATAGCCAAAGCACCGCCAGAGCCTGCTTCCCCGGTTACCACGCAGATAATGGGGGTTTTCAGCACGGACATTTCTAGCAAATTACGCGCGATGGCTTCTGATTGATTGCGCTCTTCAGCGCCAATCCCAGGATATGCACCTGCCGTATCAATAAAAGTAATGATCGGGATATGAAATTTTTCAGCCAATTTCATCAGCCGCAACGCCTTGCGATACTCCTCTGGTCTGGCCATACCAAAATTGCGATACACTTTTTCTTTGGTACGTTTGCCTTTTTGATGCCCTATCACCATCACCGCTTCACCCTGAAAGCGCGCCAGACCCCCAAGAATTGCCGGAGCAGCTGAATAATGCCGGTCCCCATGTAATTCCTGAAAGTCGGTGAATAAGAGCTCAATATAATCGGTCGTTTGTGGTCGCAGTGGATGCCTGGCCATTTGCGTCACTTGCCACGGAGTGAGGCGTGAAAACACTGTTTTGGTCAGTTCCTTGCATTTTTCTTCCAGCCGAATAATCTCATCATGCAAGTTGACTTGATTATCTTTGCTGACCATTTTTAAAGCTTGGATTTTTTGATTCAGCTCTTCAATGGGTTGTTCATAGTCTAAGAATTGTAAACTCATCGATCACTCATTGGTAAATTTCGCATCATCGGTTATGATAACCGCAACTGCCATCAGATGCTACCCCCGCACAACGCACATGATTTTATCCAGCAAGCAAATTGATATTTGGCAATTTTCCCTCACGCCTTGGCATCCTCAAGCCGAAAAATTACTCACTCTTGACGAGTTAGCCCGCGCCAATCGTTACTATTTTACTAAACACCGCCAACGCTTTATTATGGCGCGCGCCGGTCTGCGCTTGCTGCTCAGCAAATACCTGGCTTTGCCACCACAAGAGATCGTATTTACGTATAATCCCTACGGCAAACCAGCGGTAGCAAATGTTTATAACCTGACGTTTAATTTAAGTCATTCGCACGAGCTGGCACTGCTGGGCATTGGCTGCACGCATGCCTTGGGCATTGATCTGGAGTTTTTTAGCTTTCGCCCTTATGTCGGAATCGCGGCCAATTTGTTTTCCGCACAAGAAAACTTGGCATTGCTTCAGGCTCCAGCCGCCATGCAAACCTTAACATTTTTTCATATCTGGGCACAAAAAGAAGCGTTCATTAAAGCATGCGGTTTAGGTTTGTCATATCCCACACAGAGCTTTGACGTCACGGCAAGCTGCCCTAATCACGATCTGGTCTGGGATAGCATACACGCTATGCAATGGAAAATGCATACGTTTATGCCCAAAATAGCCTGCGCAGCTGCACTCTGCCATCATCCTGAGGTGCAAAAGATTGACTATCGGTTGTTTGAGTTTAAAAACCACGAATCCTCGTAAGGATTCGTGTGAGCATGGTTGCCGTCACCAACCAGCACTATACCACTTCTTCAATTTCGCTTGCTTCTGGTACATGCTTCTCTTGTTGAATACGCATATAAATTTCCTCGCGATGCACCGTGACATCTTTAGGGGCATTAATCCCTAAACGTACTTGGTTGCCTTTGACCCCCAAGACCGTGATGTTAACATCATCACCTATAATCAGCGTTTCACCGATTCTGCGCGTTAAAATTAGCATAATACATCTCCCTTACCTAGTAGTTACTTTCTTCCATAGAGCGCTTCCATGGTTTTCACAATAACCACAAACAAATAACCCAGTGAATTTAACCACACCATGATATAAAAACATGCTTAACCGAACATTAAGAACAGTACATGGCATTAAAAATATTTTGTTGCGCGCCCCGCCTTAAAGCAAATCGCCAAACCCAACATAGGCACATAGGCAAGCACTAAAGCCAATACGCCATCCAGGTAATGCCAACTCACGGCCAACGCTATAGGGCATAACCATAGCAGATTAATCAGCCCAACTGAGGCAGTGACCAAATAATGTTTACCAAATAGGACGGCAGCATGCTGATACGCATGCGAACGATGCGCCTGAAATATTGTTTCACCACGCACCGTGCGTGCACATAGAGTTAAGCTGGCATCCGTGATAAATACCGCCAGTAAAATCAACCAGCAATAAAAAAACCGCACATCGATGCATAGACTTTGCAAAGAAAATCCAGCCAGCATCACGCCCAAAAAACCACTGCCAGCATCGCCCATAAATATGCGAGCGTACGGTGCATTCCAATAGAAAAAGCCAGCAATGGTCATCACCAATAATAAGGGTGCGGTCATCAACATGGGTACGTGATTGGCCCAATAGATAAAGGCCATCACCGCAGATACAGTGATGGCCTCTAGACCAGCAATCCCATCAATGCCATCCATAAAATTGTACAGATTTAGCAACCAAATCACATAAAGTAGCGCCAGTCCGTACACGATAACACTCGGTAATACGAGGTAGTCGCATAGGACAACGGCCGGTAATCCATGTATGCCGTATAACAGCAGTACCGCAGCCACTATATGCCCCAGCAAACGAGGCATGATTGCAAGATGATAGATATCGTCCCAAAACCCTACCCATGCCACCAATAAAGCAGCCAGCATGAGGTAGCCATGCATTGCAAACAGATCGTTTTGAATAAAAAATAGGTACGTCATAAACCCGAGAAAGGTCAGCACAAAGGCGAGCCCTCCTCCTCTTGGCGTGGGTATGACATGTGAACTTCTGTCATTGGGTACATCTAACATATTTTTGGCCAAAGCAACGCGACGTATCAGCCAAGTTAAAGCCCAACTGCAGCCAGCCGCGCTTAAATAAAAAACCCAAGTCACTGGATTCATGACACGGCTGCAATCTCAGACAACGCTTCGTTGACCGCATGCACGATCCTGTGCTGATCCTGCACCAATAAATAGGGGTGCATGGGCAAGCTCATCACGCGCCGTGCGGCACGCTCAGTATGAGGAAAGCTCTGGTTGCAGGGATACATGGTCTGGATAATCGGTTGCTGATGTAACCCAAGTGGATAGTGAACAGCGGTGGGAATGCCCTTGGCTTGTAGGCATTTTTGCAACGCATCACGCTCAGCTGTTTCAATCGTGTATTGCGCATATACACTGAGATTATGTGATTGTATCAAAGGTTTTTTTAATGAGTCGGGCAACATCTGCTGGTATCTTGCCGCCACTTGTTGGCGCTGTTCAATCTCCTCAGGGAAAATCACCAGTTTTTCCAGTAAGACGGCTGCTTGCATGGTATCCATGCGAGCATTGATGCCCAAACGAGTGTGAAAGTAGCGTTTAGATTGCCCATGCAGGCGTATTTCGTGCATGCGCTGTGCAAGCTCAGGATCATTGGTGAAACAGGCACCGCCATCACCATAGCAGCCTAAGGGCTTGGATGGGAAAAAACTGGTACAGCCAATGGTACTAAGCGCACAGGAGCGTCGATCTTTATACACAGCGCCAAAACTTTGCGCAGCATCTTCAATCACCGGTAATTGATAGCGCGTGGCAAGCGCATTGATGGCGTCAAAATCTGCGCACTGACCATACAAATTGACCGGCATAATCGCTTTGGTTTTGGCCGTAATCGCTGCCTCTAACTGGGTGACATCCAGCGTATACGTATCTGGGACAATATCCACAAAAACAGGCGTAGCACCCAGCAAAGCGATAACCTCAGCGGTGGCAAAAAAACTAAATGGCGAGGTAATCACTTCGTCGCCTGGACCAATTTGGAGTGCCATCAGCGCCACTAACAAGGCGTCGGTGCCACTAGACATGGTCAGAGCATGCTCAACACCAACAAATCTAGCCAACTCATCTTCAAGTTGCGTGATTTCATGACCCAGGATGTAACTGCTTTGCTGAATAATTGTTTTGAACCTGGCCAGTATCTTGTCTTCAATGCGCGCCGCTTGTGCCCCTAAGTCGATAAATTGCATAACCATACCTCAAACAATGAATATAAAACCCACTTACCATTGCGCGATGAGTCGCGCTGCATAAGGCTGTTGACCATTGGTATAAGCGGAGTTGAAAAAAAATTATGCCGATTCTAACAAGAAACCCCACAAAGGTATACCCAATTGATGCGGTCTATTATCCTGAAAAACGCAGTTGGGTGATAAATACATAATTTCTGCTACATTTAACTTAAAGAGTGATCGATATTCAGGGGATTAGCCATGACGCAGGCTTTGCATGAAGATTCAGACCTCACCAAGGTCATGCATGACGCTGCCAAATGGACCACCGCAAGTATGGCTCCAGGATCATTTTGGGGCTCCTCACTTTACCATATCATTATGCCAACCGTTATTAATGCTGTCGACAGCGCTGCAAACCTACCGATACCAAACGTGGCAATAGCACCCTTCATCGGTGGCATTGCCTCTTTCATCACGGGTGTACGGCAACTGAATGACACCACCACCCATCGCCCGGAGGCAACCAAAATCAAAGGCCTGACCAACATTCTCGGCAGTTTTTCAATCCTGACGACCACTGGGCTTAGTATGTCTTCAGTCGCCGCCGTAGGCAGCGTGGCGCTCGGCCCAGCTGGAGCTGCAGCATTTGTTGGGGTTAATTTTGCGCTCTCATTAGACGCCACCAAGGAAGCGATCATGCGCTGGAGCAGTGAGCGCTATTGGCTGGAAGATACGTGTAAAATACTGCAAAAAAACGATGAACTGCTCGCCAAAGCCAGGGCAAAAACTGCTGAGCTAGCGCAAATTGCCAACCCTAGCACCAATATTGTGGCCCAATTGCAAGCACAGCAGCAAGCACAAGCAGAGTTAGCCAAAAAACGCGACCAATTAATCGCTGATTTAAATACCAAAATACAATACATCCAGCGCAAACCAAATAATGCACAATCACTTGCAACACTTGACGACTTATTTGTAAAAAAATATCCTGACCCTGCTAATGCTCAAAATTGGCGCAGTAAAATCTCAACCCAGCAAAACAACAGCAACCAGCAAACAATCGATACACAGCACCATGACCTCGTCAAAAAATCCAAAGAAGAAGTCTTTGATGCCACGGTCAATTCTTTTGTTTGGGGATTGGCTTTTGCAGGGATGGTGTTATTGTGTATCCCAGGATTACAAATCCCAGCCGCTGGTGTCTTAGCCGCAGCTGGCGCACTGTTTGTTGGCAATATGCTGAGAAAAAAGTTGCAGCAACAGCCAACAAATCAAGCGCAAGCAACCACGCAATTACAAACCGGCACGCCAGCAACAGCGGCACCTGCGCTCGCCACACCCGTGCCAAAGGCACCAACCAATACCACACCGACGCCTAAAACACCGGACAAATATCATCAATCAGATCCAGCTCCTGACGGTCATTCATCCCAAAGTACGCTCACAGCGGCAAAACGCCAAGCACTGTTTACACTGAAATTTGCACAAATTTCGCGTAATTTTTACAAAGAAAGCATTGATAACATCCGTAGATCAAGCGAGAGTGCATTGGTGGGTCAAAATGAAAATCCTGAGTTACATGCAATGTGCATGAGACATAGCTTGTAAGCAGTCGTCAGCCCTGCGATGAGCGAAAAACCCGAGAAAAACTTATGAGATACAAAGTAAGTTAGAAAGGATGCAAGAAAAAGAACAGCGAGCACCAAATGCTTCAAGATCTTAACGAACGCTCTGCTACAGAACGAGGTAACAACAACCAATAATACCCCGTATTTTTCATGCGCCCTGCAATGGCTGTCGCCCGCTCACCGGCGCCCCAAAACACATCCCCTCTGACCATTCCTCGAATCGCGCCGCCTGTATCTTGCGCGATCATCAAACGTTGTAAAGGCATTTTGTTGTCCGTGTGATATGCCGGTCTGGTTGTATCCAACCAAATAGGTAAGCCCAGAGGGATAAATTGTCTATCGACTGCCAAAGAATAGCCTTGCGTCAGCGCAATACCTTGGCTGCCAA
>DAIOSQ010000059.1:0-12544 GCA_036752465.1 Legionellaceae bacterium | reverse complement strand
ACATTGGCAATACCGCCAATATTGACGATAGCCACAGAGCCAGCTAAGCGTTGAAACACTTCACGATGATAGAGCGGGGCCAATGGTGCTCCCTGCCCGCCTAAGGCAAGATCAGCACTACGAAAATCAGCCACCACTGGGATGCCGGTCAGGTGCGCAATCGTGTGGGCACAGCCAAGTTGCATGGTATATGGAATATCTGCAAGCGCATCATGGCAAATCGTTTGGCCATGGCTGCCAATCGCCACAATATCGCCTGCTGGGCAGCTGACTTCTTGTAGTAAAAATTGAACAGCACGCGCAAATTCACGCCCAAGCAACACATGCAGTTGACCCACTGCTTGCACAGTCGTAGCGGAGTCCCGCAACGCTTGCAAACCAGCGCGCGCCTGCTGTCCGTAAGCCACAGTCATTCCATGCAGCAAGCGCTGCGTCGATACATCTACCAACGCGACATCTATACCATCCATACTGGTGCCTGACATTAAACCTATCATTAATTTCACGACAGACACGCAGGGCTGGGCAAACGAAAACAAGCAAAGAAATTTGCGCTGGTATGCTGCGCGATAGTGGCGCAGTCTACGCCACGCAATTGCGCAAGTTGTTGCGCAACATATCGGACTAACGCCGGGTGGTTCTGCTTACCACGCAAAGGCGCCGGTGCCAAATAGGGCGCATCGGTTTCTATCAACAGCCGATCAATGGGTATTTTTTTAGCAAGATCTTGCAATGCGATGGCATTTTTAAAAGTCAAGATGCCGGAAAATGAGATATAGAAATTAAGCTCTAAAGCTTGCCGTGCTACCTCCCAATCCTCAGCAAAGCAATGCATCACCCCACCAATCTTGTCAGCATGCTCTTCGCGCATGATTTGCATCGTATCACGACTTGCATGTCGGGTATGAATGATCAAAGGCTTTTCAGCTGCCAACGCAGCCTGAATGTGTTGTCGAAATTGCAGACCCTGCAACGCCTGCTCTGCATCACTCTGGCAACGGTAGTAATCTAAGCCAGTTTCCCCCAAGGCCACACACGATGGATGGCTAGCTAAATCCACCAAGGTTTCGGCTGACACCAGCGGTTGCAAGACATCATTCGGATGGATACCTACCGACGTGAACACAACATCCGGATAGCGTTCGGCAATCGCATGCAACTGCGGCAAATCAGCCAATGTCACACAAACACTAAGCATTTTAGCCACATCATGTGCTTTTGCCTGCTGCATAACTGCGTCTAAACTATCCGAAAATTCAGCCAAATCCAGCATATGCAAATGACAATGTGAATCAATAAGACTTGTCAGCATGATAACTTCCTATAAAAAAAATCCTATGACCAGTGCCTCTAAGGCCAAGGTTGCATTGACCGTAATATTTTGCCTGTGTTTGTTTAAAAGTTGGGTAATATGTCGCTGCTGAGTTAATAATCTGATCATACCAATACGCAGCGCCAATGGATATAACAGACTGGTTTGCTTGGTTTGACCTAGCGCATAAATGGCTTCGGCCGTAAAAAAATAAAAAAACCACAGCACATCAGCCCAAGCATCATCAGCAAAATCTTGGACAAACACACATGGCGAAACCTTCTCGGTCACCACATCAAGCAATTGCGCTAAAATGACTTCTTTACGCGCATACAAAACCTGTCGCCCGCTATCTACTGTAACCGATTGCAGCAACATCATCTCATCCAATCCAAGTGCCGCTTCAGCAAAAACAAAGTGCTGACAACGACTGGTAATGGTCAACGGCAACACTGCCACAGCATTAGCCAGCAGCAAAAAACACACCTGTGCTGGCGGCTCTTCTAAGATTTTTAATAAGGCATTCGCCACCGAAACATGCAGACGATCGGCGCAGATTACGACAAAACGCTGCTGACCGAACGGCGCATGATAAATAATTTGCTGTAACTGCCGCACAGCTTCGATATGAATAATTTCGTGATCAGCACCCAAATAAGTGACATCCGGATGGCTATGCTGCTCTAACCATAGACAATGCTGGCACTGCCCGCAGGGCTGCAACGTAGCAACTTCGCATACTATGGATGCAAGCAAACGCTGGCAAAATCCGGTCTTATCGACGTAATCTGGCCCCGCAAGCAACGCAGCTTGTGGCAATTGCTTCCGCTTTAACCAAGGAAGCCAAGCCTGCTGCATCCTCGCATGCGCTTGCGCGATGACTTGGCTTGCTAAATCGGCCGCAGACACTGTCATCGCTCAGCAACCTCATCGTCCTGCCCTAAAGACGGGTGGGCATCTGTGGCCATAAACGCCTGCAACGCTGCTACAATCCGGCGTTGCACGACTGGCAATGGCTGCTCTGCGTCAATGATTACCACATTATTCAGCATGCGAATATGTCGGTGATAGCTTTGATAAACATCGACAAAAAAAGACAGTGCTTCTTGCTCAATTCTATCGTATTGGCCCCGTTGCCGTGCGCGTTGTAACCCTTGTTGCGGGTTGATGTCAAGAAAAAGAATCAAATCGGGTTTGAAATCAGCCACACAGAATTGCGACAAATGTTGAATCATGCCTTCATCGATGTGACGCCCACCGCCCTGATACGCGAACGTCGATAACTCAAAGCGATCCGCCAATACCCATGCACCACGCGCCAAGGCCGGTAAAATGACTTGCTGCAATAATTGCACCCTGGCAGCATAAAATAATAAGAGTTCGGCGCGTGCATCAATCGGTTCTGCACTGTTATCGCCTTTAACAATCTGTCGGACGGCTTCACCTAATGCAGTGCCACCAGGTTCTCGGGTACGGACCCAATGCGGCACTTTAGCTTGCAAAGTTTGTTCGATAGTTCTGATTGCGGTTGATTTGCCCGCGCCCTCTAGCCCTTCTACCACAATCATGCGTCCGGGTGCCTTCATTGTTTTTCCTGAGCTATTGCCGGTTTGTATTGGTATTGATGAATCGCGCGCTTTTGCTCTGCGTAGGTTCTAGAAAATTGGTGTGTGCCATCGCCTTTGGCAACGAAATACAGGTAATCGCTATGCAGCGGATGCGCCGCAGCCAAGATAGCATCTTTGGCCACCATAGCAATAGGCGTGGGCGGTAAGCCACGGTGATGATAGGTATTATAAGCCGTTTCCTGCTGGATATCCTGATGGGTCAGTTTACCTGTGTGCTGGTCGGCCAAGCCATACAACACCGTCGGATCCATTTGCAGTGGCATATTTTTTTGTAAGCGATTGACGATAATGCCTGAAATGATAGATTTTTCTTCCGCTCGCGAGGTTTCTTTTTCTAAAATAGACGCAGCGATCAGCAGTTCATATGGATTGCGATAAGGCAAACTTGGATCACGGTGCTGCCAAATCTCCTGCAAATAATTAAGCAAGTTCCGATGTGCTTGCAGCAACAACGTTTTACTGGAACTACCACCACCATACTGATAGGTATCTGCCAACAATAAGCCCTCAGGATTGGCATGAAATCGATCGATATCAATCCAATCAGTTTTTTTGTAATACAAGTAAGGTGCGTTTGCTAAATTTTCAGCGACTTTACGCCAAGTGCTGCCACTGATAATACGAAACTGCTGGGTCAATACATCTCCGCGCACAACCCGTTGCAACAGTTGCCATACCGACTCACCTGGCTTGACTTGATAAACGCCTGCCTGCAAGGCCGTGGTCAGATGCTGGGCGCGGATGAGTTTCAACAACAGGGTAGATGAGGCAACCAAGTGATGATTTTTTAGATCGTTGACAAACGATATCGCGGTAGAAGATTGGCGCAATATAATAACTGGCGGATTGCTCGCATCCACCCGCATCGGTTGATAATAAACCCGATATAATTCAATCCCTGGAAGAGCTAGACCCACCCCAACTAACAAGAAGACCGCGAACATGATCCGCTTTATCCAAGTGTTTGACATGGTCTACATGCCCTTCTAATCAAGCAGCCGCTTAAACAGCAAACTACCGTTGGTGCCACCAAAGCCCAAAGAATTGCTGAGCACATAGTCAATTTTGCGCGCCTGCGCTTGATGCGCAACAAAATTTAAATCAAGCCCTTCGCCAGGATTATCTAAATTAATGGTTGGCGGTGCAATTTGATCTCGTATCGCCATTATGCTGAAAATAGCTTCAATAGCACCCGCAGCACCGAGTAAATGCCCCGTCATCGATTTGGTAGAGCTGATTGCCAGATCGTACGCATGCTGCTCAAACACCCGTTTTATTGCTATGGTTTCATTTAGATCGTTAAGATACGTGGAGGTACCATGCGCATTGATGTAATCAACCTCTTCAGCGGTTATCTGCGCATGACTAAGGGCAGCGATCATCGCTCTGGAAGCACCATCAGCATCTTCGTCGGGCGAAGTAATATGGTAAGCATCCCCAGACATACCAAATCCTACCAATTCTGCATAAATTTTCGCGCCGCGCGCTTTGGCATGTGCATATTCTTCTAACACCAACACCCCAGCACCCTCACCCATGACAAAACCATCACGATCTTTATCCCATGGACGGGATGCACGTTCCGGCTCGTCGTTCCGTTTCGACAATGCTCTTAATGCGCCAAAGCCTGCAAGCCCTAATGGGGTGTTGGTCATTTCAGCCCCACCACATACCATAATATCAGCATCACCATATTCAATAAATCTGGCGCCTATCCCAATATTATGCGCACCAGATGTGCAAGCAGTGACTACCGCAATATTCGGTCCTTTTAAGCCGTGACGAATTGAAATTTGTCCTGCCACCATATTGATGATGCCAGCAGGAATAAAAAACGGCGATACTTTTCTAGGCCCACCCGCAACCAATCTGTCCTGATTATTGGTGATGGTTTGGATACCACCAATGCCAGAGCCAACCGCAACCCCAGCTCTTAATGAAGTTGCTTCATCAAGAACCAGTTGCGAATCTCGCACCGCTTCTTCAGCGGCTGCCAGGCCGTATTGGGTGAACATGTCCATTTTGCGAGCGTCTTTAAGCGGCACCAAATCTTCTATATTGAGGTGTTTGACTTTAGCCCAAATTTTGGTGCTATACTCGCTGACATCAAAATCTTCGACCAAAGAGACACCACTAACACCCGCAATGATATTGCGCCATGCCTCTTCTACATTATTTCCAACCGGTGTGACCATACCCATACCGGTAATGACTACGCGCCGCTTACTCAATAATTACTCCAGACAATTGATTCAAATCAGCGTTCAGTTAAAAACGCCGTCTTAATTAGTCTTCTTTCTTAGAATGCGCTTCGATATAATCGATGGCTTCTTGAATGGTGGTGATTTTTTCAGCTTTTTCATCTGGAATTTCAGTTTCAAACTCTTCTTCTAAAGCCATAACCAACTCGACCGTATCCAAGGAATCAGCACCTAAGTCGTCAACAAAAGAAGCGTCGTTGCGCAATTCTTCATCTTTAACACCTAACTGCTCGATCACTATTTTACGGACTCTTTCTGCTATTGTACTCATTGTTTGTTTTTCCTTTGTTAATTAAAAAATGATTGTTGTGTAGTTTATTCAATTCGAAAAATAACGCAAGCTAATCCATATACATACCGCCGTTCACATGCAATGTAGTCCCGGTGATATAATTTGCAACGTCCGATGCTAAAAAGGCAACCGCCTCAGCCACATCCTCTTTCTTGCCCAGACGCTTCATCGGAATGCGTTTGAGCATTTCTTCTTTTAACATATCCGGTAGTTGCAAGGTCATATCGGTATCGATAAACCCTGGTGCTACCACATTGACCGTAATACCACGGCTGGCTATTTCGTGTGCCAGTGATTTTGAAAAACCGATGAGACCTGCTTTGGCAGCAGTATAATTGCACTGTCCTGGATTGCCGCTGGCGGCAACCACCGAACCCACCGAGATCACACGCCCATAGCGCGCTTTAAACATAGGTTTGATGCATGCTTTGGTTAACTTAAACACCGCCGTGAGATTGGTGGCAATGACCTGCTCCCACTGCTCATCGTCCATTCTTAGCAATAAATTATCGCGGGTGATACCTGCATTATTCACCAGTATGGCCGGTAATTTTTGCTGCTCAGTCAACTCTTGCAGCAAACGT
This sequence comes from Legionellaceae bacterium, assembly GCA_036752465.1. GTDB lineage: Bacteria > Pseudomonadota > Gammaproteobacteria > Legionellales > Legionellaceae > DAIOSQ01. The sequence goes on along the minus strand of DAIOSQ010000059.1, from coordinate 6,467 downwards.
TCGATATGATCCGGCTGGGTCACATCGCACACCAGACCATGGCCCAGGCCATGATTTTGTTGCAACGCCGTGGTAATGTTATCCGCACCTTCAGCGCTGGTCGCGGTACCCACTACGTAGGCGCCTTGGGCTGCCAGTGTGTCCGCAATCGCTTGTCCTATGCCTCGACTAGCGCCTGTTACCAATGCTATTTTACCTGTTAAACTTGCCATGCTCACACCTTTAATATATCAAGAACACTTGCTGTTTTTAGGGATTTATCAATACGCTTGATAAGCCCTGATAACACTTTGCCTGGGCCGCATTCTATAAATAATTCCACACCTTGCCGTTGCATGCTTTGAATAGATTCCACCCAGCGCACCGGCTGATGCAACTGTAACGCCAATAAACGGCGAATGTGCTCCGCCGAAGTGTAGACACTGCAATCGACATTGCTCACAACGGCAATATTTGGAATTTTAAAAACACATTCGTGCAAGTATTGTGCAAATAATGTAGCCGCTTCGGTTAGTAACGCACAATGACAAGGGACGCTAACAGGTATGGTTTTTGCCATAAGCGCCTTGTTCTGCTCCGCCAGCTCTATGGCTCGCGTTACCGCTGCCGTGTGGCCGGCTATGACGATTTGCCCTATGGCATTATAATTGGCAGGCGTTACTTGTTCGGTTGCGGTGCTGGCCGCATCACAAATAACTTGCACCTTGTCATCGCTTAACCCAATAATAGCCGCCATAGCGCCTTGCCCTAGCGGTACCGTGGACTGCATCAGCTGGCCACGAGTCATCACTAAAGCTGCCGCCGCACATAAATCCAACGAACCAGCACAAACCAGTGCGGCATACTCGCCCAAACTATGACCAGCCATCATCCGCGGAGTTACCGAATTGGTCGCTTGTAACACTCGGTACAGGGCAACATCTGCCGCCAACATCGCCACTTGGGTGTATTCAGTTTGGTTGAGCTGTTCTTCCGGCCCCTGTTGCGCCAACTGCCACACATCGTAGCCCACATGTGAGGACACTTCGTCAAATGTCGCTTGAATCAGTGGATAAAGGTCGTGCAACTCTTGCAACATCCCAACCGACTGTGAACCTTGTCCGGGAAATACCAATGCGGTTGTTGACAGATGCATATATTCTCCTGTTCGTTCGACCTGCGCACAAATCTAACTGCTCATCAAGCAGTCAACTTTGGCTTCGACGTCACTCGCTTATAACAACATGCCTTGATTGACAAAATCAGCAATTTGGTCTCGCAGCAAGTCAACTACATTATTTTTTACTTGTAACACAGCATGCTCAATCGCATATTGAAAAGCCACTTCATTCGCACCGCCATGGCTTTTAATGACGATACCATTCAAGCCAAGCATGCTTGCCCCATTGTAACGGGCTGGATCCATGCGTCTTTTTAAATGAGATACTGCAGGTAACGCCAGCAGGCCGACGAATTTGGCAAACAAATTGCGCCGGAAGGACTCTTTAAGTACCGTCAACATCAATTTAGCGAGGCCTTCGCTTGCTTTGAGCGCGACATTGCCAACAAAGCCATCACACACCACCAAATCAACGTCACCTGAGTAAAAATGATTGCCTTCAACGTAGCCAACGTAATTGATTTGGTCACATTCACTGAGCATATGGGCGGTGCGTTTGACTTGGTCATTGCCCTTGATTTCTTCAACTCCGATATTCAAAACAGCTACTTTAGGATTTTTTTTATGGTCTAATGCCTGGATAAGCGCTGATCCCATCACCGCAAACTGAAACAAATGCTCGGCACAAGAATCGACGTTCGCCCCCAAATCCATCACCCGGGTGCGTCCTTTATACGTGGGTAGTTCTGCAATAATGGCCGGCCTATCAATACCGGGGAGAGTTTTCAAAACAAAACGGGCAATCGCCATCAGTGCGCCAGTATTTCCTGCACTGACACAAGCACCGGCAAGTTCTTCTTTGACTAGATTGATCGCAACCCGCATGGAAGAATCTTTTTTATTGCGCATAGCGTGCGACGGCAGCTCATCCATTTCCACCACTTGAGAAGCATGCTTAATTTCAATGCGGTCATGCGACACGACACCGTGCAAGCTAAGATGCTGTGCGATTTGTGAGCTATCACCAACCAATATAAGCTTTAATACGCTATTTTTACCAATAGCACGCAGGCAGGCCGGTATCACGATGGATAATCCGTGATCGCCTCCCATCGCATCTATGGCAATGGTAATGTATTTCAAGCTAGTTACTCTTGTTCTTCATAAATGGTTTCTGCAGTATCTAGTACTTTGCGACCACGGTAATACCCATCTTCAGTCAGATGATGACGTCTATGTGTTTCACCGGTCGTGGCATCAACAGACAAAGTGGGAAGAGTTAAAGCATCATGTGAGCGGCGCATATCACGTCTGGAGCGTGATTTTTTGTTTTGTTGAACGGCCATTGTATTACTCCTAATCAATTTGTTTTTACAAGAGCGAGGGATTTTACCGATTTTTTCCTATGAATCCAAGCTTTATTACCAAGAAATTGGCATAAGCGTTCTCACTCCAGTTGGCACAACGCCTCATCTAGATGTTTTTCTGGTGCGAATAAGTATAATTCATCTGTTAAAACATCATCAAGCTGCAGCATACCACCTAGATGCAGCATACAGTCATACGTGGACATCAACCTATCTGCAGTTTGTTCATCGGCACAGACGGCCATTACATTCTGCTGATGATAATCATAAACAAACTCGTGCATACAGCGTTGACACGTAAGGTGCAGTGTTGCCCAAACTTCCAACTGCATCAAATAATAGGTATCAACTGATTCTACTTGAATGGCACACTGCAATTGACATGGCGGCTTTATCCAAAACGGCAAGCGCGCATGTAGTGTCATACCCATGGATGATATCTGCCGATGTTTGGCGTAAGTTTTTAAGCAAATCCTCATAGCATACCAATACGATTGTGATCTGCCCCGAGTATAGCGTAAAATATGCAAATTTTATACATTTAAGTGACCATATGAAAGAGAAAGTAATCGTAGGTATGTCCGGCGGGGTGGACTCTTCAGTGGCAGCCTACTTGCTTATCCAGCAAGGGTATCAGGTGGAAGGTCTGTTCATGAAAAATTGGGAGCAGGATGATAATGCCGAGCTTTGCACATCTGCACAAGACCTTAAAGATGCCCAGGAGGTCTGTGATCTATTGGGCATACCACTGCATGGGGTCAACTTTGCTGCACAGTATTGGCAAACGGTTTTTACCCATTTTCTTGACGAGTATAGTCAAGCTCGCACCCCCAATCCCGATGTTTTGTGCAATAAAGAAATCAAATTCAAAGCTTTTTTACAACATGCGCTCAGTTTGGGGGCAGATTTTATCGCCACCGGTCATTATGCCAAGGTGCAACATCATGCAACCTATGCTTCATTGCACAAAGCCAAAGATCGTGACAAAGATCAAACTTATTTTTTACATGCAATTGCGCCAGAAGCTTTGCGCAAAACCTTATTGCCCATTGGGCATTACTTGAAACAGGAAGTCCGTGCGATCGCCGCAAGCTGTCAATTCAGTACGCATGCCAAAAAAGATTCTACTGGGATTTGTTTTATTGGCGAAAGACGATTTAAACCTTTTCTTAATGAGTATATTCTGGCGCAGCCTGGGGACATTAAAAACATGGCAGGCATGGTCATTGGCCGCCATGATGGTTTAATGTTTTATACCTTAGGTCAGCGTCAGGGCTTAGGGATTGGCGGCAGCAAATCAGCCAGCGCCGAGCCTTGGTATGTGGTAGACAAAGACATCGACAGCAATACGCTATGGGTGGCGCAAGGCGCCCATCACCCACGACTATATGCACAAGGCCTCATTTCAGGCGCTATACATTGGCTCACCCCACAAACACCGATATTACCGCTGACTTGTTTTGCTAAAACCAGATATCGTCAACAAGAACAAGCCTGCGTTATTTCTCCCGGCGAAACAGCACATACCATCATGTTTGCCAGCGCACAACGGGCCATCACCCCAGGACAGTACATTGTTTTTTATGATAAAACTCAGTGTTTGGGTGGCGCGGTAATAGAAGAAGTGATCAGATAGTGATATACTGAAACTCTTTTAAAACTCGCTAGAAATTACTATGAGTATGCATACATCTAACCCTACTGTAGTTTGTGGTGTTCGTCTGTCTATGACCGCCGCAGATAAGGTCGCCCAGTTAATCCATGAAGAAGCCAATCCTCACCTAAATTTGCGCGTATATATCACAGGAGGCGGCTGCTCTGGTTTTCAATATGGCTTTACTTTCGCGCAAGCTATAGACGAAGACGACACTGTCATTGAGCAAGTTTGCTCAGATGGGCAATCATCCGTTAAATTACTGATCGACCCTATGAGCTTGCCCTACTTAGAAAATGCCGAGATTGATTTCACCACAGGTATCCAAGAGCAATTCGTCATTCGTAACCCAAATGCTAAAACCACCTGTGGTTGTGGATCTTCCTTCAGCGTCGCTGACGATGAAGAGGACGCACTATAAGATCAAACATCGTCCGATCGAACGCTGCTGACCGGTATAAGGGGCGGGCCTGACTGCTGGCGTTTTATTGTCAACAAAAAATCCATACGGTAATTTTTCAGTACCTTCAACCGGCCACAATCGCTCTTCTACATCAGTAACGCTACATGTCGATGCGGTAGTAGAGTCAATACATCCGCATTCGCTCAGGGCATCCACACTTGTCTCAACAGGCATAGCAAGCTTCAATTCATTCACCAAATTGCTAATTGTATGACGCAATGATATGGCAAGCTTTTGCTGCAATTGCTGCCAGTTTTCCAGTGTATCTTGGTAAGAACTGTACGCTTCTTGTGGCCGATTTTGCGCCAGTAAGCTGGTTGTCCTTGCACACAAAGCAATCATAAGTTGATAGATTAATTTTTCTGCAAGTTTCTGCGGCACCGCTTGCGTTGACGCCATGCCTATGCCCAACTGAGCGTAGGCAATCGCTTGCGGATAGTCTTGATTTGCTTTACAAGTGACCGCTTGATTAGAATATAACGTTAATAACAACATTTGACTATCTGGCTGCACCGGCAAGTACTGCAGCAGCACAATAGCATCCGCGTACGCTTTGATGGCAGCTGGATATTTTTGATTTTTGTAGGCGGCATTGCCCTCTTCCTTCCAAGCAATTGCCAGCGTTTTCATCAGTTCTATCATCTGTGTTTCATGCTGCGGAATTAAGGCAATTTTGTTCCATACCTTGACCAGACCATCCCGCAACACTGTCAGATTGGCTAACATGTAAAGCTGACCGCTGTGAGGCAATTGCTGCATACCCTGCAGCACTGTCGCATAATCACCGCGAACTTTGGCCACCTCAAGCAAAGCATGGATAGGCTGCTGCTGATCAGCAAACCTTGGCAGCTGCAATGATCGCTGCAATTTGGCAATGGCCATTTGAGCACTTTCTGTAAATTCAGAGAGCACTTTTTTTTGTGCTGCAACCACCCGTACACTATGCTCTCGCAGCTGTTGTTGCAGTAAATCTGAATATTCTTGTGCGTCAAAATACTGTATTTTTTTATCGTACACCACAATGTGTTCTAACAATGCATCAATGCGCTGCAAACCATCATGTACCCCGTGCGCAAGATAATAATCAAAATCAATTTGTGCATCTCCCAGAGCAACCACCATGGGTAAGCTGCGCTTTTCATCCTGATAAGATACGCAATTAAGCATTTGAGTCGACATAGTAAACGTACCAAAACGTGGCTTGTGTCTATACTTTTTCGAAGGGGGCAAATGTTCATATGCAATATCTTGTGCGTAGCAAGCAAGCACGCTTTTTAGCCAAAGATCAGCATTTTCTGGAGCCAAGCCCTCTGGGGCATGCAGATATAAACAAACTTTGTTTTTGCCGAAATTAGCCATATACAAGCGAGGGTACTTAAACTCTTGCCAACCCAATTGGCGTAGCTGCAATAGTGATGCGGTGTAGGCCTCATCATCATCGCGACCCACCGACGATTGAATGCCAGTATCCAGCGTCTCAAATGCGCTTGGCGTCATACGTATGTATGCAAGCATATGATTTTTTACTGCGACATCGCACATGTCCACCAGTTGAAATGGTTGCGTGGTTATTTTTTGATTGACATCCCATATCACACTGCGTTTCTGCCCAGTGCAGTCAAACACAAACTCTGCACGAATGACTTCATGCTGCTGCGTTTTTTCATCGCTTACGACCAGGCCAGGCTGGTATAAATCTTGATAAAGACTAACAAATTTTTTATGCTCAATACGAATGCCTAATCGCTGCACTTCTTGATAAAGTACGCGTTCTAGATCTTTGATATGATAGACTTTATCATAGCCAGCAAAGCTTTGCTCGGTTGCGCCCTCAGCAATCCCCTCATTTTTGATCAACTAAAAAATCGGTCCAAAACCCTTGCT
>DAIOSQ010000058.1:0-12841 GCA_036752465.1 Legionellaceae bacterium | reverse complement strand
GCTTTATTGCTTTATTGCTTTATTGCTTTATTGCTTTATTGCTTTATTGCTTTATTGCTTTATTGCTTTATTGCTTTATATGATAGATGTTTGCTAATGGATAGACCTATAAGGATATAGCGATAATGCTTAAAAAATGGCGAAACCATCACGTATTACTACTTGCTGCATTGACGGCCGTCAGTTCCACTGGATTTGCAGAGACTCAAGATGAGCCGGGTGAGCATACGAATTTTTTGCCTTCCAAATTACTTGAAACGCTCAAATCTAGAGGTGTTACAACCTTAAGGCTCGGTCCAGTCTGGGAAAGCGCCGTGAGTACTCAAACGTTTTATAGCAAAGCGTTAACCCTATTATTGAGTTCCATACTACTCTCTTTCAGTGCACTCCTTCATGCAGGCGCCCCTGTTTGGGCATTCACACCCTTAACCGCCACAGCTGACTGCGCTTCGGCGTATTCATAAGGCGGGGGCATCCCATCGCGGATCGCTTCTAAGCGAGCTTGCGTATAATTAAGCAATACTTGTTTATCCGCACCAGGTATAATATAAAAAATTTTATCTTCTATACCTTGCAAAATTTGTGCAGCAATACCAGCCGTCTTGGTATTGAATGCTTGCGTAGGGGTATAGAGTAACTGTTGTAGCTGCTCTGTAAACAAGCCGATTTTTTTGGTGATTGCTGAGTTTTTTAACGCATTGAAGGGACATACGACCGACACATCAATCGGCAAGCCTTGTCGTAGCAAATCAAAATATAATGATTCAGATAACGCCAACATAGCATGGTGCAACACGGTGTGTGCAGTCATATGAGAGCCGTTACACAGCGCATACACGCTCGCTATATTAATGATGCGGCAGCGTACTTGTTGCTTCAACAGAAAAGGCATAAATGTTTGAATAAGTTGCACCATACCCAGCACATCCGTACCCATCACTCGAGAAATATGTTCTGGAGTTAATTCCCAAAACAAGCCTTGCTGCGGGGTGGCGGACTCCTGGATAAATAAGGCGCTGATTTGTTGGAAATGAGCATAAGTCTGTTTGACCAGATTTCTGACCTGCTCCATATTTTTTGTGTCGCATACCACACCGACAACTTTTTGTTGCGGGTTAATGACGCTCAGTGACTCCACATCATTGCACAATTTTGCCACAGCATGATCCGCCATGACAACATTTACCCCAGATCGCAGATAACACTTCGCCAACTCATAGCCAAGTTCGTTGGTCGCGCCTATGATAACCACTGCGTGCGCATGTTGTTTATGCAGGCTCATGCTCAATCATCACGTCATGTGCTTTTAAGCCTTTAGGGCCTTTTTCGGCCACAAAAGAAACAGGGTCATTTTCCTGCAGGGTCTTAAATCCCTCTCCTCGGATATCTTTGTAGTGCACAAAAATATCATCTCCTTGTTGGTTCAATATAAATCCAAAACCTTTTTTTTCATTGAACCATTTGACAACACCACTCTCGCGATTTGACATGTAGCGATCCTCAATATCCATAGAAAAGTCGTATAACAAAATGGTAAACTCCTGCACCTACCCGTAAGATAATAACAGCATTTTATTTGAAATTACTAGGAAATCACCATGGATCCATTTAAAGAATCGTTCATTGAGTTTGCCATACACAGCAAGGTCCTACAGCTGGGCGAGTTTGTGTTGAAATCAGGTAGAATCAGTCCTTACTTTTTCAATGTAGGTTTATTTTCTTCAGGATCGCAATTGCAACGCCTTGGCGAATATTATGCTACAGCGCTCTTAAATGCCCATGTACCTTTTGATCACCTGTTTGGGCCTGCTTACAAAGGGTTGCCACTGGCCACTGCAACTGCGATTGCCCTCAGCACACAGCACCAGCGCGATGTGACAGTTACTTTTAATCGCAAAGAAGTCAAAGACCACGGTGAAGGGGGTCAACTAATGGGGGCAGCCTTAACCGGCAATGTCATCATGATTGATGATGTCATCACCGCCGGCACAGCTTTTCGTTCATCCCAACAACTCATTCAAACCACTCAAGGCAACTTAACCGGCGTAATCATCGCTTTGGACCGCTGTGAGCGGGGCATAGGCAAAACCTCGACTTTGGATGAAATCAAACAGCAAGGCATCACAGTGATTGCCCTCATCAATTTTTTCGATGTTTTAGCCTATTTAGCCAAGCACGGTCAAACCTCACAGGTACAAGCTTTAGAACATTATCACTCACGTGAGGGTGTGGAATGGTTTGATCACCACCAATAGAACGATGGTGATCAGCAGTATAGTCGGTATTTCGTTGAATATTCGAAAAAATATGGCTTTTTCATGTGCTTGGTCCGCTGCAAATCGTCGCACATAGTACCCACAGGCCAAATGGTAGCCCCAAAGCACCAGCACGGCAAATATTTTGGCTTGCATCCAACCAGCTTGTAAGTATTCGAGGGCTTGATAACTCAGCAATAAGGCACCAAGTACGGTGGTCAACACCCCACCAGGCCAAGTGATCCCATAATACAGTCGACGCTCCATGGTTTTAAAGCGGGCAATACTGAGGGCGTCGCTGGTTTCCGCATGATACACAAACAAACGCGGCAAATAAAACAACCCAGCAAACCAAGTAACCATGGCAATAATATGCCAGGCTTTGACATATAACATGACTATTTCCTTAGTTTAGATACACGGCTATCTTTTAGAAGATTCAGTATTTCGACAAACAAAGAAAAGCCCATAGCAAAATAAATATATCCTCTGGGAATATGATACATAAACCCATCGGCAATTAGCATCATCCCGATCATGATTAAAAAGCTCAACGCCAGCATTTTAATCGAGGGATATTTTTCAACCAACACCGCTACCGGCTCACTCGCATAGATCATCATGACGATGGCAATGATAATCGCCAGCGCCATTACCCAGAATTGCGTGGTCAAGCCAATAGCTGTGAGCACGCTATCGAAAGAAAAAATAATATCCATGAGAGCAATTTGCGAAACAATAGCAAAAAAACTTGCGTACTTCTGCTCTTTTGGTGCGCGCTTGATAGGCTGCTGTACATCTAGATCGGCATGAATGGCTTGGGTGGACTTATACAACAAAAACAGCCCGCCAAACAACATGAACAAACTACGCACGGAAAAGCTCTGGGTGTTGATGTGCAGCAATGGCTCTGTCAGCCCAACCAAGAAAACCGCGCTCAACAAAAAAAGCAACCGGGTGACCATGGCCAATAATAACCCAGCACGTCTGGCTTGTTTGCGCTGAGACTGTGGCAATTTTTCCGTTAAAATGGTTAAAAACACCAAATTATCTATCCCCAAAACCAGCTCTAAAATAATCAGTATCACAATACTGACAAGCAAATTTACAATATCCATGGCAACTGTATGCTCCTGTGTCATTCACTTTCTGCAAAACCTTGGCTATAATCGTAGCTTCGGCAATTAAATCCACTATACCCATTTCTGTTGATTAAGGGTAACGGCTCCCTGTGCGGCCAGAGAAGTTTATATTTTGCGCAACCTGGGGGCAATTTTTTCGCAACCTTGCTCCTAAGCAAGCCATAAATATGACCGCTCGTCAATGCTTTGAACAAGCGTGCGTGCAATGACTATTGAGGTAAGTATTATCATCAAGTTAATCAAAAAAATGTTGCGTATACAACGCAAACCACAAAAAAATCTTATTGATAAAAAATTTTTGATCGCCCGATCCGCGCATCAATTATCAAAAGCAGATATCAACGTCAACGCCATCAAAGTCTTAAATCGCCTCAACAGCAGTGGTTTTGAAGCATATTTGGTTGGCGGCAGTGTGCGCGATTTGTTGTTAAAGAAAATGCCAAAAGATTTTGATATCGCAACCAATGCAACCCCTACTCAGGTGCGCAGTTTATTTCGTAACTCCCGCATCATCGGTCGACGCTTTAAATTAGTTCATGTACTTTACAACCGCGATATCATTGAAGTAGCTACTTTCAGGCGCGGTCATGAAGAGCTGGATATTAATCATCAAACCAATGATCAAGGAATGCTCATTCGGGATAATGTATTCGGTAGCCTAGAAGAAGATGCCTGGCGCCGAGATATCAGCATCAACTCGCTCTACTACAATTTAGCAGATGGCTCAATCATCGATTTTACCCATGGGGTTGCCGACATACAGCAACAAACCATTCGGATGATAGGTGACCCTGCCAAACGCTACCAAGAGGACCCCGTTAGAATGTTGCGCGTGATTCGTTTCGGTGCAAAACTGCAGTTTACCATCGAGACTACCACAGCCAAGACGATCTTTAATTACGGCCATTTGCTCTCAGGTGTATCAAGCTCACGTTTGTTCGATGAAATGACTAAGCTATATCAGTGTGGTCATGCGCATGCGGCGCAGCAATTATTGCTGCATTACCAATTATTCCAATACCTGTTTCCTGAAACCATGCAGATGTTAAACAACAGTGCGTACCCCATACAGGATCTGATCAACATAGCCATGAACAATACGGATCAACGTATCAGGGCTAACAAAACAGTCACACCCGCGTTTATTTTTGCGGTATTTTTATGGTTTCCCATGCTAGCCCGTTCGCAGCAACTTCAATCAACCGGCCTAGATGCATTGCCCGCCATTGAAAAAGCCATGTCATTGACGCTGGCCGAGCAGCATAAAATCATTGCTATTCCGAAACGCTTCAGCATGATTATTCGCGAAATGTGGCTGATGCAATTTCGTTTTGCTAAGCGTACTGGCAATAGAGCGTATCATGTGCTCGAGCACTCAAGATTCAGAGCAGCTTATGATTTTTTGCTATTGCGTGCTTTGGCTAAAGATGAATCCGCAGAACTCGCCCAATGGTGGACTACTTTTCAAGCAGTTAGCGAAGACGCCCAACAACGCATGATCGATGCGATAGAACATAGCGCTCCGCCAGCCCAGCAGCAACAGTCAAAAACGCCTCCCAAAGCAACATGACCCTGTGTTATCTTGGCCTAGGGAGTAATCTGAAATCGCCACAACGCCAACTGGCATTCGCCATTAGACGTTTGCAAAAATTACCGCGCGTGCTGGTTAGCCGCAGGTCTGGATTTTATTTAACTGAGCCACAGGGGCTGAAAGCGCAGCCGCGGTATTGCAATGCTGTCGTCGAGATCCATACCAATCTCCCCCCATTAAGCTTATTGAAAAGTTGTCAAAATATTGAACGAATACAGCAACGCCTCCGCAAAAAACGCTGGGGCGCAAGAACGATTGATATTGACATTTTACTCTACGGCAACCAACAGATTCGTCACCATCAACTGACTATTCCGCATCCTGCCATGTGGCAACGTGATTTTGTGATCATCCCCTTACAGGAACTTCGGCAGAATACCGCAGCACTGACAGAGCGCATGACGCCCCCTACCGTTTGCACAGCGCGCAAGTTGCCAGTATAGCCTGGTTATATATTCGCGACCAGACGTTGCTTACTAGGGATTGCTTGGTGATACGTTGCTTGATATGTTTTGGCGACATCATCTGCCGCATCGTTAAGCCCTAATGCCCGCTTGGCGTTGTACATGACGATCAGCGCACGTCGTGCACTGGGTGCTTGGGGATAGGTTTTGAGCAGCGCATCAGCTCGGCCAATGGCAGCCACATACATTTGGTGTTCATAGTAATAAAGCGCTATATTCAATTCATGTTGTGCGAACATATTTCTCAGGTAAATCATGCGTTGCAGAGCATTCGCTTTATATTGACTGTCTGGGAATTTTTGCACCAAAGTCGCAAAATCAGAGTACGCTTGCGATTGCGTGCCAGGATCGCGCCAAGATTCATCCAAAGGTATGATATTAGCCAAAGCACCGCGCAATTGCTGAAAATTAGCCAACCCTTTCATATAGTAGGCATAATCAACATGCTGACCACGCGGATACAAATGGATAAAACGCTCGGCAGTAGCCGCTGCAGAACCATAATCTTCTTTTTTGTAATAGGCATAAATCAAGTCAAGATCGGCTTGCTCCGCATAATCGTTAAACGGATACATGACGTCTAAGGCTTCATAACGTTTAATCGCGGCAGAATATTCTTTTTTATGCAACTGCGAACTGGCTTCATCGTATAATTGTTTCGCGCTCATCCCCTGGAATGGATTATGCTCATCATCATTGGCCCACCAATGTTTACAGGCTGTCAGTGAACATAACAAGGCGAGCATGCTGAGCATGACAATGCGTTTTACTAGCATAATAATTCCAAAACACTTGCAATTTTTCGAAATTATACTGACTGCCTATGATTTTGCGAGTGTTTTTTAAAAAAATTTGCAAATTGCTGTCGCATATTATAGTATCTCTTTTCTGTGGAGAGGTGGCAGAGCGGTCGATTGCGGCGGTCTTGAAAACCGTTGAAGGGCAACCTTCCCAGGGTTCGAATCCCTGCCTCTCCGCCACGCATTATGCATACACTATGGCTCAAGCTCAACGATGAGATAAAATTTGCAGAGCTTGTTTGATAAGTTCTTCACAGCCATGTTGGTTGGTATCTAATTTGTTCATTGCCTTTACCACATCCTGCGGTTTATACCCAAGAGCCTCCAGTGCACTGCTGGCTTCGTCCTGATGTGAGCGTGGCAACTGCGCAAGCGAAGCAACACTTTTGTTGACTGATAACTGTTGTACGCTGTCTTTCATCTCGACCAACAAACGTTCGGCCGTTTTCTTACCAACACCGGGTATTCTGATTAGAAAAGCAATATTTTCACGACGCACCTGTTCGATAAATTCATGCGGACTGATACTGGAGAGAATCGTCATCGCCAATTTTGGCCCCACACCATTGACTTTGATCAAAGCGCGGAATAATGACCGTTCCGCTTTATCAGCAAACCCATAAAGCAATAAAGCATCTTCTCTAACGATGGTATGAATGTGCAAAGCCACCGCTGCTGGCTGCGCATCCAATTGAAAAAAAGTTGCCAATGATGTTTCTACATCATAACCGACACCATTCACATCAATTACAAAACGCCCTGGTTGCGGTTTATCCATGACATCACCACGTAAATACCCTATCATCGTCGTTTGCTCCATTGCATCATTATTAATTGATTGCGCTTATAACTATGACAAATGGCAATTGCCAAAGCATCAGCAGCATCCGTTTGTGGCGCGCTACTTAATGCCAATAACTGCACCACCATATGCTTGACTTGTTCTTTTTCTGCGGCGCCATAACCAACCACCGATTGCTTAACTTCGCGAGCAGAATATTCATTAACCGGCAAACGATGCGAGGCGCAAGCGACCATGGCCACCCCGCGCGCATGTCCCAATTTCAGTGCGGAATTGGGATTTTTATGCATAAAAACTTGTTCTATGGCAATTTCATTGGGATGATATTTTTCTAACAACTCACAGATCCCATTAAAAATCTGTAACAACCGCACAGACAATTGACCGTTATCCGTGCGGATACAACCGCTATCTACATAATGTAATGTACGATTGCTTTCGCGCAGCAATCCGTAGCCAGTGACGCGCGAGCCTGGATCAATCCCCAAAATAATCGTCATGCTGACTCATATAAAGTATCCGGAAACTCAGCATTGCTATACACCATTTGCACATCATCAAGATCTTCTAGTGCATCGATCAACTTAAGCAAACTTTCAGCTGCATCTTCCTGCACAGGTACGGCAAGTCTTGCACGCATGGTCAGATGAGACTGCTCAACTTCGATCTGGGCCGCCTCCAGGGCAGACAAAACTGCATGATAATTTTCTACAGGGGTGATGATTTCAACTTGGTCGTGGTCGATTGCGACATCATCGGCACCTGCCTCAATCGCAACATCCATAGCATGCTCTTTGGGAGCATCGCTGGCCAACAATATCTCGCCTTGTTCATTGAACAAATACGCCACCGAACCGTCTGTGCCTAAATTACCACCATGCTTAGTGAAGGCATGTCTAACTTCAGAGACGGTGCGGTTTTTATTGTCCGACAAACAATCAACTAAAATCGCCACACCCTGCGGACCATAACCCTCGTAGCGCATATGGTGCATATTGGCACCGTCTAAACCACCGGCACCGCGTTTGATGGCATTATCAACGGTATCCCGTTTCATATTCGCTTTTAAGGCTTTCATCACCACGTCGCGTAACCTGGGATTGCTGCTTTCTTCGGCACCACCCATACGCGCCGCAACCGTAATTTCACGGATAAGTTTTGTGAATATTTTGCCTCTTTTGGCATCTTGTGCGCTCTTACGAAATTTAATATTAGCCCATTTGCTATGTCCTGCCATGTTTTGCTCTCACCCTAATTAAATATTAACCCTAGCCAGATTATACAATGGATAATCGTTGCTGTGCACTTCGTTGCGCACGATACTGTTACAGTTCAATCGTAGACTATGATAAAATAAATCCTGACAACCGCTGGGTGTCAATATGTGCGAAAAACTTAATGGCGGATAACACTATGCAAGGATTTGCGAACCATCATGCGACTGAAGCACTGCCAGGCGCTTTGCCACGTGACCAAAATTCACCGCAGCAGCCACCGCTTGGTTTATATGCAGAGCAAATCAGTGGCAGCGCGTTCACCAGGCCAAGGGCGCAAAATTTACATAGCTGGCTATATCGCATGTTGCCCTCAACCGTCCAAGCCGACTATACCTATTACGGGCCTGCCACCCAAGCTTGGCTGCCGCTGCAACCACCCAATCCCCTGCGTTGGTCACCTATGAGCAACCCCACCAACGCACTTGATTTCATCGACGGTTTATGGCACTTAGCTGGCAACACGGATTTACATAGTTATATTTACCAGTGTACAGCATCAATGGAGCAGCGTTATTACAGCAACTATGATGGTGAGTTATTATTTATTCCCTATCAAGGGGAGATTAAACTTCGCACGGAAATGGGTATCTTAGCACTGGCTCCTGGCATGATCGCAGTCGTACCACGCGGTATTCGCTTTACAGTCGAACTATTAACTGCCCAAGCTGCGGGCTATCTATGCGAAAATGGCGGAGTACCCCTAACCTTGCCAGAGTTAGGATTCATGGGCGCCAATGCCCTAGCAAACCCACGACATTTTTTATATCCGCATGCCGCCTATGAAACCATCGAAACTGACTCAGTAAGCCTTATCTGCAAATATCAAAACCATTTGTGGCAAACAACTGCGCCGCACTCACCGCTCAATGTTGTCGCCTGGCATGGCAATTACGCCCCTTACAGTTATGATTTATCGCTATTTAACACCATAAATACCGTAAGCTTCGATCATCCGGATCCTTCAATTTTTACAGTGCTGACCTCACCCAGCCCTACAACTGGCGTAGCACATCTCGATTTTGTTATATTTCCATCAAGGTGGATGGTAGCCGAACATTCTTTTCGTCTACCTTATTATCACCGCAATGTCATGAACGAGATGATGGGCTTGATTGAGGGGGCCTATGATGCTAAAAAAACCGGGTTTAGTGTTGGCGGTGTAAGTATCCATAATTGCATGACAGCACATGGCCCTGATGCCGATGGCTTTGCCGCAGCCAGCCATACCAAGCTTATACCGCAGCACTATGAGCATACCTTGGCATTTATGTTCGAGTCATGTCTCCCTTGGCTGGTCACAAAAAAAGCATTTGATCACCACAGTCGAGAAAAAACTTATAGTCAGTGTTGGCAAGGATTAAGCAATCACTTTGCGCATGTTGCCAAGCCGCGCTAAACAGATATCTGCCACTGGATGCATTGCAACACCTACACCCCATGGCACACTGCGGCAGCCTAGAGCATGCGCACAATTTGTTTTTTTGAATTAAAACAAATCCTCTTGGGTTAAACCCAGCTCTTCTAATAACGTTCGCAGAGTTTTCAACGCTTCAACTTGGATTTGACGCACTCTTTCGCGGGTCAAATTGATCTCTCTACCAACATCTTCTAACGTCGACTTCTCGTAACCACGCAAACCAAAGCGCCGCGCTATCACTTCACGTTGATTTTCTGTCAAGACGTCAAGGAACGTTTCAATATGCAGATGCATATTTTCATCGGTTAATTCTTCGATTGGATTATGGCTATTTTCGTCAGCAATGGTTTCCAGAAGCGACTTATTTTCATCAAAACCAATCGGCGTATCCACAGAAGTAATTTTTTCATTCAACCCTAACATGGCCTGAACCTCAGCCAGAGGTTTATCCAACATATCGGCAATTTCTTCTGCCGACGGCTCGTGATCCAACTTTTGCGTCAGCTCACGAGCGGCACGTAAGTAGACATTTAATTCTTTTAACACATGAATAGGCAAGCGTATGGTGCGAGTTTGATTCATAATAGCGCGTTCTATGGTTTGCCTAATCCACCAGGTGGCATAGGTTGAAAAGCGAAATCCTCGGTCAGGATCGAACTTTTCCACCGATTTCATTAAGCCTAGGTTGCCTTCTTCAATCAAATCCAGCAAGGCTAATCCACGATTGAGATAACGTCTCGCGATTTTTACGACCAATCTTAGATTGGACTCAATCATTTTTTTGCGCCCGGCAGCATCACCCTGCAGCGCCAATCTGGAATAATACACTTCCTCTTCGGCTGATAATAAAGGTGAGAAGCCTATTTCACTTAAATAAATTTGCGTTGCATCCATCGCTTTTGCTATATGTTTACCCTTGGGTTGATATCTCGGGTAATCTGTTTCATCCGTGAAATCTGGCTTGAGTTCATCCGCTGGCAGATCCTCCTCAACTAAGGCAGCCATGGACAGGAGGTCTAGCTCATCATCCGATACCAAGTCAAGCTCTTTAGCCGCAGATTCGTGTTCAGCGTCTAATGTAAATTTTTCTACTTCATCGGCAAGATCCTCATGCGAAGACATAATATTATCCTTAATTGCTAGTCACCCATCATAATCCCTACAAACCCACTAGCACGTAACATCCCACGCTGAGAATGTTACCACCAGTTCTTTATATTTGTACTGACTAGCAAGCTATTGTCAATCTTTCAGCGCTGATCATGAATAATAATTCTCTGGATTGACCGGTTTACCGGCGTTGCGAATTTCAAAATGTAAGCCATAATGGTGCTGGTCAATCATACCCATATTTGCAATCACTTGACCCGCGGTGACGTGTTGGCCTTCGTGCACCAGATTGCGCGCGTTATAACCATATGCCGTCATATATTGTTGGTTGTGTTTGATGATAATCAGATTACCATACCCTTTAATACCATCACCCGCATACGCAACCACACCACTGGCTGCAGCATAAATTTTCTCGCCAGCAACACCAGCTATGGTCATGCCCTTATGCCCAATATTTGGGGCAAATCTTTCGATGACCTTACCAGAGCAAGGCATCATCCAGGGCGAGTTGTGGCGCGCAAAGGCTACGACATGTACTGGTTTGGTCAGCGTTGAGCCCCCGGCATGGATAGGCATACTGCGCTTAATCGCCGCCACATGCGGACGATAGCGCGTATAGTTCGCATTGATTTTTAAAATTTGTCCTACTTGCAAATGATATGGCCTGGTTAACTGATTTAATGCCGCCAGTTTGCGATAATCAAGATCATAGCGAAAAGCTATGGCATACAGCGTTTCTCCTGCCTCAACCCGATGGGTGTTCGCATGCCCAACGGCCCGCCAATGAGACTCCACCACCGGTGCCAGATCATTTCTTTCAGAACAACCCAGTACCGCCGCTAAGATAGCAGTAAGAAAAATAGTGCACACACCGCTACAATTTTTGTTCATTCAAAGCACCCATTTAACCAAAACGTAGCCAAATGCAATGATGCCAAGCACGCACCAGCCCATCAAATCAATATAGCGTCGCAATTTTTGCTCAAGCTTTGCACCAGTAAAATACATGGCCGCGCAAATCAGAAAAAATCGCAATCCTCGACCCAGCAGTGAGCCCAGTAAAAAAGGTACCCATGACATGTGCATCGCACCAGCAGTGATGGTAAAAATCTTATAGGGAAACGGCGTAAACGAGGCAATCAGCACGATACCGAGACCACTATGATGGTTGAACCAACCAGCAATTACTTGATAGGCATGTGCATACGACGATGCCATGATATAAGGCTCTAAAATCTCCATACCATAATAACCAATCAAATAGCCAAACAGGCCACCAATGACTGAAAACAAGGTGGCAATCAGCGCATAACGCCAAGCACGGTCAGGCGTAGCTAGTCCCATGCTGATCAACATCACATCCGGCGGTATTGGGAAAAAAGACGACTCGGCAAATGATACAGTGGCCAGATAGTAAGGCGCATGATGATGCCTAGACCATTGTATGGTTTTGCTATAACAGTAAGAAAATACTTTCAATATATCCATTTCATATCCTCGGTCCAAGCAGCCACTTCATCAAAAATCCGATAATGCGTCATATCCAGATGCAACGGCGTCATAGAAGCGTATCCATTTGCAATCGCGTGAAAATCGGTACCAATGCCAGCATCGGCTTCAGGTCCTGGGGGGCCAATCCAGAAAATTTCTTTACCGCGCGGATCCCTGGATCGCACGGTAGGCTCAGCATGATGGCGTTTACCCAGGCGAGTCACTTGTATGCCTTGGAGTTGAGCTGCCGGTATATCTGGTACATTGACATTCAAAATACAGGCCTTAGGCAATGGCTGATGTGCCAGCTTTTGCACCAACATTTTAGTAACAGCTGCGGCTGTGGCGTAGTGTTGATCCTGCATACTGGTTAGGGAAACAGCGATTGCTGGCAACCCCAAATAACGTCCTTCCATTGCCGCAGCAACCGTGCCTGAGTATAAAACATCATCCCCCAAATTGCCCCCATCATTAATACCAGCAACCACC
>DAIOSQ010000057.1:0-13176 GCA_036752465.1 Legionellaceae bacterium | reverse complement strand
GGCAGGGCAATCTCCGCCTTTTTTAAAAAAGCAATGCTGCTTTGCAAGTCATCACGGCTTTTACCTGTGATACGGATTTTATCGCCTTGAATGGCAGCCTGTACTTTTAATTTGCTGACTTTTAGCTGTTTGACTATATCTTTGGCAGTAGGCTGATCCAAGCCCTGTTTGAAGGTCATATGTAACAGAAAAAATTTACCACTATGCACCGGCTCTGCTTCTATTTCGACCCCAGACGCATCCACACCGCGCTTGGTGCAGTGATTACGAAATAAATCTTCTAATTGTCTGACTTGAAAATCAGACTCACTTTTAAGTGTAACGGTTAGCTCTTGCAATTCCAAGGTAGCCACCACACCCCGAAAATCAAAGCGCGTCTCCACTTCACGCACAGCATTTTCGACCGCATGGCGTAAATCAACTTGATTAATTTCAGATACTACATCATAAGAAGGCATAGGGTGATCTCACATACGCAATGGACGTTGCTCGATTTTAAAATTCTCGTCAATGATAAGCAAGTGATTGGGCAAGACATCATGCCATTCAATGTCAAATTGCGTCAGCTTTTCAGACGTCACCAACGCGCAACCCAACTGCTGCGACTGGCTGGCTTGCACAATATGACACACCTGATTTTGATATAGAAAATGGGCACCCGTAGCATAATGTAAAGTTTCTGGTGGCACCAGCGGATCACTACAACAGCGACTGGCGACCATTTGTTTGCCATTGGTAATACAAATATTGAAAAAAGAAGCCGCCGCAATACCTTGTTGTCGATGCAAAGCCAGCACCTGTTGTAGCGTTTCCTCCAGCACTTCGGCCATAACCGCACCTTTTGCTAATGCTCGTCTTTTGGCAAAGTGAAGAAATAATGCAAATAGATGTTCCGAATCTGTCTCACCTTTGATCCAATTATAAATCTCATCTTCTAGTACACGTCGCATATGGCGTTTGATTCGAGAAAAATCTGCAATCTGCCCATTGTGCATCATCATCATGTTCTCATGGATGAACGGATGGCAATTATAGGCCGCCACACCGCCACTGCTGGCCGCTCGGACATGCGCAAAAAACGCTGGTGATTTGATCTTGGCCGTGAGATTCACTAGATTTTGATCGCTCCAAGCCGGAAATATTGAAGTAAATACTGCCGGATTGCCATCAATCTCCGGCGCATACCAACCTAACCCAAAACCATCGCCGTTAGTTTTTATCTCAGATTCTTGTGCCGAAAGGCTCTGATTGATGATTGAATTGACAGGTTTTATTAATACATCTGCGATCAGCACCGGGTGCCCAAGGTAAGCGATCAGACGACACATAGCACCCCCTAACGATTGCGTCAGTAGACTCCTATATTGTTGATTATAGATCATATGGTTAAAAATAAAATTTTTTGTTTATAAAAACACCTAAATGACATAAAAAAGCATGTAAGCCTGTGCTGGATGCACAACACTGGCCTGGCTAGAATCTACTAAATATGTCAGCAGAGGTGCAGGTTACACGCAGATTATGGTGCTTTTTGATAACCCTACAATCGAGGTCTATACTCAGATCAAAGCAGCTTAACCAGCAGAAATCATCATGCAAACAATTATGCCAACAAAAACAATAGCCAGCATAGTCGCCAAAATCTTGTGCCTCGCGTTAACAACGCTGGGTTTAAATGCATGCATCACCACCAATGATCCGTACAATCAGCCATACAGTTCTGGCTATACCGGCTATACTGTTGGCATGGGCCCATCATACTGGGGTTCGGGTTATACCCCTAACCCAGGCTACGATTACGTCTATGGCAACACTGGGGTAGTCAATTATGGCGGCACCGGCTATTATCGCTCTGGCTACTATGGGCAATTTAACGGGCAACCATGGTATGCCAATCCGGTACAATCTATTCAGGCAAACTTAAATCAATAGCCGGTGCGAGGACTACTCTTTGACTCGAGAAACATATTCGCCTTTGCGGGTGTCAACTTTGATAAGCTCCCCTGTTTGCACAAACAATGGGACACGCACCACGGCGCCAGTTTCCAACACCGCCGGTTTGCCACCGCCCCCAGAGGTATCGCCTTTGAGTCCTGGATCCGTTTCGGTGATCAGCAAGGTCACAAAAATCGGCGGGACCACCAACAACGGCTCATTGTTCCATAAAGTAACCACACAATTATCTTGTTCTTTTAGCCACTGCAACGCCTCTTCGATAGATTCTTTGCCAGCCGCATATTGCTCAAAAGTCTCCGGAACCATAAAATGCCAAAGCTCGCCGTCGTTGTATAAATATTGCATTTCAACATCGACTACGTCCGCTGAATTAAACACCTCGCCAGCCTTGTAGGTACGCTCGACCACACGTCCAGTTTTGAGATTGCGAATTTTGACACGGGTAAATGCCTGACCTTTACCTGGCTTCACAAACTCACAGTCAACCACAGCGCAGGGCGCATTATCAATCATCAATTTAAGACCATTTTTTAATTCATTGCTATTGTATGTTGCCATAGATGCCCCGCTCTTGTGATTTGATTATAATTTAGTTAAAGTCGAGGCAGTTTACCAAGTCTACCGAACGAATGCGAGAATCACACCCATCCTGGCAAAAAATTTTGGCCGAGGGCTTTAGCTCCGTGCCTGATTTGCTGTCATATTTACAATTGCCCATCCCTGCCAGCAGCGATTTGCCGGCAGTACCCTTCAAAACCCGTGTGCCACGTGGCTTTGCACAACGTATGACCAAAGGGGACCCACAGGATCCGCTGTTACTGCAGGTTTTGACACAACAGGCTGAGCTGACCGCAGTCCCTGGTTATGAACACGACCCATTGCAAGAATTAAGCACGAATCCAGTAGCCGGTCTCATCCACAAATATCATGGCCGCGTGCTCTTGATCTTGACCGGAGCTTGTGCGATTCATTGCCGATATTGTTTCCGACGACATTTTGCTTACCAGCAGAATCAGACCCAACCCAACCAATTTAAGGAAATCATTGCATATATTGCCACCAGACCAGAGATTCATGAAGTTATTTTAAGTGGTGGCGACCCACTGCTGTATACCGATAGCAAACTCGAGCAATTATTTGCTGAATTAAGCCATTTGCCGCAGATCAACACCGTGCGTTTGCACACCCGGGTGCCCATTGTGTTGCCGGAACGAGTTACCCCAGCATTTTTGACACTGCTGGCAAACGCTCCTTTTCACATGGTTATGGTTTTGCATAGCAATCACGCACAAGAATTTGATCACAGTGTGCAACAAGTATGTGCGCAAATCAAAAACAGTGGCGCGCATTTGCTCAACCAATCTGTTCTTTTAAAAAATATTAACGATGATGTCGACACCTTGCTAGCCTTAAGTCATCGCCTGTTTGCCTGCGGGATATTGCCATATTACCTGCATCTGCTCGATCCGGTGGCTGGCAGTGCGCATTTTGCCGTCGCACAGGACAAAGCACAGGCTCTGTTTGCTGCCATGCAACAGCAGCTTCCGGGATACTTGGTGCCGCGATTGGTCAAAGAAAAAGCCGGATGTCTGAGCAAAGTATGGGTCAATCAGCCTTTATAAGAGCCTAATTGCTGGTTAGTTCCGCTTGTTGCTGTCGCACGCGCGGTTCTGCTGGCAATTCATCATTAAATAATGCCAACAAGACCTGTATAAAATGTTCTCTAAAAGTCACACTGATATTGCCAGCGACCAACAGCTTCGCTTGCTGTTCCTCTTGAAAAAACCACACATCAAGTACCGAACGCAACGGAATCACATGCGGTGGACGTGCCGGCGTAGGCAGCAACGCTGCGCCACAACACTCGTTGGCACCCAGCGCGCCATCCGTGAAAAAACTGTTCAGCACATTGATGTTCAGTAAAAAATGCTGCCGTCTGTCCCAAGGTGCCAAATGGCCAAGCGCCCGCACCACGGCCGGAGACAATTGCGACCAACCGGCTAAGCGGGATAACCCACCGAAGCTTAGCTTGAGCAGCTGCTGTAATAAAGCACTATACCGGGCGGGGACATGCTTAAGCGCAGCCATTTTGATGAGACTAGGAGCATACTGATATTCACTGGTTGCGATCAAGGCTTGTTGTACTTGTTGCGCCATTTCAGACAGTGCGGCATGACCGGCTAGATTTAACTTAATGGCCTGCATACGCAAGCAACATCCCAGGAGATCATCATACCCTGCTTGGTCTCTGCTGGATCTTACGGTATTAACATAGATGTTATGTTGGGTGAAATCCACCTGATTTGCACAGCAAATTTGCAATGCCACGGCAGCCGCAGCCGTCAACGCATCGTTCATGGTTAGACGGTTTTTTTGACAAAAGGTCAGTAATTTCTGCTTAAATGTGGCCGAGATATCCGAAGTGGTGGAGAATTTTACATTTTGCTTATCAAAATCCAGCACGATATGCTGTTTAGGTAACGGCAATAAGCCACTGTCCCGAAAATATTCCCGCCAAAATGCAACATCACGCGCACTGTTTTGCTGACATCGCTGCTGCTCAACCATCGCATACGTATGGTAAGAGTGCGCAGCGGTACTTGCGTCAATGGCTGCAGGCTCGGATCCGTCAGACAACGCCCGCTGATAGGCCAGGGATAACTGCTTAAAAAATTGATTCAATGTTTGCTCATCAGCCAGCAAATGCGATAAGCATATTTGCATCTCCACTTGCTGTTGTGGCAAATAAAATAGCCTGGCTTCGATCATCGCTGCATGCGCTGGCCACTGTTGACTATAAAACAATTCATCAAGAGAAGCCAGCAGCTTGCTTTCAAAGATCTCAGTCGCGAGATCTGTTAAGGAGCTTGTTTGCCAGGTGACTGCCGTGCCAGAAGCAGCGAGCTTTTGCAGCGGTAAGTAGCGATGGATTTGATAGCGCAAACTGTCATGCTGCGCCAACACTGTTTGTAAGGCCAAATCCAATGCCTTAGCATCTAATGGCCCTTGCAAGCGCCGACGCCCGACAACATTAAACACCCGCAACCGCGGATCACTTTTTTTCGACAGCCAAAGCATCCATTGAAAATCGGTCAAGGCAAACCAAGCATGTCCCATAGGTGACTGTGGCAGCTCAATGGCTTGATAGAGCTCACAGTGTGCAAGATGCTCGCAAAGCTCGGCGATTGTCGGTCGTTGATAACAGTCTTGCAACCGCATCTGGCGGCCAAATACCTCAGCAACGCTGGCAATGATGCGTGCCGCAATCAATGAATGACCACCCAGCTCAAAAAAATTAGCATGCAAACCAACCGCAGATAATTGCAACTCTTTAGCCCAAATAGCCTGCATTTTTAACTGAACGGTTGTCAAATGACTATCCTCCGGCTTTGCTGTGCTATCAGTGGTCACGAGTTCAGCCAATGCATTGCGCTCAACTTTGCCATTTTGTGACAATGGCAAAGCTTCTAAATAGAGCAATCGCCTGGGCACCATATACTCGGGCAAATAGGCTTGCAGATGCTGCGTGAATTGCTCTTCGACAAACGCCGTAACGCCAGGCTGCAGACTGATAAAGGCTACTAATTGTTCATTTTTTGCAATAACAGCACATTGATAGACACCGGGAAACTGCGTAATCACCGCCTCAACCTCTTCTGGTTCGATGCGAAATCCGTGCAATTTAATTTGATTATCGCTACGCCCAAAAATAATAAACTCACCCTCTGCTGTACGGCAAGCGATATCACCAACCTGGTAAATACGCCCACCAAGGACATCTGCGGCGGCAATAAAGCGCTGTTGGGTTAGGTCATCACGATTGACATATCCTTGCGCCAAACCTAAGCCACTGATGTATAACTCACCTTTGGCATACGCTGGCAGTGGCTGGTATTGCGCATCCAACACATGCATGTCCATGTTATCAATGGGCCGTCCAACTGTGATCGGCTGATTTGGGGATAAGCGCTTGAGCGCGCACCAAACAGTAGCTTCAGTCGGACCATACATATTCCACACCGCGGCTACCGTGCTTAACAGTTTTTCTGCAAGGGTTGGTGTTAAGGGTTCACCACCAGACAGTACCGTCAAATCCGCCTTACCACGCCAACCAAGCGCAAATAACATATTCCACAGTGACGGCGTTGATTGCATCAAGGTGACCGGATATTGTTGCAACAATGCTTGCAGCACCGTAGGATTTTTATGTTGTGCATGCAACGCCAACAGCACAGTACGGCCTTGCCACAATGGCAAAAACAATTCAAGCACCGCGATATCAAAGGCAACTGTAGTGGTGGCCAATAATAATGCATGCGCCTCAGTTAAAAAATAATGGCTCATACTGGTTAGAAAATTGTTTAACGCCAATCTTGAAATGGCCACCCCTTTAGGCTTACCGGTGGAGCCAGAGGTATAAATAATATACGCCAATCGCTGCGGTAAAAAATGTTGAGTGATTGCTTGAGAATACCTCGCCAAATCTGGACAATGGAGCCGTTTAATGTGAATGGCCACACAGGGCCAGGTGCGATCACAGGATGCCAGTGCATCGTCGTGCAGCAATACTTTGGCACCGCTGTCTGTAAGAATATGTTGCAAGCGCTGCGTTGGAATATTCGACTCCACAGGAATGTACGTGACTTCAAGTGACAATAATGCGAGCAAAATAATCACCATTTGCGGTGATCGTTCGAGGCATACCACCGCCCGATCTTGCACATGTTGACTCAAAGCGGCTTGCCAACGTAGCACTTCGTTGTAAAGCCGCTGATATGACCAAGCACCATCGCTGGTCAATATCGCCACCTGCTGCGGCGTAATCTCGGCATGACGGCGCAATTGGTGGATAATGTCATGTTCCATCAAAGCCAGCCGCGTAGGGGCAAACATCACAGTCATTGCATTTACCTTTATTTAGAACAAAAATTAGGTTGCATTATCACACATCGTGTTATTATAGCGTCCGCATAATACACCAGCACAAGATCTTTCGCCAAAACAAGATCTTATTACTTTGACGATTTTAGGATGCATTCGCTATGTCTAAGACACGCACCGAAACCGATAGCATGGGCCCTATCGAAGTAAACAATGAGAACTATTGGGGGGCACAAACTGAGCGCTCCTTACACCATTTTAAGATCGGTGACGATCGCATGCCCATTGAGGTCATACACGCGTTTGGGATCTTAAAAAAAGCCGCTGCATTGACGAATCTGGAGTTGGGCAAACTAACACAAGAAAAAGCTGATTTGATCACTCAAGTTGCAGATGAGATTATTCAAGGTCAACTGGATGCGCATTTTCCATTACATGTCTGGCAAACGGGCAGTGGCACCCAGTCAAATATGAATGTCAATGAAGTCATCGCCAACCGCGCCATTGCGCTGGTAGGCGGGGTATTGGGCAGTCAAACACCGATTCATCCTAATGATGATGTCAACATGTCACAATCATCTAATGATACGTTTCCAACCGCTATGCATATTGCCAGTGCCGTGGCTTTGTTACACAAACTCATGCCGGCAGTCACCGCCCTGCGCGATGGCATAGCCTGCAAAATGCATGCGTTCAAAGATATCATCAAGATTGGCCGTACACACCTGCAAGATGCAGTACCTCTGACATTTGGTCAGGAGTTCTCCGGCTACGTGGCACAACTAGACGCCTGCATGCGGCGAATTAAATCCATTCTGCCGGATTTATATAGCCTAGCCTTAGGTGGCACAGCAGTGGGTACAGGGCTAAATACGCATCCAGACTTTGCAACCAAAGCAGCTGCACATATTGCCAGCATCACCCAATTACCATTTGTATCAGCAACCAATAAATTTGAAGCGTTGGCTAGCCATGATCCCTTAGTCATGGCGCATGCTGCACTCAAAGTCCTGGCGTGCGCTTTAATGAAAATAGCCAATGACATACGCTGGCTAGGCTCAGGCCCACGGTGTGGTCTTGGCGAATTATTGTTGCCGGAAAACGAACCGGGATCTTCTATTATGCCAGGTAAAGTCAATCCTACCCAGGCAGAGGCCATGACCATGGTTTGCACCCAAGTCATAGGCAATGATGTGACCGTGAGCATGGCTGGCAGTCAAGGAAATTTTGAGTTGAACGTATTTAAACCGGTAATTATTTTTAACGTCTTGCATTCTACTCGTCTCCTAGCCGATAGCTGTGATTCCTTTCTAAAATATTGCGTGGCAGGCTTAACCGTGAATACCGCAGTAGTCAATCGTTATTTGGAAAACTCTCTGATGTTGGTAACCGCGCTTAATCAACACATTGGCTATGATAAAGCAGCGAAAATAGCTAAGCTGGCATTTCATGAAGAAATATCACTACAGGAGGCCGCGGTCAAACTTGGCTTTTTATCTGCCGAGCAGTTTCAAGCGTATGTCAATCCAAAAGATATGGTAGGGCAGCAGGCATGATCGCACAAACAACCAGGATACCCTATGGGTACGCCTGTTTTCTGTTGCTACTAACCCCGATACATCTGCCGTATTTTGACACCTTTTATTATTGGGATTGGAGCAGACACTTGGCTTGGTCTTACTATGATGGCGGACCGGTGATAGCCTATATCATTCGTCTGGCCACGGCATGCTTTGGCCACAGCTTATTCGCCCTCAATCTGACCGCAACCCTTTGCTTGCTTGCCAGCACTTTCATCTTATACAAAACCGCCAGATTTATGCTAACGCGCGCGGCCAGCCTAATAGCGGCATCATTATGGCTATTGTCGCCGTTGGTAACCATGGATCTGGCCAATCAACTCACCTATGACGCGCCCTTCACACTATTTTGGACACTCACCCTCTATGAGATGATCGCCTATATGCACGGTGCAAACAACCGCCGTTTATATCGCATAGGTGGCTATTTGGGCGGTTTGCTATTGGCCAAATATTCAGGAATCGTGCTGATCATGGCAATTATGTTCATCATTTGTACCACTCGATACCGCGTGTTGCTCAAGAATAAACATTTTTATGGTGCCATGGCCCTGACGCTATTATTATTTAGCCCTGTGCTGCTATGGAATGCCACGCATGCTTGGATTTCTTTCAATTATCAATTACATACCCATCAATTACCTGCGGTAACGCAGCATCATTGGCTCATAAATATTCTCAAAAGTAGTTTGACAACCTTTATCCCATCACTCAATCTGTTGCTCTTGCCAGCCCTGTTGTATATCTGCGTACCGCAATTGCCGCGCAGCTTAAGCGCGTATGTGTGTGTGATCGTGTCAACGACAGTGTTGCTGTTTTATCTTGTCATGGCGGGACATACCCACATCCATGCCTCGTGGTTAACCCCTTACTTGTGCACCGCCAGTATCCTCGGGGGATTATGCTACCAACATCTGCCCTTTTTAAAAAAACCACTGCATGCACTCCTGCTGATCTACGGGCTCATCAGCGTAGTCATCATGGGGAACAGCACCGTTTTATTTCATGTGGGCTCCGCACACAAACGTGATTATGCTCTGTGGCTACCCTCTTTAGACATCAAGCCAAACACTGTGGTCATATTTCCTGACTGGTTAGAAGCGCGCATGCTGTTTTTTTTAAAGCACAAACCAGAAGTGTACACTGTAGATTGTGGCATTGGTCAAAATCAGTATGCAATCTGGGGCCAATCTATCGCAGCGCAAGTCGCCGATAAACGGATCAAAGAGGCGATCTATATTGACAGAGTCGACCGAAGTGCATGTATACAGCATTATTTTAGCGTGTGTACTGCCCGCTTTGTTAAGCCATTATACGTTTTTGACTGTCGTAACTTATCAGCGCATTGACTTCTGCTCTTCTTGTTGCACCACGTAGTCATCACAAACAATGTCAGTTTGCGGCAGACGATGCCCATGAACCGGTGCGTTGCGAACAGAGGTTGCAGTGAATAGCTGTTGCTCCAGCTCAACCAGCTGTACCAATTGTGCTTTGATCGGCTCAAATAAATTTGTATGCTGCTTGAAAAACCCAAGAGAAGCCAAAGCAGGTTTGGGCCTTGTTGCTACAGGCACTACCGACAGAGATACATCCTCTATTGGCAGGGGCAGGCTTTTTTCTTGCTCACCTGCAAGGGGAGGGAACCAAGCCATTGCTATCGGGCTAGGCGTTGCCAATTCTTTGTTCAGCCTTTCTGCAAGGATACATAGTTCCTGATCGAGCGCGGGAGCAATCACCTCGGTGACCGTCGTCTGCAATTGTTCATACAGCCTGCGAATATCCGCATGAATTTGCCGCTGAGCGATCATGGGCAGATGATCCAATGCAAAATCTCTATTTTCATGAATATCAACCCAGGAAGCAATGAGATGGTTCTTACGTTTGTTATTTTCCGCTCTTGCTA
The DNA here is from genome assembly GCA_036752465.1 of Legionellaceae bacterium. GTDB lineage: Bacteria > Pseudomonadota > Gammaproteobacteria > Legionellales > Legionellaceae > DAIOSQ01. Next base: position 2,856 of record DAIOSQ010000057.1, on the reverse strand, counting down.
CAGCATCTATCTCACCAAGTCCAGCTTTAGAATATTGTTGCGCATAGATTTGTTCCTGCAAATCACACGCCTGATGCGCCTTGATGTAGTAGTCAGCCACAGCTTGCGCCAGATCCCTGCTACCAAATGCCTTTGTATCTAACATGCGCGAATTGACCTGGTAATACGGTACTTTATAAGGCCCTCCGAACCACCATTCCGTTGTCATCTTATAAAGAAAATCGCGCAATTCCAAATATTGCGCCGTCACAACAGCGGCCACATAAAGCACTGGCACCATGACAAATAATGCTGCAACTTCAGGCAAGGCAAAACTGGCAAGTAACCCAAAGGTGCTCACCACCACTCCCGCGATCAAAACCATAGGCAGCAGCGTACGACAATATTTGACAAAGTTACCATCCTTATCTTGCGCCAACGCTCTGTATTCTATATAAATGGGATAGACAGGCACCAATAGATCGGTCAAAATAGATTTGGTGTCACTCAACTCCTGGGCGTAGCGAAAACGATTGAACCAATCCAGCAATGTATCTGCCGTACTGCCACTTTGTGCAGCAAATCCTGTCGCTCTCATAAGAAAATAGGTATCGGACCAATTCGTAAAAATTGCTTGGGAATTATTTATGAGCTTACCGAGGAACGAGCCTTTGGGGAGTGAACAGAGTTCTTCCGCAAGAACCTCAGATGCACGCTGGTTATTTGTGAAACTGAGCTCAACGCCTGTTTTACGCTTGGAAATAGACCAAAGCACCTTAGTCGATTCGTTGGTATGCGTAATAGTCAATAAATAACCTTTGCTAATACGCCGTGCAAGTTCACTTGTATACCTTTTAATAAGGTCATCCATCATATCAGGACTTATTATTTTTTCCGCGGACAGCAGTCTCTGGGCCCATACAAGACTTGGAGCTTGATTAAAGTCGCGATCGACCATGTGTTGGTAAGGTTCAGTTTGCTCATTTAGAAAATCCAGCACGATGTCTTGCAGGATCTTACGCTCACCCTCTGGTAACCACTGTTGCCTAACAGTGCCATGATGAAGATATAGATCCATAAATTGCTGTTCATGGGATGATGTAATCTTTTCTCGGATATATGATGGCATTTTGGACGCCAAATCTTCTATTCTCTGTTTGATAGCAAGCAGCATTTTTTGCCTATCAGCAGTGAATAATCCTTTTTGCCAATCAAAGATGTAGTTCTGGATTGTGTCACCCCACAACACATCAGAATCATTTCGGTGGACGACCAGATTTTTTTCGTCTTTTAAAAAATTATGGAATTGATGCTCAAACTCATCGATATTTTTAAACAAATCTGGAGCCTGCAGCCACGGATAATCCACCGTGTATGCTTGCTGACAAATAATGCCGACTCTTAACGTCCTAAAAACGACGGACTCCCGCAGCTTCTTCTGTATGTCCGGATCACGCACAACCGCATTGAGTCTTGTTTGATAGTATCGCTCCTGGCTTTGCACTGTGCAGAGGTTCTGCTCATACATCCGCGTCAGGAACCAAACTGACGACGGCGCGACCTGCTTATCATAAATGCCTTGAATATATTTGCCAGTTTTACTCTGTAAAAATTTGTCCCGCCTGTGTTGGGGAAGGCTCATATAGCCAGGCAAGAGTGCTTCGATGAGATCTTCAAGCCGCATCATTGATCTTCTGGTAATTTTATATACGGGCAATATACCACAATTAAATTAAGGAATTCTGAAGAATTGCACAATTACCTGTCCGTTTGATCACGCACGCCGCTCTAAACCCATTCGACCGGAAGAAAATGGGTATAGACCCAAAATCTTGTTTACAGGCTGCTGGGAAGAATTTGCATATAAGAAGCCAGAAAATAGGCAAGCATGTGCTGCTATAAAGGTGTTTATTGCATAAAACAAGTTTAGAAAGGGCCAATCGGTGTGTCGCCAATTGACCCAGTGGAATGACACATAGCAAGTCCAACCTCGCAGCCACATTATGACAAACGTTGCGGCGTTTTGTCAATTTCTTAATGCACGGGATTTAGCAAAGCGGTGCGCCGGCCAGGGCTCTGCCAGAAAATGGGGTGCGAGTTTCATCTGAACTAAGGACTTAACCGGCTTGCTGCTGTAACAGCAATTGCGGACGCAACAGTTGCAGAGGTCCCGGCACGCTATGCGGTACTGGATGCTCTATATAATAGGCCATGCCAACCCATAGCACCAGCATCACACCCATACCCACCACAAAGCCATGCCACCACGCACCCTTTTCGGCAACAGGCGTGGCCAATTGCGCATCTATGGCCAGCATTTTTTCCTGTTTGGTCATGCACAGCACGTCATTAATCAATTTTGGCATATAAGGCAGCTGCTCAACCAGAAACGGTAAATTGGCTTTCAGATGATTAAACCAAGCTTTGGGACCGATTTGTTGCCGCAACCATTTTTCTAAAAATGGTTTGGCGGTAGACCACAAATCCAAATCGGGATCAATCTGTCGCCCCAACCCCTCCACCGCCAGTAGCGTCTTTTGCAAGAGAATAAGTTGTGGCTGTACTTCCATTTGAAAACTGCGGGCTACTTGGAACAAGCGCATCACTACCATAGCAAATGAAATTTCTTTAATGGGCCGCTCAAAAATAGGTTCACAGACGGTACGAATCGCCATTTCAAAATCATTGATCCGCGTGTTTTTGCCTACCCACTGCGATTCGACATGCAGTTGGGCCACCCGACGATAATCGCGCGCAAAAAACGCAAACAAATTCTCAGCCAAATAGCGTCTATCGCTCTCGTTCAGTGTCCCCATAATACCAAAATCAACGCAGATATATTGCGGATTTTCGCGATGATCAGGTGAAACAAAGATG
>DAIOSQ010000056.1:0-14200 GCA_036752465.1 Legionellaceae bacterium | reverse complement strand
GGGTTGGCTTACCCATTCGTTAAATGCATTGTTGCTTTGCTGAAATGGGACATTAATGCCGGTAGTGCGTTTATAAGCATTCCTGCAGCCTATAGAGATTACATCGTAGTTAGATCAAGCAAAGCGCGTCGATCTGATTGTATCGACGATCCTGTGATTCCACATTATGCTTCGATACATAAAGTACTTACTGAGGAACGACGCAAGCAAAAAGCAGAGATAGATAAAAAAATTGCAGCGTTAGGTCCATTAGATCGGCTGTCTAACAACCCGCAGCTAGCTCGCACGCGAGATGCTTTGGTTCAAGCCAGAGAACACGTCAAAAGTGATAGGAAAATGGAAACTAAGCGACCAACGACGAATGGCCACAACGCAACCTGGACGGAATTAGCAAACCGATCAGGCCAAAGCGCAGATGTTTTCTTTAGAGAGTTTGTGCTAAGAAATAAAGATTCTAAGACAAGGGCTATAAACGTTTGTCAACCAACAGGGCATGGCACAGCTTAATATGTTGTTCAAAGCAATATTATGGGCTCCCAGCCGTATTATAGGATAGGTGAGGATCTTGCCCGTCGGGCTCGTTCAATCTCGCCTGTTTTATGCCACTTGAGTCAACGTTAAAAAACCCAAACGCTCGTTTTTGCGCTGTGCAGGTTACCCCTGCCGCGGTCGCTTCGGCATCTTCTAATGCCTCAATGAGCCACAGCAATGGATTGGGGCGAAACTCTTCATCACAGATTGTGGCTGCAATAATGGGTTCTATGGCAAATCTTGGTTGAATAGAGAGGTCAACGTACAGCGATTGGAAATGTTGGTTATTTAAATTCATCATATAAATTGTGGCGACAGCACCTCTTTGTTTCATCACTTGCGGTACTGGCGTGTGGGTAGAGAAAATCACAAGATTAATAGTAAGCGCGCGTGATGTTGCTGCAATGAGATATTCATCCGCCCAGTACGTAGGTTCTTCTGCGCGTGTCATGTATGATTCGAGGCCTCCATCTTCTTCTTGAAAGAAAGGCATGTACAGCGATGAGTAGGCGTTTATGTGTCGAATGGCTTTTTCTCTTATCGCCTGAGCATTTGGCCATGCACTATATCCTGATGTCGATAGCAGTTGCTGAAAAATTACATGAAAAAAGCAGTTACCGTCCCCCTCAACATTAATACACCGCAAACCATAATCTGCAGCAATCTGTTGGGCCAGTGCCAATGTATGGAGTAGCTTCTCTAAGTCTGGATTGGGGTGAGGTTCTTCGGCATCCCAGTTGTCAGAACCACTGTCCTCTGCATCACTCTCGTAACCTAACGTATCACCATCAGTATTTTCGTGGATTCTTTTTTTATATTCACGCAGCTCTTCGAGTAATTCCGTTTCAAACCTTGTATAAGGCTCACCAGGTGCGCGAAGTAGGGTTAATTCTCCAAAATAGTATTCAATTAGGTCAATAAATGAAAGTGCTAATTGATAATCATATGAATGCATATGATGCGCAACAATACGCTCAGCGGTCATTAATAAATATTCATAATCGCTTTCACACATGTACTTAATTTTTTTGAAGGAACTAAATGCTTGTTTGTATAGGTCGAGCTCGTTAGCGGATGAATCCAGCATATTGTCTAAATTTTTCGCGTTACGCCACATCGCGTGTCCAGCCCCTCGATTGAATGAATCATACTGCCTATCCAGGTCTTTGGAACCTTCACTGCTTTCTAAGGTTGCCATAAGGGCTTGCACAACTTGTGTATCTTGCTTTAACGCCGCATAAAACAAAGCGGAATGATGATTTTTATCTAATTGATGAATACACGTTGGGTCACCTGCTAGCAAGCGTTTAACTTCGTCTAGATCGCCCCTGAACGCTGCAATATGCAATGCCGTTGTATCATCGTCTATGTTATCTAACAAGCCATTTTGAGGGTTTATGACGTAATTAAGCATGTCAAGGGAGGTATTTTTTGCCGCCCAAAATAAAAGGCTAAACTCTGTTTCTCGAGTGGCAAGGTCTATAGCAAAATTTTTGGTTAGATACATGAGTGTATCCAGACAACCGCTTTCAGCGGCATGCGCTACAACGCTTTTTCTACGAAAACGCTCATTTAATTTATCGGTTGTATAGTAATCAGTATCCTCAAGCGCCTCAATAATTTTGAAATAAGCGTCTGCTGCATGACTTGCCGCTAATATGCAAAGATTTTCCACGATTTTTAATGACCGATATGTTGTTTAATTTTGCATATTAAACCGCAATAAAGCTCAAATTACAAGCATTAGTCGTATCCAAGGCAAAAATGCGTCTGCTGGGCTAACGTTGCTATACCAAGCTGGGCATCTTCAGAACCATACGGATCTCACCTATGCTTTGCATACGCAACCCAAGTATCTAGCTGTGATGAAGGGTTAAATGTGAAAACAATTACAATCAAGCCTATAATTAAAACATAAAAACTTAATTAAGTGCTATAAATGCCAAAAATAAAAATCAATGCGTCTATTTTTGGACATATCATGCTCGACTCAGAATTGAGTGGGCGATTTGGGGTGCAGGGAAATACGTTTAAAAACACCTTCGGTTATTTCCATTACTATTTTGAATCAATTAAAAAAAATCGCTCCCGCATGGAGAGTATGAGCCAAATAAACATCACGCGATTGAATACCCTTGCAACGGCTATGCTCAAATTGGTTGAGCGTGAGGAGGAGATATTAAGCCTCAATAATACTTGGTCAACTCAACACAAGGTTACCTTGTTTGCAAATAAAACCGCATATGAGGTGATGGCACTGGCCGATGGCCAAGATCTCTTATTGCCTGGCGGATGGGTTAATCGAGATGGCGGGCATGCGATGATTTATCAGTTTCATAAAGAACCCCACGGAACATGGCTTTTTTCTATGTACAATGCAGGAGCGGGTATTGAATTTCATGACAAACAATCATCCACTGACAACGAGCGTTACTTTCCGGTCAAATCATATGTTTTGCCAGCCAATACCTCTCATACTGAATTAGGCATTTTAATTTATCGCCTGATCTTGCCGCAACTCCCCTTCAATCCAGCACGCGGAACAACATTCTGCAATGCGCCTTATTTGTATCAAGAAATTGACAAAAGCCTGCCTTTTTTGCAAGCTGAAACCAGGCTTGCAACCGGTACATATACAACGGTCGGTCAGTTGTCAGGTACCTGCACGCAACGTTCCATTCACCAAATGCTGAAACATCAATTTGATACGCTCGAGGAGTATCAGCAGTTTATTTTAGAGTTTAGACTGCATGCATTGCATGATTTTATAGACACACACCCAGCTCCGCGCTCGCCACAAATAGCTGAGTTCATTCAACTGGGAATTGAAAACACACTAAAATGGGTTACAGACCAGTCGCGGGCCGACGAATTAATCGCTCTAAAATCTCAGGTATTGGCAGTCGATGCTATCCGATCGCCTGATCATGTAGATAATCGTGCAAATAGTATGCCTTGGTTTACATGGAAACTGGCAACGCGCACGCCAACGCGGTTTTCTCAATCAACGACGTATCATTATAAACCAATAAATTTACCCGAAGCGCTGATCATTGATCAAGAAGCGCCCTTATCTTTGCGAGAGGCCCAATTATTTTTAGAGCGCTGCTGTGCATTGCAGGACGTCCACCCCACCTGGGTTATTGAACAAATTGAGCAGGCCTTGATTCACTTTCCTATTCCTGACAAACAAAGCGAGCGTCATGATGAGCACTATTATTATGATGACATCCCGTTTTATGCCCAAATTCACGAGCACAATCAATTTGAAGCAATGGGGACGCTGATAGAACAATTGCATGATGTCTATGTGCGTGCAACAAAAAAACAAGGGCGATACATCCCTATACCGACGATGTTGGTGATGCAGTGCAATTTTATAGCCCTACGCGATTATTTTAACGCACAGCAAACAAAGTACGATGTTGAGCATCACGTGTTAGCGATTAAACCCAATTTCAATTATTTTATGGTGCTGATGTTAACCAGTTTTTTAAGCCGCATGCGCCATTTTCCTTTTGCAGCAACGGATAGACCTGAATTTGATGCCCGCTGGTTGGCATTGCACCGTTTGTATGATCATGACCCGTCCGAACTTGGGATGGGGTTGAATGAGTACAATAAAATGCTATACCGTTCGCTATTACAAACTGAACCCGCGCTCTATGCTGAACTAACAAAAGGCTACAATACAAGTTACGGCGAATCAATGACAGAACTGCATGTAAGTCTGCGTGAAGAGGGCTTCGGCGAGCTTTTTTATTTTATTCAACAGTTGGAGGTCAATACCAAACGCAATTACGTCTTTTTTCGTGAAAAGAAGTTTGATCCGCTGTTTGATAAAATACACCAACAAATTCGTCTCGAAAACTTTTTTATTGATGGGTTCCATCTGTTTATTACAGGTAACTATGCCAAACACATCAAGCCCCCCGATGCCAATCCCCTGGGGTCTAGCTCGAACAGTCGCGCGCTTCAGCTAATGCTGGAGGAAGTTGCCGACAACGAGGGTGATGTCTGGAATGCGCTTCTCATCAGTACGCCGACCAGCAGAACGTTTATCCGAGACGTGCAAAGTAAATACCCTAAAACCTATAATAGAGCGATTTATGATCACAAATACCCATCGCTTGAGTCATCGACACAAAAACTCCCTTCGATCGATGCACTGCAGTGCGATGGCAATCTTTATTGGAGTTATCAACTATTGGATAGCGATAACCAGATCGATCCCTCTTATAAAGAGACCAGTAATTCTATTCAGTTAGATAAGGCTGCTGGCACCAATCAATTTGATCAACAGGTGTTTCATTTGCGTACTTCTGTGGCCCATCAAATCAATCTGACTTTGGATGAGTTTTTTACAAGCTCTCTAAGTCATTTGGATAAACCTGAGATTCAAATGTACGTTGAAGCTAATATCATGGAGCCGGGGTTGTTGATGGAGGCGTTAACCGATCCTGATTTTTTAAATCGATTCGATGCCTTTGTTGATAAAGTACTGAAACGATTTAATGTATTTAATGGTGCTGCATCCAAAACCTCGATTTTCATCTTGCGATTGGATCTATATGTGTCACGCTTTGTAGACTCAACCCGCGTTAAAAAAGCGCAACATCGTCTGGATAAGGCGATTGAGGCAAGCCGTGATAAGGATACGCTGGCCTGTTTGCATGGGTATCGATTTCTAGCCATGATGGCTAGATATGAATTAAACGATGCAACCATAGATGACGTCGATGGGTATGATGCGTTTGAATCGTATTGCTATATGCATGTCTATCATAATACTGAGCAGAGAAAAGACACCGCCACTCAGGTTGAATTTGAACGTGCCGAGATGCTGTTCAAGGCACGGTTGCAGCGTGTGCCTCCTATTAAAATCAACTCCTATATTCTACCGATGATGCAGGTGCTTGGCATCAATGATGCACTCAATGATGTCCTCAATGGTAATCTCATTGGCACCTATCCCATCTATCGATTGGGTGCATATAGTATCAATGCAGAATTAGGCCTTGTGTATAAACACAATCAAACCATCATGCTTCTGCCACGGCATATGATGCAACGCCCTTTGATCAAACATCTAGGCCTTGATGGCGTGCGTTTAGGTTTTATGTCCATGGATGGGCAACAGTTTGAATTGATGGGGGCACCAAAGAGCACCCGTTTGCAAGGGCAGGCGATTCAACAAAAATGGTCGATTGCGGGCGTTGAGGACTGGTATGAATGGCAACCCTTAACGGTTCAACAAGCACAATGGTTTCAATCGGGGTGTGCTTGCGCGTCTGGCATGCATCTGCCGATGTGGTTAATGGATGGCGGCATGATGGCTTGGGTGAGATACGATGGTCGTGGTGCGTTTATCACTCAAAATGGCATTCCTGCATGGGGTTTGAATGAATCCCGCAATCTTGAATTGCTTGATGCAGACGGCAGAAGCCTTGGCTTTGTTTTAACGCAGCCAACGCGGGCGTTGCAGGTGTTTAGCGCCTTTGAGTGGGAGGCATTGACCCAATATCGGGTCAATGCCAAACAGCCTCAGACCACATGCCTAACCTTTGTCCGCTATGGTTTGTCGATTGATGTGACAGGCGACAGAATTCGATTAGACGACTCGGACTATGAGCTGCATCCATTACATCCTGGCGCATTTAAGCCGACGGTGGCGCATCTCGTCTTACAAGAGATCAACCGAGAGTCAGCGGTGTGTTTGGTTCCGATTCAACCGTTTTATGTGGATCACGCACGTCAAACAATACCTGGGCATTATTATGAGCTAACCCACGATACCACGCTGCACATCGCCAACACACGCCTAATGCAACACTGGAAAAAAGAGGCGATTCCTGTAGAAAAACAACCGCTGTGGCAGTATCAAAACACGGCGCGTTTTATGACCTACCGGCTAATAAATGGACATCCAACCCCCAATAATGCCGCGGAAGCACTTTATCTATGCTATCTGTATTTGGCCACACACGAACATGCTAAAGCCAATGCGGTATTAAACAACCTGAACCGCTTCAGTCTCATTGGCACACGCGAGGAACTCACCTTTCTATACTGGATCATAGATGGACTGCCGGTATCGCTCACCCCTGCCGATGAAGAACAGAACCAACTGGATGAACGCGCGCAGCAAACCTCCAACAGGGACACTGCTTGCAAACTCAAAGCGTTGTCTTTTTATACCGGCTATTTGGAACAGGGCGGAAGATTTCAGTTCAAAATGCCATTCGATGCATCCACCGCACATGGTCAGTATGAGAACTTGTGTACCGAAAGACTTCAAACTTTTGTCAACGCAATACCCCATACCATTGCACAGCTGTATACACACTTACAAAACAGCAGGCGTCACTTAGGCGAACGTTACACCCTGACTGACGCGCAATCGTTAAGCCTATTGCACTGTTATCAACGCACAGCTATCAGTGAACTGGCGTCAGGGGCATTGGGGTATGAATCTCGTCGATTGAGTTTAAACATATTATTGCAGGAATACCGCCAGCTGGACGCCATTCGGCAATCTCACCAGGCGCTACCCACCGTATTCATCAAACGCCTAGAGGCCATCGAGGCAACCTTGGCTCAGCACGTACCGATTATGCAACAACGCACCGAACTGGTGCGCATGCCCATAGATTTATCGCTTGCTGACCCACGTGCATTGAACAAAGAACAGTTATCCTTGCAGAGCCAAAGGATATTTAACGTTTGGTCCGTCAACACCTGCCGGATCACTGAACCAAATCCCAAGGCCATGGACATTTTGCGCTCAGATATCAGTGACGACGCATTTATGTCTTATTTACCCGATTATGTAGCCATAGCGCGTGATCCGAGCAATCCGGAACACAGAGCCCTGCTGCAGTTTTGCACCAACTATTTAACGGGACATCGTCATCAACGCTTAAAACAACTAAATGTTCAATGGATGACTAACATGCTCTACCGTTTGGCTTGTATTCAGTCAAGTAAATTGAGCATTTTAAACCAACCATGTTCATTATTAACTCTCTTGCCGTATTTAAAGCAAGATGTTCCTCTCATTAAAGTGTATGAGGCGCTGGATTTATTTATTAACGAATTGTCTAATAACCGCGCTATTTGGGACGCGCTGATGCAGCAAGTGACCGAGCCTTCTCCTTTAGCACTTAGCCCTGTTGAGGGATGTGCTGTGCAAGCAGTTATTGATCAGTGTCCTGACTTGCGCGCCTTTCAGTACGCCTATCAAACAAACGATCGGGATTATGAAGCAGCCCTGATGCAGACATCCTCTGACGATGAAAAAACAGCGGGTGCACTACAGTATCAGTGGGTGCAAAATCAAAGAAAGTTGGCAGGGGAGGCCTTATCATCCGAGCCCGTGCGCAGGGCATTAAAAGACGAAACATCCCGATATCTAAGGGAACTGCAAACTAAATTAGATGATCGGTGGCAGGAAATACTTACGCAGGCAAATCTTGTGTTGCAGGCTAGTTTTTACATCCAGCTCGAGGCTTCTCAACGGCACACGCTCACCAAAGAGGATGTGATCGCTTGTTATTTCAAGGCCAATACCACGGCGTATTTGGAAGCAACGGCACTCGATATCAAATCGATTCGTGTCTTGCATCAGCAAATACACAAGTGCATGGTGCGGGAAATCGAGCGCCAACACCTTCAACGATTAGAACACGCATTAACACAGGCTACCAATGAATCAGGCTTACACCACCTAGCTCAGGTGCTCATGAGCCAAAATCGGGTGAATCTCAATCCAGATCCGGCTTTGATGTTGTTTCAATATGAAGAAAATATCATCCTTAGACCTCGACAAATAGATGCCTTGCTGCAATTGTTTTCTCCATCAGCACACAATCCGCATTCATTTAACGAATGCGTAGAAAAAATAATGATGGGTGGGGGTAAATCCAAAGTAATATTGCCCATTTTGGCGTATAAAAAAGCCACTGGAACCAACCTTGTTGTTGTAGAAGTACCACAGGCGCTGCTGGCAACCAATCACATGGATTTAAACAATACCTCTGTGCGTTTGTTTGGTCAAAAAGCGCAGCGCTTTGATTTTAACCGAGACAGTGATTGCAGCGCAGCTCGTTTGCAAGCGATTTATCAGCAATTTACCAACGTGATGATTCACAAAGATTACCTGGTCACAACAGGTGAAGCCATCCAGTCATTGGAACTCACGTACTTGGAACTATTGATGTCAGATAAATCTTCCAATGAGCAAGTGTATTGGGCCGGTAAACTCATCAGCCTACTGAGGCAACGTGGAGATGCCATCGTCGATGAAGTGCATCAAGGGTTGTTGTTGAAGAAAAAACTCAATTACACCAAAGGCGCATCCCAACCGGTCGATCATCATCTTATTGAACTGACCCTCGAGTTGTATCGATTTTTAGATAAAATAACCAACACAGAACCAGAAGCGTTGATTGCGCAGTTACTCACGCATCCAGATAGCCCGTTAACAGAAGACGTTGCAAGGTTATCGCGGCGGCACCCTCAAGCAAACGTTTTAGAAGCACTCTCGGCGTATTTACATAACAGCTGTGAAACAGCACTGGTGCAAGAGAGCGATGAACGCACCAAAAACCGATTTGCGTTTTATAAAGAACAGGTTCGCTTATTGCAACAAACGCTGCATCGTCATCATAAGGAGCATTATGGTCCCTCCAAATCGCCTGATAAAAATGCATATCAGCGGGCTTTAGCTATTCCATATGCGGCCAATGAAAAGCCGAAAGAGCGTAGCAAGTTTGGCGATACCCTGGAAACATTAAATTATACGGTGCAATCGCTATTACAGGATGGCTTGAATCACACATTACTGGTGGATGTCATCAAACAATGGCAACGTGAGGCGCAAGCTGAGATGCAACAAGGGTGTTATACCCAGGTTGATGAAACACCCACAGGTCGTCGTGTCGCGACCTTTTTAAGTCGCACCTATTTGAATTTACGCACGTTAGATACCTCGCGACAAGACGACATGGCGTTCTTGTTATCCTTTGTACGGCATGATCACACTTTGTTGTTTTATATCCTAGAACACTATATTTTACCGGAAATCGCCATCGAGCCACATGTATTGCGCAGCGATGCATACAATCATGTGGACAGTTATCGATCGGTGCAAGGATTATCAGGCACGCCCTGGAATCACCACACATTTCATCAGCGGTTGCATTTCAATGATCGCAAGGCATTGGGCACGGATAGGTATATTCAAAATGTGTTAAGAGGGAAACACACATCTATCCATGCACTTGATTTCACAGAATTAACTGAGTTTATTCCCAGCTTGTTTCAGCGCTTGCAGCCAAATAATGCAGAGGTAAGGGCCATCATCGACATCAGTGCTACATTTAAAGGGTGTCCCAATCGTTCTGTGGTAGAAGCGCTTGCCAATTATTTTCGAGCCGAATCATTTCCCCTGCAATGGATTTTATATTTTGATGAAACGGATGTCCTGTGTGCGTGTCGGGTGGATAATCCCGCCAAGATCATGCGAATCAACAGCAGTGATCCCGATGCGATCAACCGCCAATTACGCTGTGGACCGGAAACACGGTTTACCTATTATGATCAATCGCATGCAATAGGAGCCGATATTAAACAAGCACCCGCAAGCCGTGGCATTTGTTTGGTCGATGAGCAAACACATGTGCAAAGTTTTCTCCAAGGTTGTATGCGCATGCGTGGTTTAGAAGAAAAACAGCAGATTGATGTGATAGTGCCCATGGCTATCCAGAATGTATCGTTAGACGATTTGTTTATCCGTATGGAAAGCAATGAACAAAAGCAATTAAAAGAAGATAACTTTATAGCCGCTGTGGCTAAAATGGAAAACCAAATTCGTAATGATTTGTTGTCTCGTTTGTCTTGTGTTGATGAGGATGACATCGCACAAAAGCGCAGCAAAGCAAACGCTTGGGCGCGTTATTTTATAACGCATCAACAAAAGAGTCTGTTTGAACAATATGGTGAAATTTATCGCAAGCAAGCCACTGAAATCTTATTGAACCAACATAGAGACGGCTTGATCGCTGGCTGGAAAGTGTGCCTTGAAGCGGTTGGTGATACGTGTTCACAGGTGGATAAATCCAGAATGACGGAAGCTATGAACCAGCTCATCCAAGCCGCGCTACCGCTGTGCCATGCACAAAGCCTGGCTCGGGCTCAACAGATCTCGGCTGATCTTGAACTTGAGATCATGAAAGAACAAGAGATGATGCAAGAGTTAGAACAACTGATTGAAATACAAGATACGCGTCATTATTTGAGCGAGTTTGATTATATTCCTTGGAAGAAAAAGCGTCTTCTTGATTTTTCAAAAGGCAAGCAACAAGCGCATATTGTGTCATTGCCTGAGCCCTTCAGTGACGTGAAGATGAGTTCATATTTTCAGACAGTCTACATACATCAAACCAGTGTGCTGAATCCACACATGAAGCCGGTCAACGTGATCCTTTGGCGTATACTTAATGGCAACCTTACAGCGTGTCTTATTAGTAATCAAGAAGCGGATAATCTGGCAACCCTTTTTAAAGAGCATGCGTTTGATGGCATATGGCTTACCTCTACGCGAGGCACGGTGCTCACTGGCAAGGCGCCGCCAGGCATGGCGTACCATCGTCAATATCACGTGCTTTTCGAGCAATGTAAATTGTTCGGCGGCCGGCTGCTTGAGCTGCTTGAACAACCCCATCCATTTTTATGGCTACGAGACGACACCGCTGAAAAACTATCCTATTTTAAAGAACATATCATGCTTAACCGAAAATCGTCTCTTCATGATTTCGAACAACTGAAAAATGCGTTATCTCAGCCATTGATTTCATTGTTTGATGAGGTTGCACGGCGTGCGTTTCATGATTTGACCCAGGTGGACTGGGCGCGTCAATACCCCAAGTGTTGTCGGGCTGATCTCAGCGCGATTGAACAATTAGCAGCGGCGCTAATGTCAAGGGAGCCAGATAACGGCGGGCTCTTACCCCCAGCAGCCATGCCCTATGTTCATGCGCATTGGGCGGATGTGGAAGCCGTGATGGCCGCAATCCATGAGATGATAACTTCAGGTAACATTGAATTTTCAGCAGCCATTTTTGAAAAAGAGGGTGCTATTCAGTACGCGTTAACCTTAATGGCAGAGGATACCCGTCTGCATGAGGGTGTTATTACAGGAACGGCGCAAATGCGACCATGACCCATTTCTTACGAATCCCCGCCGCGGCTATGTAAGCAGTTGTTTTTATCTGTATGGAGTGATCTACTTTTAAACAGCGCTCAGGATACGTACCTGGGGGGTTACTATTGGTATTTTAAGAAAAAATATTGAACTCATAATAAATATAATGTACAATTCCAGCCTAAATATTGATTAGACTGTTTGTTATAACTTCTGGCGTTGTTTTGTCAGGATTTTATAACCCGTTATTTTCTATACAATCAGGGGGATGTATTTTGTACAGAGTAGACATAATTTGGAAGATAAAAGGAAAGCATGCAGACGACATGAGAGAGCATGCAAGAAAAAAACTTGCGAAAATCCGAACCTTATATCCTAATAACCGGATGCAGTTACAGCGTAACTCAGATCAAATAGTCGATTTTTCTATTTGCGATTTGACAGAGGTTGAATTAGAGAAATTCCTGACTAAGTTTGTGCTTGGGAATGAAATGTCGGCTGATATAACTATACAGGTAGAACAAGCAGAATTTGAGCGCGCCACGCTATTCGTAGGTGATTTCATCACAAAGCATGGTAGTCGAATACCGGATAGTCTATCTTTAGAAGAAGTTGAGTTTTTTCCAGCCGCCCACTCTAGCGATGAGGAAAATACCGCTACGTACAGTCAACAAGAACCACCAGCACAAGTAGCTTTGCTCTCACTCAGCAATGGATCAAACAGTAACCCTGGTGTGACGTTTACATGTGCATCATTTCTGTTAAGTATGTACGCAAGTCAAGCGTTTCTATCGTGGCAATTGCAACTGTTATTAGCCGTAGCAATCATTGCAGCAGCTTTGGTTATTACGAGCTTAGCACTAAATCCAGCGACATTATCTGCTGCAGCCCCGCTCATTGGTAACTTGGTTTCCGGGTTATCGCCTCTGGTCTGTAATGCTGTTTTTGGTATCGCGACTGGTGTAGCCGCTGTTTCCACAACCATGCTTGGGCTTTCATTTTACCGCAGTGGATTTTTCGGTGGAAAAGATACCGTTATAGTTGATTCGGTAGAAAGTCCAGGTCCAGGTCCAGGTCCAGGTTCACGGGGCTGATCTATTTTGAATATTAGGGGGGAGCATCTTATTAGACCAAGTCTATGTTAGGTGGCTCCCCAGCACGGCATGTATGGAATTTCCTTGGTTATCAAGGATTGAATTAACTTGTATGCAAAAATATCTGCGTTCTTGACGAGCTTCGTCCCGACGGCTCATTATAGCCCGTATGTTCTAAATACGTATTATGTTAATTAAGAAGATATCTATTTAGCCCGATTAGCCCGAGTGTATTATCTGCAATTTGATGTAATAATCTATCATGTTCTTGCTGTTCTACGGCTAAGTTTTGTTGTGGTTCTTCTGCAAGAGGTATTAATCTTTGATCGGAGAATAATTTATGCATATGCTGCGTAGCTTTTTCATTGTTTTCTTTAGCTTGTGACGCCAGGAGAACACGAAATATTAATGCACAGATTATAATGCCAAGATAGGTAGCATTGTCTGAATATTGATTTTGTTTTGCCAGATCAAAAATAAATGTGGTAATAAAATTATTGTATGCCATGCCGAATAATCCCATACTCAAAATCAACGCCATAGCAACTTCTTCTGCTTGAGTCATTGTGAGTGTATCAAATTGTAATACAGAACTAGAAATCGATCTTAACATTAGCGTGCGTAGATGAGACTCTGATAGCTGCATGGTATCCGGCTGAATTAGTAAGGCTTGAGAAGATAATTTGCTGCTATGAAAGGCAATCATTTGCGCCGAACTACGACTGATCACGAGAGACTTGATCCGAAGGTCTTCAGGGACATTAGTTAACGCATTAATAGATTTGATTAGCTCCACCACGTGTATGATATTATCTGATGTAAATCCCCTGTATATTTCAGGGTTTGTAGTTGTATAGTCTTTGTGTACGTATACGGATATCGTGTCATCCCCAGCAAGAGCAATTTTATTTTTTGGATCAATAACGTGATTGGGACTATGCTGCATATGCGACACTATATTTTTGAATATGAAAAAAATTAAATGAACATGCGCTGGCTGATACAAAAACTCTACACTCGTTAAATTGTTTTTTAGGTTATTTTTAACATAATCAAATAATTTCATAAATCACTTTCCTCTTTGCGCCGACATCATTTTTAGACAGTTGTAAAAAAAAAAGAATCATATCATAATCTTCCTCATACCCACAACGGTTGAAAAATCGTTTAAAGCGTACGTCTTAATACCAGGACGCAGTCTTGAAAAAATATTTTTTAATGCTTGGATGATGGCAGGGGTGTCTTCGGTGTTTGCTCCGGTATATAAATTACCGTGGTGATCGGCTTTATCTGCCATGAGCAAACAAACATTAGGGAGTGAACATACCCACCACCAAGTAGCAAGCTACTCTGCTGGGGGCTTCTTGCGACC
>DAIOSQ010000055.1:0-14329 GCA_036752465.1 Legionellaceae bacterium | reverse complement strand
GCAAGTCAATCTGTGAGATATGCTTAGGAACCTTAGAAACGGTTGGACAGACATAGACCTCCGCATCCTCTGTTTCTTTTACCCGGATAACAACCGAATTATATCCAGCAAAATCCACATCAGATATAAACTTAGGCGCCTGTTGCACCGCCACCATCCTACATCCCTTTTTATTTTCTTGTGCTGCTATACGTGACTGCAGCAGAAGGAATTGCGGTGTAACTTAAGCAGGTGCCGCTCACCAAAGCCCATGTTGCATGCAAAAGACCCGCAAGCGCCGCAACACGTACCTCTTCATCGATTGCATCCGACATCACTGTCCCTGCATAATCCGACAAAATCTTTTTGATGTACGCCTGCATGATGCGTTCTTTGAACAACACAGGGGCTGCATGCATCCCCTTATGCAGGCGCTTTAAGGATATGCGGAGATTATGTAGGGTCATACAGTTGCCCCATTTATTATCGCTATCTAATACTTATTATAGGATTATAATGAGGCTTTATGATTTTATTTAGAACAAAATAATTTTCTTAAAAGCGGGCCGTTAAAATTTGTGTACATCAAAATGCAGTCCGCTTACACGCTTGAGCGAGGTGTTAACCAGTTTCCTAATAAACTTGATGTCAGTGAAACGTTGCTCTAGGTGCTCATCAAAAATTGAATGTCATATGCTGAATAGTGCTTCCATCTTGAGCATATTGAGCGTGAATAACATAGCCAGTTTTTTTACCTTTAACGGCCTCTATGGGCGTGCCTGCTACTTCCCAAATGCCCAACGTAGACACGTCAAGCAGTCCGTGCATGAGCGCACGTGCGGCAGATCCAGTCGGCATAGTTGCCCGGAAATTCTCAGAGACCAGCCGGCCTTTTTTATTCGTTTGGTGATCCATGGACATGGCCCCTGCAGCAACCAGACATGACCTTGCTCTACACTGCGTGAGTTGTTTTGGATTAACACCACCACTTCGGGATGCCATCACAACTGAACAAGCAGAAATAGATAAGCAAATAGATGAAACCAACAACGCTCGTACAGGACCATACATAATAAAATCACCTTAGTTAAATTACGCGCAATGATAGCATTATTTATTGCATTGTCAAACATATACCCATGCCACCAGCAATTCCCGCTTTTAGTACCTGCCCCCATGTAGATCACAGATATGTATTAAATTCACTCAACGAACGTTGTATTTTCAAAAAAACCTCCTTTTAAAACCAAGAGTCTTTGTACTCAATTTTATCAAAATTGAATTTATAAGTAATAATTTCCAATAGCGATATACTCGTATCGCTCTGATATGAATCAATTAACCTCCAAACATCTGTTCTGGAGGAGGTCTGGATTCAGGCACACCAATGAAGGTGTATAAATGCTCCCAACTATTAAAAACCATCATTCCCGTTAATACTCTGACTCGTTCAAATAATGTGGTTAATCGCCCCGCATGTGTTCGTGCTTTTTGATAGGTCTTGCAACATAACTGCTGCACTTGGTCGATTAAAAACGAGAGCATCATCAGCATCGTCATATTGGTGCACAAGTTTTTGTAGCCATGACCATAATTGTGCTCAAAATGGTATCCTTGATTTTTGAGTGTGTTGAAGGTTTCATTCTCGATTTTCCATCGAGCGCGTCCGGCACGCATGACTTCATAAACGCTGTCAGGTGTTAAAGGTAGTTTGGTGACCCAACTAAAATGCTGCTTGCGCCCATCTTTTTTAGTTTCCCAATAGTCCAGTACATTCACGCGATAAGTGTAGTTGGCATCATTTAACGGGACATCGGTATAAACGCGATATTCATGCTGAGTACCTACATCATCCGTGTGTTGATGCACCATGGGCTTTAAGTCTTTAATCCACTCAAAGAGATATTTATGGTCTCCGGGTTTAACTCCAATGACATACTGCATATTGAGCGAATCAAGCAGCGATAAATGCGGGAAATTGGAAGCTAGCCCATCCTCTACGATGAGTACTTTCAGGTGAGGATGTTCTCGACGTAAATCAGACAGCAACCGTTTGGCTGCATTTCTTTCGCAGTCGTTTTTCGTATCGCCATCGCCTTTAACTATCGGTTCAGGGGCTAGCGGAATCACCTCATGATGCTCAGGATGAACAAGCACCGCTCCTAACATCTGATGGTAATATTCTATACGGCCATTTTTATGGTGTTTTTCACAACAGCATTCGCAATGCACCTTCTCTGAGGAGAATTGGCCTGTACCATCCAAAGAAATGATGTAATGACCATTCAGGTAACGGTATGACTCTAAAGCTTTACCTCGTTGTAAATAAGAAAATATCTTTTTAAACGGACGCCTTAACTGGTTCGGGGTCACTATATCCAGTCGCTCACGCAGACACGTATCACTCGGAGCGCGTTCAACGCCATACAAGGTTCGTAAATTGCGGCGTATCCAAGGCTCTGCAACTTTCTCTTTCTCAAATTGGAGCAAGGATGGCATTTTAAATCCAAACACTGCAAGACCTGACATGAGACAGTCTTCCCAACTGTACTCCGAGTTTTTCAGCTCTTTAAACTGTTCTCGATGCAAACTGTGCCTTACTATCTTGTGCAATCCATCAGCTGACAAGTGCTTCCTTAATCCCAATGCCTTTCCTAAATCAAATAATAATAGGACGATAGTCTACGAAAAATTAATTCTTAGATCATCTACATACCGCTAATTTACTGGATATTTTTTAATGACGGAAGTAGGATAAAAATAAAACGACATGTTGTTTTTGTATGTAGCAATATGTTACAATATCGCCATAAATAACCATTTCAGCAACGCGAGTGAGTTTATGCCGATTTTAGAGCCCAATAGATGTTATGCCTATCAAAAGCAGCGTTTAATAATAACGGCAACACCCAACAGCTTGCCTCCCCATTGGCTAACAGAGTTTTATGCACTTTTAGGCATGCAATTGCAGCTTGATGATAACAGTGTTGTATTTGAAGACGTTAATTATGCAACAAATGAAATCATCATGTTGACAGCCAAAGCAAAATTGTTCAAAGAATTAGACCGGCACGCAGGAGAAAGGTCGACTTACACGTTCAAATCTGAACTCCTTGAGTCATTAGCCAAGTTGTATCTTGTCTTTAAGCATTCAAACACCACCAATGAGCAAAAGAACTTTATTGCGGGCAGAATAGCAGAGGATGTAAGCCGATGCACACCTGGGTTTCATGACCGCGTGAATTTTATCATTGTCAGTTTAAACAGTCCCCAAAATCTGGATGAATTACTTGCTCAGTTACGCTTTAACCTTGTGGATAAAATAGCACATCAACTGGCTGACAAGAGCGCTCAAGGTGTTCATGTCCATGCCCGTGTGAATAAGATTGCAAGAGCCGCCGGTTTTGGAATCTGGGCTATCAATGAGCAAGATAGTTATGAGCACACAGGCTCTAGCACTATTACGGATGAAACGATTGCACAAAAAGTACAAGAAGGATTTAAGAATCATTTTCAATGCTTTGCACTCATCAATGCACTGTGTGAAGAACTAAAGGCCTTGATAGCACCTCTTGGATACAATGGCACACGTCAAGCGGATAAAGAATATGAAAATGGAGAGGATGATAAATTTTTTGAAGTGTTAAGCCTTTTTACCGCCATAGATAAGGGAATAACATTTGAAAGAAACGCTGGCAAAGTGAGCGATATCGATTGGCACTATGTCAAAACTGCGTTTTTGCAGAAATTAAGAAAGGAAGCTTATGTAACGCTGTCTAAAGAAGAGACTGATTTACTCGATAGTCTGTTACACAATGAAACGATGCCCTGGGATGCAAACAGCTTAGGTCAACTGATTCCCCATGCTTATGAATTAGCCGAATGTTTGCAATTGTTTAGCTTTTGGCACAAAGAACAAAAAGCTGACTTTGTAATGGCTTATCTGCAAACTAAATCACCCAATGAGCAAAAAGAGATATTAGCTACTCTTTATCATGAAGTGCCGCAATTAACTGCAGAGCTTAAAACTCACGTAACTCTTCAAACCTTATATTTTACGATTGCAATTGATGAAAATGAAATAGCGGCTGTAAGAGCCTACATAGAACATGGAGCAGATATTAATAAAGCCATGGTGTTATTATTTAGCCAAGAGCATAAAAGCGATACGCTCTACTGGTTACATGACAATCCTCTTTTTTTAGAAAAGCTGACTGTGGAAAGCTGGAATACCATTGTGTCACAAGGTAAATACCAAGGCAGAACAATTGCAGAAACCTTGGTAAGTACCAGGAAAGGTCGGCAGTTGTTATTGGAGAATCCATCTCTCCAAACCCTGCTTTCTCAAACCACCATAGCCAATACCCTGGCTGTTAGTCTAAATCAAGCCCAAACTGAAAAAAATACCGCGCCCACCCAGGAAGGATTTTTCAAAAAACCTAATCCTATCGCTTTGCTATTAGTGCAAGCGATTGCCTATGGTGACCTCAAAAAATCAGAAGAATTGCTTCAAGCACATCCAGACTTATTAAAGCCATTATTAACAGAAAAGGTAACGGTTCAAGATTACTCAAGAAGAAAAGTAAAACAAAAGACAGCCTTCCAGGCAGCGCTGTGTGCCATGGATGATGAACTCTGTGCGATGTTAGCTAAGTATATGACTCAAGAGGATATGAAAAACCAGTATCAAGACATTTTTCCAACAGGACATAAAAGCTATTATGCAACTCAAACTCCATTTGATTTCAATCAAATAGTGGATGCTATTAGTCGAAGCAATGATGCGAATATACAAAAAGCACTTAACCTAGAGCTGCCGAATACAACAGAACTCTGGAGTAATCTTGTGCAATTTAGGACGAATTTCACCCAACACTCAGGTCAAGAAGCGGTATTTAATCCACAGCATCTCATCAAGGCTTTTGAGCTTTATGATAGTAGTTTTGACCAGTGGAGTTGGAATCAACGCCATTTATTTTGGCGCCAAGTAGTAGGTTATGTACAGCGATTCCTACCAGCCAATATTGCGATGGATGTTGCACAGGGACTTTATTATCGCGTAGAAGAGAAAGAACCTGCTCGTCGTTCGTTTAATTTTAGAAGTGGTGGTGGGGCAATTTATCCTCTCGTTGCGAGTTCTTTTGAGGGGCTTGGATTTGAATATGCTGCGGCGGGCCGGTGGGTAGAGAGTATGCGGGTGAGTGCGGCGCTCCTCCCCGCGTCTTTCTGGCTCGCGCGCGCGAGTTCGAAACTTATGTCTATCAAAAACAACAATCTTGGGAGAATTATGCAGCCAGACTCGGCCCACAGTTATTTACGCTGTGTAATTCAATAAAATAGCGTGAGAGTACTTCATCTGCGATATCGGCGGGTTCTTTTTGCCAACAGGTATTAATGAAGTATTCCACAAGCGTTTGAAAATCCCAAATATTTGCTGTTTTTGTCCACCAGCGCGCCCATTGAACGAAATAACGTTTGATCTTTGCAGGAGAGACCTGATCGGCGACCATAAGCCTTACGTTCTCGCGAGCTTTGCGTAGTGTCCGCGGATGCGGAGTAATGCACAAAGCCTCATGCTGAGATTCAACAATCGATTTACCCCCCCCCCATCGTTCAAAGATTGAACATGTAGAGTTGTTGTTATTGAATCATTACTAGCATGTTTAACGCTGATGTTATTCTCCGGTTGCGTCAGAGAATATTGAATTCCTAAAAAATGAAATGAATCGGTAATAGTGCCTATACGCGATTTCTTGCGTGATAAGGTTAATTGCCTTTCTCGCAATACTTCCATCATACGCTTGCGACAACGATTTAATTGGCGTTTTGATTTGCAAAGCACCAAAATATCATCTTGAAACCTTACATAGAGAATATCTAATTGAGACAAAGCATCATCAAGAGGTTTAAGATAAATTGCACTAAAAAATTGTGACAATGGAGCACGCAAAGCAATACCATGAGAAGAATTCCTGGTTCCTCTTAGTGTCTCAATTGGATTTTTTATAATATTTTCCAACATATTGATTACTTTAGGATCTTGGTAATGCTGTTTAATGTCATGCAATAATTTATAATGTGGGATTGAAGCATAGTATGAGCGTATATCAACGCGTAAAAAATATTTTGATTTTTTTTCTTTCAGGGCTTGTGTGATCCGCTGAGTGGCATGCTTAACACCGGTAGGCCCAACCAAATGCTAGACATTGGGATTAATCACGTGCTTAAATGTTGGCTTTAGTTGTTGCAATAAAATGTGCTGCAAGATGCGATCTGATAAATGCACGTGATCAACGATCTCGTCTTCGAAATAGTAACGTTTTAAAAAACGTGGATCATAAGTTCCATCAATTAGTGATTGAATGCTTTGCGGCAACCATTCATCTATTTCCCTTGCCATGATATGCACGTCGTGGTTATGATTGGCATGTTTTTTCTGCCTATGGATTTTGGCAAAAAGTTTTTTGCCTATCTCAAGCATGCTGTTAACATTCCAGCGCCCCATCTTATTTTATTACTTCATTTAAGAAGTTTAGCTGGGAATTAGACTTGTCAAAAAATATGCTAACCATTGAACAAACCATCTTTCTATAAGCAAATTTCATTAATCCCTCAATATCAGTGAGTGAAAGATAGTACTAAATTATTACGTTAGTTTACGAATTATTTTTTTCAAATGCACCTAAAATCCTTTATTTAGCTAGAGATTTATTAATGGCGGGAACCGCTGCCATGCCACTTGCAGTCGTCACCACTACAGTGAGCAAAAAAAACCGAGAACAGCTTGTAGATTCAATGCAGAGTGAATGCGTAGCAGATGGCACCTACATTTTTCAGCTTTAAGTTTGGTAGGCACAAAAAGCGATAGCGAACAATCAAGATCTGCAGGTAAAATGCGAACATCGCTGTGAAAAAATAAGAAAAAAGTTTTATGAACAACACTGGCACACACTCGTCCCTATTGCATGCACAAAAAATACTCAAACATCACTACGGATTTGCTACATTTCGTCCTGCGCAACAGGACATTATTACTGATTTGATTAATGGCCAAGATTTGCTGGTGTTAATGCCCACCGGCGGTGGTAAATCACTGTGTTATCAAATCCCAGCGATTGTGCGTTGCGGGGTCGGCATAGTGGTATCGCCGTTGATAGCATTGATGGAGGATCAAGTCAGCGCTCTAAAAACACAAGGCATCAGCGCAGCTTTCTATAACTCTTCTTTGGCCAGCAAAGAGGCCAAGGAAGTATTGCACAAACTGCATCAACAACAATTAGACCTGTTATACATTGCACCGGAGCGACTGCTCAGTGAGACCTTTATGGCGCGGTTAGCAGACTGTCACATCGCTTTGTTTGCGATTGATGAGGCTCATTGTATTTCGCAATGGGGCCATGATTTCAGGCCAGAATATCACGCGCTTGGCCAACTCAAACACAGCTTTCCTGAAGTACCCATCATTGCACTGACGGCCACTGCTGATATCCAAACCCAACAAGACATCATACAAAAACTCCAATTCAAACCGAAAGCTTATGTCGCGTCTTTTAATCGTCCCAACATCTATTATCAAGTGCTCATGAAACAAAACCCCATTCGGCAAATTCAGCAGTTTTTAGATAAGCACCCTCAAGAATCTGGTATTATTTATTGCACCACTCGGGCACATGTGGAAACTGTCAGCGAAAAATTACAACAACTTGGATATCGCAGTCGGCCTTACCATGCAGGACTGTCACACCAACTAAGACGGGAAATAGCACAACAGTTTCGCTACGACAGCATAGATATTGTCGTCGCTACGATTGCTTTTGGTATGGGCATAGATAAACCCAATGTCAGGTTTGTGATTCATTATGATCTCCCGAAAACCATAGAAAATTACTACCAAGAAACCGGCAGAGCTGGGCGTGATGGTTTAGCCGCGATAGCTTTGCTGCTCTACGATGCCGCTGATAGTGCCAAACTGCGTGGACTGATTACCCAACTGTCCAACGAGAGCCAACAAAGGCTAGAACATCACAAGCTCAATCACATGTTGGCATTTGCCCAAGCCAGTGTCTGTCGACGCCAGATCTTGTTGCGCTACTTTGATGAGCCTTGTGAGGTTGCTTGCCAATATTGCGATGTTTGTGACCATCCACCGACCGAGGTAGATGCCACCGAAGACGCACAAAAATATTTGTCTTGTGTGTATCGACTGCGCCAAAGCTATGGTATGACCCATGTGATTGACGTTTTGCGCGGCAGTGAATCTGCTAAAATCAAGCAATTTGCACATGACAAACTCAGCACCTTTGGCATAGGCAAGACTAAATCCGTTATATATTGGAAACACTTAGCTTGGCAACTGTTACACCGCCAGTATTGTCTGCAGGATTTCAATCATTACAATGTGATCAAACTGACTGAAAAAGCCATCCCAGTATTAAAAAATCAGGAAAAAGTTACCCTAACGGTCATACCCGCTGATCCGCCAGCCAAGCGCGTAAAAGGCAAAAATCACTTGCTGATGCAGACCACAACTGCACATGACGATCCTTTATTTGCCGCTTTGCGTCAAGTTCGTCGCGAAATTGCACAAGAAGAAGGAAAACCACCCTTTATGATTTTTAGTGATGCTACCTTGCATGAAATGGTGCGCCATAAACCACAAACCTTAGCCGCTATGTTGGCCATCACCGGCGTTGGACAACACAAGCTGAATCTTTATGGCACACGTTTCTTAGCAACGCTCACCGCAAGCATCGCATCTGTTGACAATTCGCTGGCTTGAGCCAAAATAGGTGTAAACAATTTTATCCACATACAGAGCACATGATGAATCAAGTCGTAAAAACTTCAAAAAAAGATAAACTACAAGCCATTGACTGGCTAACTGAACATTTTCCAGCAACCTTTTTCAAACAAGCCAAACAGGTCAAACCCTTAAAAATTGGTATATATGATGACCTCATGGAGTTTTACGACCGCTTGGATAGCCCACCTTTTAGTAAAAAAATATTGCGTGAAGCCATTAATTACTACAGTTCCTCCCCAGCATACTTGGGTAACCAAAAAATCAATGCGGCCAGGGTTGATCTGTATGGCAATGAAATGGATACGGTCACAGAGGATCAAGCAAAATATGCCTATTTGCGATATCAACAGTTCTACGCAGCTAAAAAAGTGCACCCTGCCAAACCTGAGGAATGACTAACCGTATTTAGTCAGCATGCCTATCTAGCTTACGACATGCCATCAGATAATTCGCTGTCACCCCAGCAGTCAACACCGCTTGATTGCTGATGGGATCATAGCGCATGCCGGCAATATCTATGGTTTCCAAATCATGCTGACGACAAACCGCTGCAAGCTCGCTGGGTTTTATAAACTTATCGTAATCATGTGTTTGCCTGGGCAAAAGTCGCAAGACATATTCTGCGGCCAGTACCACCGTAGCATAGGCATGCCAGGTGCGGTTAATGGTTGATAAAAACAGCAGCCCACCCGGGCGCAACAAGCGCGCGGCATGCATAATGACCGACTCAGGAGCCGCGACATGTTCGAGCATTTCCATACAAGTCACGATATCAAATACAGGTGCTTGATATCGTTCAACTGTCTGATGCACATAGTCAATCGCAAGTCCAGCTGCTGTGGCATGCTCCTGCGCAACCCTAATCACATCTGCCGCAGCATCCAGACCGACCACCTGCGCGTTAAGACCAGCCATCGCCTCACATAAGATACCGCCCCCACAGCCCACATCGAGAATCCGCATAGCAGGCAAGGCAGTTTGTTTTTGCACGAAATCCAACCTTGCTGGATTTATAGCGTGCAATGTGCGTAAGGGACCGTGTGGATCCCACCATTGTTTGGCAAGAGCTGAGAATTTATCAACTTCCGTTTGAATAATGGTTGATTGGTTCGTCATACGTTTAATAATTCCATAGGTTTGAAAAAGTTAAGCACGGCTGGGTTATGCATAAAACTGATGTTGTAAGGATGTTCAGCAATCAGGCACGGAAATTGTGCTGTTTCTTGAAAATGGGCAGCCACTTTTCCCAGTAAAATCATGTGAATGGATTGCTGGTACCTGCATTGCCATGCGCCTAGTTGGCCTAACAGTGAGGACACAAAAGGTCGCCATTGTTTGGCGTGGTATGCAACTTGCTGTTGCTCGTACACCAAAGAAGCATTCAACAATAAAAATCCTTTCCCTAACATACCTTGAAACAGCGCATCTGCCGTTTGAATGTAGTTTGTTTTATCCAGCGCAGCTATGGCAGATTGTGAAAAATCAAGCCGCAAATCACCGCTTGCATGCAACAACATTTTAATAAAATTTCGCAATGAAGTGGCTCGATTAACCGCCTTACTGAGGCCACTGGGTTGCCATAGCTCGCGGACCGCTGCATCCCAGAACGCATACCCATTTGCTGATTGCGCGCGAGGATATGGCGACTCGCCTAATAGGACATAACGTACCTGCGACAAAGGCTGGCTAAACGCCTGCAACAACCGATTTTTTGGCGGTAACCAAGCGGTATGCGCAGACAAACGCTGCCAATAGGCCTCATCCATGGTCATGATGGCTTGCCGTAAGATGGGATGCCACTCCTCGTGGGTATGCTGGATGAGATCTTGCATCTTGCGATGACTCGAGTTTTCGGCTAGTGTCTTAGATTATACTCACATCTCAGCGGTCACCGCTACCCGGCCTTAGCATGAGCTATCCAATTCAAACACTATCCGCATTATTAGACTTTGATAAAAGTCTCATGATAGATCAATTAGAACTGCTATGCGCAATAAACTCTGGATCCGCACACCTCGCAGGCCTGCAACGCATGCTTGAAACCTTACACTCGTTGTATCTGCCCTTAGCAGACGAGATCCAGATACATGACTTTCCACCCAGCACGCACATCACGATGCGTGGCATCAGCCAACAAAACCCTGCGGCAAGTGCTTTGTTGATCCGCAAACGACCTCATCTGCGGCGCCGTGTGCTATTGTGCGGCCATATGGATACAGTGTATGACCAGGATCACCCTTTGCAAGGTATGAAGTATCTAGATGACAACTGTATGAATGGGCCTGGAGTTGCCGATATGAAAGGCGGCTTGGTGGTCATGCTACATGCCTTACAAGCATTTGAACGACATCCGCAGGCGGAGCAACTGGGTTGGGATGTATTCATCAACGGCGATGAGGAAATCGGCTCGATAGCTTCTAGCGCTTTGCTACATACCATAGCTCCGCATTATCAAGCCGCTTTGGTGTATGAACCAGCCATGACGGCGCAAGGTATGTTTGCCAAAAATCGCAAGGGCAATGGTAAATTCACGCTGATTGCCAAAGGCAAGGCTGCGCATGCTGGCAGAGCATTTACCGAAGGGCGTAATGCCATCTGCTATCTGGCCAAAGTCATTACCATGCTAGATGCTCTCAATGGGCAGCGCCAAGGGGTAACCATCAATGTCGGCTTGATTGCTGGCGGAAGTGCATTGAATATGGTTGCCGATCAAGCCATCACCAAACTCGATATTCGCATCAGTACCGCCGAAGATGCAGCATGGGTCCACCAGGCACTGGATAATATCGTGCAAACCATGCATAGCAAGGATTATCAATTAGTCCTGCAGGGTAGTTTTGGTAGACCCGTGAAAATCATAAATCCCCCCACAGCAGCCTTATTCAAACGCATTCAAACCCTAGGAAAAACCTTAAACTTAGCGTTAGATTGGCAGGACAGTGGCGGATGTTGTGACGGTAATAATTTGGCACAACATGGTCTGGCAGTCATTGATACCTTGGGGGTCAGAGGCGGTGCGATTCACAGCGAGCAAGAATACATTCTGCTCGATAGCTTAGCGGAAAGATCGCAGCTTAGCACCTTACTCCTCAGCGATTTGGCCCAAGGCGGCCTTGAGCTATTGTCATGATGCTGCTGCGCCCAGCCAAAAGTACTGACTTGGATAATATTGATCATTTGGCAAGCAGCAGTGGGGCTGGCATCACCACACTCTCCAGGGATCGCAAGGTTATCAAAGATCGCCTTTTACAAAGCCAACAAGCGTTTGTCAAAAAAATCCATCAACCAGCCAACGAGCAATATTTTTTTGTGTTAGAGGACACCACAACCCAACGTATTGTCGGTACCTCCGCAATACTGGCTCTGAATAGCCGTTGCCAAACAACGTATCACTACCAAATGATGCAACAACAGATGGTCAGTCCATCACTACACAAACGAGTAGATGTTCGTACCCTGCACTTGCGCAAGAATGGTCTACCCTGTAGCGAGTTGTGTACTTTGTATCTCGATCCAGCGTATCGTAAAAACCACAATGGTCGATTATTATCTCGCGGTCGATTTTTATATATACACCATAACCCGCAACGCTTTGCACGCAAAATTATTGCCGATGTGCGCGGTTATACGGATGAGCTTGGCGTATCCCCTTTTTGGGAAGCCCTCGGTAGGCATTTTTTTGGCATGTCGTTTGCAGAAGCTGATCATCTATTCTCCCTTGGCAATACAGCGTTCATCGAAGAGTTAATGCCTAAATATCCCATATATACGCATTTATTGCCGCAGAATACACGGGCCGTGATTGGCCAACCACATCCGGATTCGATAGCTGCGATGCAAATATTGGCCAAGGAAGGTTTTGTATTCAATCAATATGTTGATATTTTTGATGCAGGCCCAACGTTAGCGATTATGCAAAAAAATTTGCGTATTCACCAGCAATGTGACACGTACAGGGTGCACTCGTTTAGTGATGATCTTGCTCATGATTTATACTATATCAGCAATATGCAACCTCACTTTTTATGCTGCATTGCCAAAGCGATATTGCTGCCAGCAACAAAGCATGCCATCATCAGCAGGGATACAGCGGAATTGTTAGCCATAAAAAGTGATCAGCTGATCTCGCTGTCACCCCTGGGCTGAGGCAAGTATGCAGCAAAAAACCATCGAAACTCACGCACCACATTACATAGCGGGTACCTGGCAAGCCGGGCATGGTCCGCTATTGACCGCATTATGCCCACTCACCAATACCCCGCGCTGGTTTGCTAGAGCAGCTGACGCTGCAGATGTTGCGCTGGCTTATACAGCAGCTCGCCAGGCCTTAGCTGCTTGGTCACTCTTGGGGTTTGAGCAGCGTAAATCCTACCTATTGCGCTTTGCGACAATCGTGCGTTCCCAAGCACAACAACTGGCGCTTTGTATTGCCAATGAAACCGGCAAACCACTATGGGAGGCACGCACCGAGGTCACCGCAGTGGTCAACAAGGTGCAATTATCTATTGCGGCTTATCAGACAAGAACCCCAGAAAAACAGATGATCCCCGATGATGAAACAGCCATGATCTGCTATAAACCACAGGGTGTTGTGGCAGTATTAGGCCCATTTAATTTTCCAGCACATTTAAGCAACGGTCATATTGTACCGGCTTTGCTAGCCGGCAATACCATCGTCTATAAACCAAGTGAGCTGACCCCACAAGTGGCACAATTTGTCATGCAATGCTGGCATGCCAGTGGTCTACCACCCGGGGTAATTAATTGCATCCAAGGTGATAAATATAGCGCGCAAGCACTGCTCGCACAGGATATACAAGCAGTTTACTTTACCGGCAGCTATGCCACCGGCCTGGCGATTCACCAAGCATTTGCCAGCAGGCCTGAGGTATTGCTGGCACTGGAAATGGGCGGCAACAACCCACTGATTATCGATGAGCTAAAACCTGGCGATATTCAAGCAGCGGTGTACCACACATTATTATCTGCTTTTATCACCGCCGGGCAGCGGTGTACCTGTGCCAGACGCTTGTTCATCCCTGCAAGCCAAGATGGCGATCACTTTCTCGAGCAATTAATCGTCGCCGCTGAAAAATTGCGCATAGGCGCACATACGCGTGATCCTGAACCTTTTATGGGACCTGTTATTAGCGCAGCGTATGCCAAACAGCATTTACAAGCACAACACACATTATGCAGGCAAGGAGGTATCCCACTGCTTGCCATGCGAGCATTAACTGATAACTCGGGCTTGCTTTCACCCGGTATTATTGATATGCAACAAGCGACCGCACCACCGGATGAAGAAATTTTTGCGCCATTGCTACAAGTGTATCGTTACGCTGATTTTGCCGCTGCTTTAGCGCTCGCCAACCAAACACGCTTTGGTCTAGTAGCCGGGTTAATGGGCGATAATGCCAGACATTTTCAATTATTTTATCAAACCATGCGTACCGGCCTAATCCATTGGAATAAACCCACCACTGGCGCGCTGAGCACTCTGCCATTTGGCGGTACAGGCCAAAGTGGCAACCATAGGCCCAGTGG
>DAIOSQ010000054.1:0-14558 GCA_036752465.1 Legionellaceae bacterium | reverse complement strand
CCCACAACAAACAATCGCAGCCAAGCATGATCATGTTGATTTTATGTTTGAGCATTGTGTCTTGCGCTATACAGATCCTCGACGTTTTGGCGCCATTCTTTGGACCAGCGAGGATCCCTTAACCCACAGATTATTAAAATCTTTAGGGCCCGAACCACTCAGTAAAAATTTTGATGGCGTTTATTTACAGCACGCCCTCAAAGCTCGAAAAATCTCAATTAAAGCGGCGATCATGAATCATCATATCGTGGTAGGTGTCGGTAACATCTATGCCAGCGAAGCACTTTTTTTGGCAAAGATTAATCCTAAAAAGATTGCCGCTACCCTAACGCCGGCCGAATGCGCTCGGTTGGTTGGGAGTATTCAACAAATATTGCGTGCGGCTATCCAACAAGGCGGCACAACGCTCAAGGATTTTTTCAACAGCGATGGTAAACCTGGCTATTTTCGGCAAAAACTACAGGTATATGGTCGCAAGGGACAAGCCTGTGAGATTTGCCAACACCCTATACAAGCCTGTATGCTCAGTCAGCGCAACACCTTTTATTGCGAGCATTGCCAGCAGGATAACTCATGGCCATGACTCCTGTTAGCCGGTCATGCTGAAAGCCGGAGATTCAACAACACTAATATTTTTGGCTTGATCCTTCTCAAAAAACAAAATACGTAAATGATGACGTTGCACAGTAGAACGATGCGCAATACTAATCAGCGTGGTGTTAGGCAGTTGCGACTTGAGACATGTATACACCTGTGCTTCAACCTCTTCATCTAAAGAAGCCGTCGCTTCGTCCAAAAATACCCACTGCGGCTTTCGCAACAAAACGCGGGCAAAGGCAATTCTTTGTTGCTCGCCCAAGGATTTAAAACCAATATTCTCATCTAATTTATCAACCAATGCTGGCAAATTAACCGCCGTCAAGGCTTGTCGCAGAACAGTATCATCATAGGGGCAATCAGTAGCGGGATAAGCCAGCACCATCCTGAGCGTATCATGCGGCAATGTTGGTTTTTGTGGTAAAAAATAAATAGTTTCTAACCCTTTGGGGATAGTTATGCGGCCGCAACCAGAGCTCCAGGTTCCTGCAACCGCTTTAAAAAAACTGCTTTTTCCTGATCCGGAATGCGCTTGAATTAGGCTATGCGCGCCAGGTTGGAATCGCAAACTAAGGCCTTGTAGGACAACGTCTGCAGTGCCGGGTATGTCAAGCTGCAAATTTTCTACCACAAGATTTTGCTGCTCTGTACGCTCAATAACCCGTTCGATTTGTGTGACGATGTGATCACTCGCTTGCTGTTGTTCTAGCACAGTTTGTAAGGCCAAAATGCGCGCTAAACTGGTTTGGAATTTGTTAATCTTTTCAAATGAACTGATCACCCAGTTTAACGAACGTGTCATCACCGAAAAATAATAGCTGGTTGCGTAAAATCCATCCAGACTTATCAGATCATTGAAATACAAAGGGGCCGCAGCCAGAAAGGGTATAATAGCTTGCACGATATCGTTGAATATATTAAATGACAATACCCGATTTTGCATAGCCAAACGCTGCGCGGTTTTGTCATACAAACCCTCCACCCTACCCACCAAGCGTTTTTGATAATAAGCTGCACCACCTTCAATAGCTATTTCTTCCGCGCAGACATGCAGATCTTGCGTATCCGTACGTAAATTGTTTTGCGCTACAATTTCTGCTTGGGTTGCCTCGAGTATGCCGTGATTGAAGTAAACGCCCACAGCCGATGTCGCGATACCTGCTCCCAGCGCTACAAACACCAAATAACATGGAATGACTATATTTACCCCAAACATGAAAAAACTTAATGAACCACCGGCTAAGCTTAACAGTACGGTATACATCACCAGATTCACAATATTCTCAATCCCACCGATTGACAGATCTAGAAATGACTCGACCAGTTTATCTATATCTTCTTGGATACGTTGCGCAGGGGTATCAATTTCTGGATGCAGACGTTGAATGGCCAGATAATTTGTTGGATTATTCAAGTACTGGTCGATTATTTTATTGGTTAACCAGGCTCGCCAATTCAGATAGAGATCATTTTTAAATGCATTGGTCAAATAGTTCAAACTTGCCATCGCCAGCGATATAAGCAGGCCCGCACCCAAGCCAATGCTCAGAAGCGCTGCATCTTTAGCAATAAATACCGTGTAGAGAAAAGGAAAGCACCACCACCCTAAAATAAACCCAAGGCCAATCATAGCCCCAGTGCTGACAATACAACCAGCATATAATGCCACGGCGACCCATTTCTCATCTGAGTTAACAAAGTAGTCTGACAAGAACAGCATGGATTTACTTAAATTCGGTGGTTGTAGCATCTTTGGTTGCATCATAGGGATGCTATCTCCTGCACAAGAAATATGCCCTGATTAGTGACGGTTGTTCTTGCTTAAAATGCTTGCGGCTTCGATGGCGTCCGGCTGACCAGCGGTAGCGGCTTGATTAATCCAGTACCATGCTTGTTGTCGATCTTCGACCACACCCTGCCCATAGTAGTACATGTACCCTACCGCATATTGCGCATCGGGCTGACCTTTTTCCGCTTGTGGCTTCAACCGAACAAATGCTTGTCGGTAGTCTTGTGCTTTAAAGTTCTCAATGCCCTCACGTAAGTTGCTTTTTGTTGCACAACCCAAGCACAAACCGGTAAGAAGCGTAATTGCTATCCATTGTTTCAAAGCCATTGGTTATTTCCTATGTTGTTGTCACTGCGTCGCATGTATGTGCTGGCAGCCTCTGCATGCTATGATCCGTGCTGAACAGCTGCCAGTGGTTGCGCCGGTTGCAGAAAATTTAATTGTTTTTGCGGTAAACTTAAACTTTCCAGTATTCCGTTGTGTTCTACAAATACACCCTCTTTCACAATCTTTTTTAACAACACGCCTCCCGGTAGTTGATCACCGACGTGATAAGATGCCTCAACGCCAGAGTTTGATTTGATAATCACCAGCGAATTGTTGTCGTCCGGAGCATACATAATACCTACGACGTGCAGATTCAACATTGACTGTTTAACTGTGGCATGCTGCAAACTTTTAGGTAAATATACACCAAACATGTTTTCGTTACAGGCTTTGGCAATACCAGCAGACCTGTCATCTTTAACGGCTGACACCACCGGCGGATGTGGCATCGGAGTAATCATTGGGGTATGCCACATATGGTAGACCATATGGAGCAAAACCAGTGCCAGCAAACTCAAAAATATGCCTCTGGCGACCTGAGGCTGATAGAGTTTGGTTTTGAAATCCGCATACTCCAACATAAACAATCACATGTATGACCGACGTTACTCTGATTGTACTATACCCATTCCACCTGAAGATACTGGTTTTTCTCCACGAAGTCTTCTTGCTCAATGCAGTTCATCGTGCTTTTGACATTGAACTGTGGTTAAGTGTCCTGGGCTAGGAGGCGCTGTGTATGCATCTTTCGGGGCCAATAGATGTAAACGCCACTGTTTTGCTAAATCTTCGATAACACGCTGAGCACGCACACTATTTCCCATACTATCTAGCGGCGGTGAAAAAGCCACGATTGCCATTTCACCCGGAACCACCGCAAGAATAGCGCCACCCACACCACTTTTCGCCGGCAATCCCACCAACCAAAACCAAGCCCCGCTATTCTCATACAGGCCATTGGTCACCATTTGCGACAACATAGCTTGCACATGGGATGGTGCTATCAGCGTCTCATGGGTTAAGGGACTAACCCCACCATTGGCCAGAGTTGCCCCCATATAAGCCAATTGTCTGGCAGTGACCATCACAGAGCAAGCTTTGGTGTAACGCTTGACCGCGTCCCGTGGCTCACTATTGAGCATGTGATACTGTTGCAATAATGCGCTTATTTCTTCATTGCGCTGATTGCTCGCCATTTCAGAACGAAACAAAACTTCATTGACAGCCAAGGAACTTCCGCTCAAACGATTCATAAAATTCAGCAATCTATGCCACTTGTCGGCCTGGTCTTTGCCTTTTATCATGCTGGTTATTTGGATAGCACCGGCATTGACCAGAGGGTTCTGTAAATGCTGCGGCTGTTGTTGTAACGCTTGAATTGAATTGAAAGGCATGCCGGTGGCATTCAGTCCAACATGTTGGCTCACATATTGTGCGCCCCAATCCTGCAAAGCCAGTGCATATGCAAATGGTTTGGAAATAGATTCTATCGCAAATGCCTGATTAACATCACCCACTTCATACACCGCCCCCTGTACCGTAACCACAGCAATGGAAAATAGCTTTGGGTTCACTTTAGCAAGTTCTGGAATGTAATCTGCATTCTGACCGGCATCGATGGTTTGGTATTTTTGGTATAGAGCGCGCAAATCGGCATTAATTTCTTCTGCGGCAAGACAGGCAGAAACATTGCCAGTGAAACCCCATGAACCGACCATAACAGCGATAATACTAATTTTTTTTAGGTTATACATCACTAAACTCGTGCAGAAAGTAAGCACAAATTATAGTCATAACATGTAAAAAGCGCAAATTTAAAAAATAGTATACACTATTTCTAGAAGATAGTTGCGTACGATGGCCGAGGTGCCTCATCCAAACTAGATGCGGATGGTAAAGGACGATGTTTCTTCATCTCCCACAAACTTCTTGTCGACGAAGTAGCGTACGAGCCTGCTTCCGCTGGAGTCGCGCCAAGCTCAACCTGAGAAACAGCAACTCGGTTTTCCTAAAGCCAACGTGCAATGATGTCGCCTTCGGCTTGGTAATGTGCCATCAATGTCCGCGTGATGACAAGCCTGCATTTTTTCTTCTAACGCCTGGCTTTTTTTGTTGACTTTCATATACTTGGATTTTAAATTCATAACGCTCTTCCCCTAATACTCAAAAATTATTCTATCACAGCATGTTTCCAAAAGATTAGCGGTAGCATCAAAAATAGAACTGCTGTCAATCAAGCACGCCATGACGTCCGCCACTCCTAAACATTTTGAATATGTTATGCCAGCAATGTTGAAATACAATCATTGTGCATATATACTATGCATTATAGGTATGCATGGTGGTGTGAGGAGCTGCGTATGCGAATCAAAGATATACGACAAGATTACCTAGTGGATTACTGCATCTGGCTAAGCACGCTCAAGGTACCGGAAGTTTGCGATGGTATAAGCGCTAGCATCCTCAGTGTAGTCAACGATAAACGTTTTGCTTACCACGAATATTTTACCGAAAGCAACATCAACAACTATTTGCGCGCAAAAAAACAAGCATCATCAACTTGGCAGATTTCGTCTTCAGGCGTCCCACAACCACTGTTAGACAACATACCAGCCAATGTCATCACCATTTACGATTTCTTAGAAACACTGGCCGTTGTCAGTAAAACGTTCAAAGACATCGAAGCATTGCAAATCAGTGATGACGTCAGTACCCCGGCACTCATTGCCAATGCGTTATGCTTATTGACGAATGATTTGCCGATCGTGTACGAGCGATTGCAAAATTTGGGACATAGCAATGCGGGCATACAAGTGATGATATCCCCGCTGTTCGAGCAGTTACAGGATCAAATGCAAGCCATGTCACAATATAAGCAGGATGCGGTAACTTTAAAAGACAGAGTTATTGCAGAAAATCAGGCCAAGGTGAATTTGCTCATGCCGGAAAAAAAAGGGGGGTTGGCATTTTTGAGCCGCGCCACTGTTTTATCCTCCTACCTTATCAACGAACTGACAGAATTGGTGGAGAGCGGTGATACCAACATTGATTTCGACCCACACAGCCATGAGATTTTAACGTTAGAAAGACGTTTCAATCAGCATCTACATAGCGTCCAAGAGACATCCATGCTGCGCAGTATAAGTCCATTTGGTAAATTGGCACCTTTGCTATATGGTGAAATAAATAAAATCATGCAAGCCACCGCGTCTTTGACCGAGGTTACACATCAGCAAGCAGAGCTTGCTTATGCTACATTAGATAATGAATTGCTAGCACAATTACATGCAGAAGTTGAAGCATTAGAAGAAAATCTCGGCTTGACCACAGGCGTTCTGACGACTCCATTTGTCCAGCAAGCACACCTGCTGCGGCAAGCCCTAAGGCAAAAGTTGGATGCCTTCGCAGAGTTACGACAAAACACCCATCAACTGGCCAACTCTTTACAGAACCCCATCACAACCATCGCTAACGCAACTGTGCGTTCAACCGGGCAAGCACTTGGCAACGCGCTCAAGCGGGTCATCCCAAGAAGGTCACAAGGTAGCAGCACCTCTGCAGATGCAGCAGCAGCGGACGTAACCAGCCCACCCACGACACCGATAGTTCATTCAGCAGAATATTTGCAAAACCTAAACAAGTACCGCCTAGCACGCTATGTGGCCACCCTAGACGATCCAACTGCCAACAACCGCGAACAGTGTGCACAAGAATTTTTTGCAATCCTTAAGCGTTACCAAGCACAATCTGGCAATAAACAGCTACAGCGCTTACCTGAAAACGCCAAAATTGCCTTAAAAACTGCTTACCAAGCTATCCAGGCTGAGTTTGCCCGCAAATATCCAAAACTAGATATCGATATCGTGGCGGCATTAAATCATAGCCAGCAAGATCCGCTGGTGCCGCGGCAAGCTGTGTCTAGTCTTGATGACGATGTGGTAACAGCTGCCAGCCGTACAACACAAACGATCACAACATGGGCAAGCACACTTGCCCCCTATCTCATGAGTATTGACTGGTCCGCTTCATACGCCGGGATGTTTGCTATGGGCACATGCATCACCATATCAGCTGCGGCCACTGCCACCACTGCTTATTTACTCAATTCTCATCACAATCAATTACAACAGGTCTTAGCCTGCGAAGATGAACTGACCACGCATCTCAAACAACAAACTGCCGATAACAAATTTAAACAAGCACTAATTGCTAAAAGATTTGCGCAGGAGTTAGCACTCGATGGTCAGCAGCTGACAGAGTATTTACAGACATTGGTTACAGAACAGCGGCGCATCACGGCCGCTGAAGCGCAAGCAAATCCCGTAGAACTTCCAGCGCAACCGCAGCCACTGCAAGCTTTAGGCACAGGAATCAACTACCAAACTGTGTTTGGCAAACTCAAAGCATTAAAATATTCAACAAATATTGAGACCTTCGCAACAAACCATGTGTATCCGATGATATGGGCTAAACTCGGCGACCATGACAGAGAAGCTATTTTTGGTGCAAATAGCTCCGTGGATAGGCTATGCCCTATGCTGCCATTTACTCAATTTCATAAAGACGAAGCACACGTACAAGTGTATAAAAAAATGCTAAATGCGTGTTATCATTTCCAAAAATGTCTGGTTGAGCTGGAAAAAGTAGACGATTTAGGTGAACCTGCTGCTTGGAATTTATATGGCAGGGGGGTAGTCGCATGGCGCACCTTGATGCCAATTTTGACCGATGGTGTCAGCTGCTACTCTGATTTGCTTGAAGTTATCAATCATCCGCTACTGGCTGAAATTAGCCAAGCAGGGATCTCTGCGCTCGACGGTCTAGACACGATACTGCCTTTTCTAAGGCCGTCTGCTGCTATCCATAACCCAACAGAATCATTGGTCCACGATGAACAGCAGCCATTTGATGCCAAACAAGCTTGGTTACGAGAACAAACACTATATTTCGCTTGGCTCAATAAAACTCCCCTGCCTGCAGCCAATAGCGTAGGCCTCGAGTCGCCAACTTTCATGACACTGGCAGACATAGACATAGCAGGCATAGGCCATCACCCTAGCACAGCCAGGACAGAAGATGACGATGACAGTATCTCCACACTATCAGACACTACAGGTTCCTCTAACGTGGTGAAAGCTGAACATAGTACGGCACTGAATGATTCTGACACAATATCCACCAAATCTAAGGCAACGAGCGCCTCCTCAGATAACTTCAGCGTCAATCAGTTGGCAACTTGGATTGCAAAATCGGCACAAATTATCCAAAGCACCCACCAACGCCTACTCCAACCAGCACAAGCGGATGCTACACACGATGAGCTGTTTCCTGATGAGAGGATCGAACAACAGACCCATGAGGCCATAGATAAATTTTTTAAACAGCTACAGGGCAATGTTACAAAATTGACTGCCCAAAACACACAACACAGCGCACCGCAGTCCTCACCGTTAATTGAACGCCTCCGTGCACTTGCTACGGGTAGCGAAGCTCAGCCAAAAACTGGGATTAGTTTTGCCGAATTGCAGCAAACCTTGCAGTTATTGGATGACACATACTCTGTGTTCGCAGCACAACACGCCGAGACAACTGCAAACTTTATGCAACACTTACAATTCATCTACGATGTGGTCACCTACAAATTACTGACCCAAGCCGATGATTTAGAACTCACGCTT
The DNA here is from genome assembly GCA_036752465.1 of Legionellaceae bacterium. Classification (GTDB taxonomy): domain Bacteria; phylum Pseudomonadota; class Gammaproteobacteria; order Legionellales; family Legionellaceae; genus DAIOSQ01. Next base: position 6,167 of record DAIOSQ010000054.1, on the reverse strand, counting down.
GGTTTGCGACCGGGGACATTAAGTCATTCCATACAAGATCACATTGATATTTTTTTTGATAAAGTACGCTCCAAATACACCAAGCAAGGCAAGTACACCGTGCAAGCCTGGTCCGATAATACCTTGCTAAAGATGCGAGCTGAGCGCCTTGAAACACGCGCACAGCAGTTATCTACTGGAGCCCTTGAACATAATAACCCCTTGATACCAGATGCAGTAACCGATGCACTACAAACTCTCAGCTCATTGCAAAACGGGCATTTCAACAACTGGGATGCAGACTTCGCTAATTGGGAAACGTTTGATAGTTTTTTAAACTGCTATCAAACCTTACAACCCATTCTATGTGAGTGCAACCCAATCTTTGATAAATCGTTATTTCTAAGAAAACTACATAATCATAGACCAGACCTGCTGCGCACGGCTATCAAAGATATCCTAACCCACTCGAATGCCGTCATTGAGTGGCATTACGCACAGGTAGACAAGCAGCATAGGCAGGCACAACGTCACAATGACCTCGCAGCCCACATTAGAACCACGCAATGGAACAAGCGCATTGCAACCTTGACGACAAAAACATTGGAACAGTTGGTACACGATAAATTTGCCGACAAATTGGGGACTTATTTACCACTATTGCAACAGCTCATAGTTGCAAAACAGCAAGCTGTTTTGCTGTCCTATCTGCAAAGCGATAGATGGTTAGACGACCCACTGGATAACTACAGAATCGATGACTTTCTCCGCTCGTTGCGCGCCGATTTTCTGGAACAATGGCTCACAGAAAATCAACAAACATGGGGGGAAATTATCCAAACACTTGAAGAAGCAAACGAAATAGATAAACGATATGACGAGCAGATCGCCATGGGCTGGCATAGGTTAGCAGATGAGAAAAGTGTTTACCGCTTCGCACTTAAACCAACAACACGGTTCTTTATTCCAGAAGAGCATGTAATATACCTAGAATATGATGTCGCACAACAAAAACTGCACTACACCTTGCTGGATCCGCACCACAATATTGTGCACGATGTCATCGATGCAGACTGGCTTACTGAGAATCGAATAATCATTACAGCGGCATTGACACAACGGGATATTGACAATGTTATTAAGAGTAACTCTGACTGTCTATTGAAAAAAATGGCAGATAAAGGTCATACCGTGGTCAAAAATCCATGTCTGCTTGAAAAAATGAAATACATGCAAACCATCAGCAAAAATGCGGATGACTTAACACGGCTCAAGCAGTCATTTACCACTATGTTAGAAGATCCCAATCTTAATACGTTAGGGAAATTTCGCCAACACAAAACCACCGAGCACTTTATTCTATGGCGCCATCGTGAAAAAAAATTAGCCAAGTATGACAAATTAATCACGCTATTTGACAAATTAAATCTCCTAGAGGCGTATTATATCGCGCAAAATCCAAGCGCAAATAGCGATAAAATCAGGTCTATACAGCATTTAAAACATCAATTAGCGGATGAAAACATCACGCTACAAAAACGCTTGCATTTTCTATCCATGGAACTGGTCAAAGATGATGTCTATCAAATGTTGCATCAAACCCAACAGTCCTGGTCCACACCGGCCCGCATGCCATCACTATTTGCACGTAAAGATAGAGAACATGAGATGCTGACTGATATTTATGCTGAGCTCTGGCCAGGATCTCAGCTCATTTTGTTATTAACATCTATGGAACAGCAGCTAACGCGAGCACATCCAATACCAGGCACTTTAGAAGCAAAAAAAATTTCTGAAGTCCAGAAATTAAAAGAGTTATTGCACGATGAGGGCACAACAGAACCACAACGATTACGAAATTTCTTTGAGCATTTGGCCAATAGTGCATGCTTAGAGCTGTTTATGCACCATCAGAACAGTTATTTTGGCGCACGAAAAAATATTTTTAATTTCTTGACCGATCACCATGACCCTGAGGAACTTTTAATCGAAAATATTTGCCCATCGCTGAACAAGTTTTTTGACATAGTGTTGATTTTAAACAAACTTGAGCAGCATTGCAAACACCAAACTGGAGAAGCTTACGCGCAAAAACAACAGGTTATTGCTGAATTAAAAGCCATTTTAATCCCAAAAACGGAGGAGCCGAACGGCTCTGCCCGCCTCTCCCAAGAAGCTCGTTTGCATCACTTCGCCAAACAATTGTCTCAATCACATTATCAAGTTATCTTACACAGCCCAGCGGATAACACATTCTTGCAAATATTAAAACAACTGCTATACCATGTAGGTATTTGGCAAAACCAAGAGGAAAAATGGCTAGAAAGCTTGCAACATGCAACCCAAGCACTTAAAGCAGGTGTTCATAAAGCAGGCGTTCACCCAAATCCAGCTGCTAGCCCGGATGACCAGACTAACGCAGATCTTGCAGAAAAAAATGAGGGACCACCCGGCGGCAGCGTATAGTAACTTAAACAGGTGCGCCATTGGTCAGAATGCCAGCGTAGAGCCTGAATTATCGCCCATAAACAATCTGCTGCTATCAAGACATAAGGACAGGTCTATCATGATACATCAAAATATTCTCGAGGTTATTGGCCACACACCGGTGGTCCGGCTAAATCAACTGGCTAAACATCTATCGTGCGCCTTATATGTCAAATGCGAGTTTTTGAATCCGGGTGGTTCGGTCAAGGATCGAATCGGCTATAACATGGTATGTCATGCCCAGGAGCAAGGTCGCATTCAACCCGGGGATACCCTGATCGAACCGACCTCTGGCAATACTGGTATTGGGATTGCTCTGGCCGGCGCAGTGTTAGGCTATCACGTGATCATCACGATGCCAGAAAAAATGAGCCAAGAAAAACAAACTATCCTTGAATGTTTAGGCGCGGTTATTTATCGTACCCCATCCGAGGCGGCCTTTGATGATGAGAACAGTCATATTATGCTGGCCAAGCGATTGCAGCAGGAAATTCCTCACGCACACATCTTGGACCAGTATGCCAATCCCAATAATCCTAACACCCATTATCACCTGACCGCACAAGAGATTATCGATGATTTTGGCCAAGATTTACATATGGTGGTAATAAGCGTTGGCACTGGGGGCACGATTACTGGCATTGCCAAACGCTTAAAAGAACATAACCCTGCCATACAAGTTATCGGTGTCGATCCCATAGGATCTATCCTCGGAGGTGGCAATGAAAGCAAGCCGTATTTGGTGGAGGGTATAGGATATGATTTTTTTCCTGACGTGTTAGACAATACCTTGATTGACCGCTATATCAAAACTAATGATCATGACTCGTTTTGTACCGCAAGGCAATTGATTCGACAAGAAGGTTTACTGGTGGGGGGTTCTAGTGGTGCAGCAGTCTGGGCCGCGCTACAAGCAGCACAATCTTTGTCAAGCGGCCAAAATTGCCTGATCATACTGCCTGACTCCATTCGTAACTATATGTCTAAGTTTGCCAGCGACACTTGGATGAAACAGCATGGGATGGCGTAATCATGTATTTCTTTCTCCAAAGATCACGTTATAATAGCCATAGTTTTGCAAACAGACAGTCAATATAATGAAATTACCGGTTATTGTGGGCATGGGGGGGATTAACTCTGCCGGGCGCACCTCTGGACACCACGCATATAAACGGCTGGTTCATGACGAGCTTTCTGTAAGCCAAATGCTACCGACATGGCAAGATCTTGCTCATAGAATGGGCCTGTCAAACGATCTGCTCACAGCTGAATTAATCGATCGTATCCAAGCAAATACCCTGATACGCCGCATAGACAACATTGATGTGGATCATATCTATAGCCATCAACCAGCCTCCTTGCAAGCTGGTGCGAAAATCATCTTAAAAAAATCCAAAATACCCGCACAATTGCTTGAGTACTGCGACGTTGAACCCTTAAACGAGCAAGAAGTCAGCCTAACTCTGCGTGATGATGTCAAGATTTTCTTAGCTGATAGCAAGCCATCGAAAGTCACCAGCGGTGGCTGTCTTCCTAAAAATTTTGATCCAGGCAGTCTCTATCACTCTTTGCATCACCCGCGCGGTTTGAAAATGGCCGTATATGCTGCTTCAGACGCACTCAACTCCTTAGGCATACCTTGGGAAACGATCCAAACCCATGTCCGTCCGGATGAAATTTCAGTCTATGCAGGCAGTGCTTTATCACAAATTGACCCCTACTCGCTTGCCGGCATGATTGCTGAGCCTTTGTTGGGTAATCGCATCAATTCTAAAATGATTGCCATGTCCCTAGCAGAAATGCCAGCTGATTTTGTCAACGGTTACGTCATCAATAGTGTCGGTTGTACCGGACATAATATGGGAGCCTGTGCCACATTTTTGTATAATTTAAGACAAGGCGTACAAGATATACAATACGGCAAAGCCAAAATAGTCATCGTTGGCAGCGCAGAGGCACCCATAGAGCCGGCGATTATTGATGGTTTTCGGGTGATGGGCGCACTGGCAACTGATGAGCAACTTTGTGCTTTAGATAACACAGATAGCCATGATCATCGACGTGCTTGCCGTCCTTTCTCTACCAATGTAGGCTTTACGTTGGCTGAATCTGCGCAGTTTGTTGTGTTGATGAGTGACGAATTGGCAGTGACCTTAGGCGCTAATATTCTTGGCGCAGTTGCCGATGTCTTTATCAATGCAGACGGAAACAAAAAATCCATTGCTAGCCCTGGTATTGGTAATTATGTCACGGTAGCCAAAGCCACTGCCTTAGCAAAAGCCATGTTAGGTCAAAGTGGCCTAAATAAAACCTATATTCAAGCACATGGCACAGGCACACCACAAAATAGAACCACCGAAAGTCATATTCTTAATGAAATTGCTAAAACCTTTGCTATACAACAATGGCCAGTAGCTGCAATCAAGTCCTACCTAGGCCATTCTATCAGTGCAGCCGCTGGTGACCAGCTGTCCGCCGCTTTGGGCGTTTGGCAATATGGCATAATACCGGGTATAAAAACGATTGATCACATTGCTGCGGATGTCCACCAGTCTCACTTACACATTTTGCAGTCTCATTACCCAGTTGGTCCTATGGGCCGCGACATCAGCGCAGTACTCATTAACGCCAAAGGTTTTGGCGGCAATAATGCTACGGCCTTAGTATTATCTCCGCAACAAACCTTAAAAATCATCAGCAATAAATTAACTGGCCGTGCGTTAAACATGTACCAACAAAAAAACACCCTAGTGAACGCGCATACCCAAGAGCTTGACGCCGCCGCGTGCCAAGGTGAGGAAAAAATCAGTTACTGCTTTGGTGAGCAAGTTATCGCAGAAAGCGCGGTAACCATCACCGAGCGCAGCATTCACCTGGCTGCATTTCATCATCATATCGAGTTACCCATAACCAGCCCTTATTGATCACGGGTATGGCAATTTTTTATTTTTTGGCTATAGTTTTTGTATACAACAGCAACATTGGCGCATGGATCTAACCCCGGTAAGCACTGCATGCTTCATTAGAGATATTCGTCATCTCAGAAAAGCAACGCATCGCTTTGCAAAAAGCACGCTAAAAGATCTTAATAAGGCAATTATGTATAAATTTTTTACTCCATTTATTGTCGCCTGTGCTTTTTTTTTAGAGGCTGTAGACAGTACTGTTATCAACACCGCTATTCCTTCGATATCGCATAGCTTAGGTGTCCATATCATAGACTTAAAAGTTGCCTTAATTAGCTATTTACTCAGTCTGGCTGTATTTATTCCCATCAGCGGGTGGCTTGCCGACAGATTTGGTGCCAAAAAAACTTTTTTAGTCGGTTTAACTATTTTTACACTGAGTTCATTGTGGTGCGGGTTCGCTGAAAGTCTGTTCGATATTGCAACCGCCCGTTTTATTCAAGGTTTGGGTGGCGCATTAAATCTACCGATTGGTCGCTTGATTATTTTACGTACGTTTGGTCAAAAACAAATGATCAAACAAATGAATCGTGTCGTTATCATCGGTGCTATGGGGTTAATGCTGGGACCATATATCGGTGGCTATATTACGCATCACTATAATTGGAATTGGATTTTTTGGATTAATATACCCGTAGGTATCATCACTATTTTGCTTGCTATTTGCTACCTGAAACCGGACACTGTGCAAACAGCCCCCCCTCTGGATTACATAGGTTTTATTCTATTTGGTTT
>DAIOSQ010000053.1:0-14856 GCA_036752465.1 Legionellaceae bacterium | reverse complement strand
ATGCTCAAACATAAAATCAACATGATCATGCTTGGCTGCGATTGTTTGTTGTGGGTAAAGCCGTAATCGCCCGGACATGCCCATGTGGGTGGTATAGTCGCACCATTGAAAATTCTAAAATTTAGGGACGTTGCCTAGTTCTGTCGCAAAAACTTTCATAAGCTGTATTAGTGGATGGCGTATCGCAATAAAAATTCCTATGTCACTAACTTGGCAATTCAATGCCACAGATGCCAGAGTGAAGTTGAGAAGATTATACCCCACCATAGAAAACGACAAGATTAAAAAATCAGATTAGTACGGATAAAAAATTTATAAATGTATTGTGCTTATTATTTTGTGGTGTTATTCTGAGAGTCTTCCCCTAAAAAAAGGGTAATGACATTCCTGTCAATTCGTAGTATTTGTGAACTGATTCTTGATGTGTTTTGCTTGTCAAATATCAGTGACCATAATGAATGATAAGTCGTATTGTTGTCAAGGAAGATCATTGTGAAGATGTCTTTTTCGCTTTTCAAGTTGTATTCAACATGAGCTAGAATGGGAGAGCATCATGCAACACGAGCAATGGGAAATTTTAATTTTAAGACCAACTACAGGCTTTATTTCTTTTCTTGAGCAGCGTTTACCTGATTTTGATTTACCGTCACTTGCATCCATGCAAGTAGATAACACAGCTTATACCTTCAAAAAACAAAGTACTGAGGAAGCAACCTTGGATGAGGTCGCTAAGCATTATCAGAACATGTTTCAATTTGAAATTACGCGCTGGGTGGGGGAGTGTGAGTTTGAACGCATAGGTGCGTCATTCCTTGATTTTTTGTGTTGTTTTAAGTTTGAGTTCCATACGCAAATTGTTCTAATGGAACCAAGCATGGATGATGGTCACCAGGTTTTGTGTATTAAACCACGCACAGTTGCTTTGAAGTGGGTGCAGCCCAAGTCAACTCCATCTGATTTTATTTCGGTTTTTGATAATATGGCTGTGAAAAATTTTGTTGATGATGCGACGCTATTGGTCAAGAATTTTAGTCGTCCCACTGAGATAAAGCCATTTATGCAGCATTATTATCGACCAATTTTTGATGCTGAATTGGTAAGAATGTGCGATGTGCCAGAGCATTGGCCAAAGATGAATTCTTTCAAAGCGTTTAATCGTTATTTTGAGGTTGATCCACATTCGCATCTAGTACATTTGCATTGATCTGCGCCAATAAACCATAGGGTTTGTAACGAAAAACCAATCTCCATACGTGGAATGGGTATATACGCATTTTACCTGAAGATCTTGGTTTTTCGTTATTGCTTTTCGCGCGCAGAGGGAAGGCTGCAGGTGCTTGTCAAATGTAGTCTTTTTTGTGAAAATTAGCTGCAACGAGACTGTACTGGCGAGGATGTAAATGTTTGCTCGAAATTGGTTGGCTTATCTGTTGTTTTTTGTCATGACTAACAGCCATGCGCTGACCAGCCATGATCTATTGCCGGATGAACAAAACACTATTCAAATATTTCAACAAGCCTCACCCAAAGTGGTGAACGTGCACCGACTGGCAACAGTTTTGAATTACTCAAGGCAATTGGTGCAGATCAATGATGGCGCCGGTTCAGGTTTTTTTTGGGATAAATACGGGCATATTGTTACCAATTTTCATGTAGTCCGTGGTGCCAGTGATTTGGCAGTTAGTATTGGGGACACCACCGTGCCCGTGAAAGTCATTGGGGCGGAGCCAAGAAAAGATATTGCGGTGCTACAAGTTAAGTCTCCTGTCGTTTTAAAAGAGTTGGCTGCTTTCGAACCGTTTAAAATGGCAGCAACCCATGAGTTGCTGGTTGGACAAAAAGCCATTGCTATTGGCAATCCTTATGGTCTAGATCATACCTTGACGGTGGGGGTGATTTCGGCACTTGGTCGACAAGTACCCGGGATTGGCGGGGTTACCATCCGTGATATGATCCAGACTGATGCCGCAGTTAATCCAGGTAATTCGGGTGGTCCACTGCTTGATAGCCAAGGGCGGTTGCTGGGCATGAATACCGCTATTTTTTCAAAAAGCGGTGCTTCTGCTGGCATTGGTTTCGCAGTGCCTGCAGATGAAATCGTGCGTATTGTGACGCAAATCATTCAACATGGCCGAGTGAAATTAGCTGGGATAGGCGTGTTGCGAGTGGATCCAAGCATAGCTGTGCGCCTAGGTATTCGCAAAGGTATTTTGGTGGGTGAGGTGTTGCATAATAGTCCTGCTTATGCAGCTGGTATCCATGGCACGCGCTGGGATCGTTGGGGCCGCGTACATATGGGTGATGTGATTATGGCGGTCAATGATCATCCAGTTAACGACTATGATGAGTTATATAATATGCTAACCGCTTTACAGATCGGTGAAAGCATCACGATAACAGTTTCACGCAATGGGCAACCGCTGCGATTCAAAATGAGGACCATTGATATTGCAGGCTTCTAGCAAGGGAGCTGCGCGCTATTGCTTTTGCCTGCTAATCTGATTAATCTAGGGTCTATCGATAGGTACCGTTCTCGGCTGCTGTGTATATTCACTACGATTATAAAAGGATAACTTCCCTGAATGTGGAAACGATTTTTGGCAATGACTGCTGCACTGTCGACATCTTGCATGGTAGGCCCACATTATCAAGAGCCCAAGCATGTGATAGCCAAACACTGGCTTACTAAAAATAAATCGGTTAGTCAGCGCCCTGCGCAGGATGCCAACTGGTGGCATGTGTTGGGTGACGATAATCTCTTGGCGTTAATCCAAAAAGGCTATCATAATAATCTGACCTTACAAAGTGCCGCAGTCCATGTGCTGCAGACGCGCGCGCAACTGGCACAGGCAACCGGTAACCTCTTGCCGCAGCAACAGGCTGTGAGCGGTCTCTACCAATATTATCGTCTGGGGGGTAACTATTTAGAAAGTGTGTTGCCATCATCGTTCAGTACTACTAATTTAGGCATGATGGCTAATTGGGAGCTTGATTTCTGGGGGAAATATCGGCGGGCGATTCTGGCTAATGATGCCACATTCTTATCTTCTTTTGCCGCATATGATCAGGCCCTGGTAACGATGGTGTCAGATATTGCCAGTATTTACACCAGCATACGGACGACTCAAGCTCTGATTGTGGTGCTGCAAGAGAATATTAATATGCAGCGCATGAGCTTGCAGTTGGCGCAGTCGCGGTATAATGCTGGTCAAATTAGTCTCCAAGATGTTGCGCAAGCAAAGACCGAGCTTGCACAAACTCAATCGCAGTTGCCGCCGCTGGTGACGCAATTGCAACAACAAAAAGATGCTTTAGGAGTGTTGCTGGGTACTTCTCCGGACAAAGTCGATGCTGAGTTATCCAATAAACACGGTATTCCCATTGCGCCCGATCGCATTGCGGTTGGCATTCCCAAAGAAACGCTGGCAAGACGCCCAGATGTACACGAAGCAAGACTCAATGCGATTGCCCAATCCGAATTAATTGGCGCTACCAAAGCCAATTTATACCCTTCATTGGCTTTGGCCGGAAACTTTGTCTTTTCAGCCAATACTATTAGTGGGCAAACACTGGGCACTATGTTTGATTGGGGTAGCCGCAATATTACTGCCGGCCCTACGCTGAATTGGCCTGTGCTCAATTATGGGCAAATCACTAACGCGGTGCGTGCACAGGATGCCGCATTTCAACAAGCACTATTAAAATATATGAATTTGGTGTTACAAGCAGAGAAAGAGGTACAGGACAATATTACTCGGTACATTGAAGCTAAAAAAGCTGAGCGCTTGTTGCTAAAAGCGAGCAAATCTGCGGTATTGGCGACCAATTTGGTCATAATTCGCTATAGAGAGGGTGAGGTTGATTACACCACGGTGCTCTATGCCCAGCAACAACAATTGAAAGTACAATCATCCTTAGTCCAAGCGCAAGGTGAAGTACCGCAAGCAGTCATTGCTTTATACCGAGCGTTGGGTGGAGGTTGGCAACTGCGTCATGGCGATGATATTTTGCCGGCAAAAATCAAGCAAGATATGGCCAAGCGCACCAATTGGGGCAAACTATTGCAGCAAAAAAATCATCAACCGCCCACTGACCAAGTACAACGAAGCAAGCAACTCTACTTACCAAGCTGGTGATTCATGAAAACTGAGAAACAAGCGAAACTATTGAAATTAGTACAAATCATTTTCGGTCTGTTGATAGTGATGGATGTCATCATGCGCTACAAAGCGATGGTGCATCCGCCGCAAGTGCCATTGCCTCAGGTGCAAATTCAAAAGCCAAAAGCGTTGAATGTGGTGGAGTACATCACGCAAACTGGTACGGTGATTGCGTACAATTCTGTTAATCTGGTGGCGCGGATCAAAGGCTATCTGGACGAGATTTTATTTGTCGATGGGTCATACATTAATAAGGATTCCCTATTATTTGTGATTGAACCAGAGCCTTATCTGGCCAAAGTTAAAGCAGCTCGGGCGCAGGTTGCAGCATTACGTGCCGGACATACGTATGCTCAAGCGGAGTATGAGCGGCAGCAAAAAATGTACAAACAAAATGCAACTTCCTTGGATAGCGTGGAAAAATGGCTGGCGCAAAGTCAAGCCAGCAGTGCTGATGTTGATAAAGCATTGGCCGATTTAGATACGGCTAATATCAACTATGGTTATACCCATATCAAAGCACCGTTTTCGGGGCGTATTGGACGACATTTGGTGGATGTTGGTAATCTTGTAGGCAATGGTGCCGCGACAACTTTGGCAACCATTGAGCAACTGGATCCTATTTATGTGTATTTTAATCTCAATGAAATTGATTGGTTGCATTTGCGTGAGCTTGCCCGAAAACGGGGCATGCGAGATGATCCTAAAATAATTCAACAAGTACCCGTGACTATCAGTATTCAAAGCGAAGATAAATTTCGTTTTGCCGGTAATTTAGATTTTGTTAATACTGGCTTGAATAGCTCTACCGGTACCATGGAGCTAAGAGCATTAATACCGAACAAAAAGCTCACCTTGGTTCCAAATCTGTTTGTGCAGATACGTATGCCTATCACGGTTGAAACCAACCAATTGACGGTACCAGATACTGCGATTCTCTATGACCAAATTGGCGCGTATCTGTTGATTTGTGATAAAACCAAGCATGTGCTGATGCAACGAGTGACTTTGGGTGGGGTTAATGACGATGGACAACGTACGATTTTAACCGGTTTGTCGGGTAAAGATGACGTGATTGTAGGTGGCATCCAAAATGCCACGCCAGGTCACCTGGTAAACCCTGTAACAGTCAAAGGTGCGGCATGATTTCTAAGTTTTTTATTGAAAGACCCGTACTGGCAAATGTTATCGCATTATTTTTAGTCTTTCTCGGTCTGATAGCGATTGGTGTGCTCCCTATATCTCAGTACCCACAAATCGTCCCACCGACGATACAAGTCACTACCAATTATCCTGGTGCTGATGCCAAAACCTTGATCAAAACAGTAGCCCTGCCGATTGAACAGCAAGTCAATGGTGTGGAAAATATGCTTTACATGCAATCTAATAGCACCAATAGTGGCAATTATACGCTCGTGGTGACGTTTGCGATTGGCACAGATCTCAATTTTGCTCAGGTTTTGGTGCAAAACCGTGTGCAAGCAGCCATGGCACAATTGCCAAGCTCGGTGCAGCAACAAGGTGTCTTGGTACAGCAGAAATCAACTGCTATTTTGCAATTCATTACCCTAACCTCTGCACATGGTGAGTATGATGGGTTGTTTCTGAATAACTATGCCACCATTGAAATGCAAGATGAGTTGGCCAGGTTACCTGGGGTTGGTAATGTTCTGGTGTTTGGTGCAGGGAATTATGCGATGCGCATTTGGCTTGATCCGCAAAAAATGCTTGCCTACCAATTGGTACCCAGTGATGTCATAAATGCCATCAGTAACCAAAACAAGCAAATTTCTGCCGGACAATTGGCAGCACCTCCCATTGCAGGTAAGCAGGCCTATCAATTCACCGTCAATGTACCTGGCCAGCTAGCTGACCCCCGCGAGTTTGGAGAAATTATTGTCAAGAGCGAAGCTGCGCAGGCCAACCAATCAGCCACCGCTGCCAGTAGTGCGAAAATTGTACGAATAAGAGATGTGGGCCGCGTTGAGCTGGGTTCGTCTAATTACAGTCAGTACGCCCGCTTAAACGGCAAGCCCACCGCAGCCATCGGTATTTTTCAATTACCGGGCGCCAACGCTTTGGCGGTGGCGAAAGAGGTCAGGGCAACTGTGGCTAAGATGGCAAAGAAGTTTCCACCTGGTATGCAGTATGATATTCCATTTGACACCACCGTATTTGTCAAAGCGTCTATTGATGAGGTTTATAAGACGCTGTTTGAGGCGGGTATCTTGGTACTATTGGTCATATTGGTATTTCTACAGAATGCCAGAGCTACCTTGGTTCCGACCACCACAGTCCCCGTGACCATCATAGGTGCCTTCTTTGCTATGCTATTAATTGGCTACTCTGTCAATTTATTAACTTTATTTGCCTTGGTTTTAGCCATAGGAATTGTCGTCGATGATGCCATTGTTATTGTCGAAGGGGTGACCCAGCATATTGAACAGGGCGAGTCGCCGAAACAGGCATCTATTTTGGCGATGAAAGAATTACTAGGTCCGGTTATTGGCATTACGTTGGTGTTGATGGCGGTATTTGTGCCCGCCGGTTTTATGCCGGGTTTAACCGGCTATATGTATGCGCAGTTTGCCTTGGTGATAGCAGCCACTGCGTTTATCAGTGCCATCAATGCCATGACCCTCAAGCCGACGCAGTGTGCACTGTGGTTAAAGCCGTTGGCGCAACATCCTCATAAAAATGCATTTTATCGGGCATTTGACCGACTATACTACCCGTTGGAGGCACGTTATTGTCAATTTATCACAGGCTTAGTGCAGCACGCCAAACGCACCTGTTGGCTAGGTTTGTTGTTGGTGGTGCTGGCGATCATCGGGCTAACTCGTATTCCCACAGGGTTTATTCCGATTGAGGATCAAGGGTATTTTATGCTCAATGTACTATTGCCAGATGGCGCCACACTCAATCGCACAGATCAAGTGATGCAGCAATTAACCCAACAACTCACTAAAATACCTGGTGTCGCAAATGTGGTTGGAATAGACGGTGTTTCATTGCTAGATAACAACACCAGTGTTGCTAACGCTGGGGCTCTGTACGTTATTTTAGATGATTGGAGTGTGCGCGGCAAAGGACAAGATTTGTTGTCCATGTATACGCAATTGAATGAACTCGCCCAAAAAACCTTAGAAGCTAAGGTGTTAGTGTTGTTGCCGCCGCCTATTCAAGGGTTGGGGCAGTCAGGGGGCTTTCAAATGCAACTCGAGTTGCAAGATGGTTCTTTTGATTATCGTAAATTGCAAGCAGCTACCGACCAAATGATATTATATGCCAACCAACAACCCGAGCTTAGGTTGTTGATGACTTCATTTCGCGCACAGACACCACAAGTATTTGCGCCAGTTAACCACGTCAAAGCAGAGTCCTTAGGCGTATCTGTGGGCGATGCTCAAGATGCGTTGCAAACATATCTCGGTTCATCCTATGTCAATCTTTTTACTAAATTTGGTCAAGTGTTTCAAGTATATGTACAGGCAGATGCTCCTTTTCGCATGACCGCAGCGGATGTGCGCAACTACTATGTACGCAATAAAAGTGGGATGATGGTTCCTTTAGGTACCCTGACTGAAATGAGCCCGCAAGTTGGGCCAGCGCTGATTTCGCTATATAATTTATACCCATCAAGCAATATATATGGTATGGCAGGTGTGGGATACAGCTCCGGGCAAGCGATTCATGCCATGGAAAAAATGGCCAAGCAATTGTTGCCTGCAGGTGTCTCCTTTGAATGGACCAGTACTTCCTACCAGGAAAAAATTGCCGGTAATCTCAGTTACTATATTTTTCTGTTGTCATTGGTGTTGGTTTACATGATTCTTGCTGGGCAATATGAAAATTGGGTCACGCCTGCCGCAGTGTTGTTGAGTGTGCCCTTATCCTTGATTGGTACGGTGCTGGTTTTATCTTTATTGGGTATAGCCAATAATATGTATACGCAGATTGGTCTCTTATTGCTCATTGCTTTGTCAGCCAAAAATGCAATTTTAATTGTAGAAGTGGCCCGCGAGCAACGCGAAGTTCAGCAAAAGTCGATCATTGAGGCTGCGGTGCATGGCGCGAAAATCCGTTTTCGACCGATTTTGATGACGTCTTTTGCTTTTATTCTAGGGGTGATGCCATTGGTATTTGCCAGCGGTGCGGGTGCAAATGCAAGGCGCTCAATTGGGATTGCGGTGAGCAGCGGCATGCTTGCTTCTACCTGTCTTGCGGTGATATTTGTACCGGTGTTTTATGTATGGTTGCAAACAGCCCATGAGCGGCGGCGCCATAAAAGCATGCCCTAAGATGCTGGCATAATAGACACGACTGCTATCCAGCAGACAAGACACTATATACCAGCCCAGCAGCCAAACCACAGGCATGTCCTTGCCAGGAGCCACCGTTTTGTTTGGGAAATAATCCTGACAAAATCCCGGCAAAATAATAAACACTGACCAGTCCGAGGATGATGGCCATAAAGGTGCCTTGTTGATAAATCCCAGATACCAATAATCCCCAATAGCCGGTGATAACAGCACTTGCACCAATATAGATACCTGGCTTGCAAATCAGCCAAATGAACAAACCACACAACAGCGTAATGCCTAAGGTTGCTTGAATATAATAGGCTGCACCGTTATATAACAAAAAATCACTCAAAACGACCAGCGGCACGGTATTAAAAAAAAGATGATTAAAATTGGCATGCAGCAGTGGGGCGCAGAGGATACCGGGCAAGCCATACCAACGTCTAGGGACAATGCCAAAGCAAAATAGTCGTCGCTGTAGCAGCAGATTGAGCAGATATACGCCCCATAGGGTACAGACGACCAGGATGAGGGTATGCGTGTTGAGCTTGGTTTGTAAAATGAATATTTGCAAATGGGTTGAGAGTTCTTCCAAGCTCATGTGACCTCCTTTGCTAGTACCTCACATAATAAATGACCATGAGCTAAACGTACTGTAATCCTATCATGCAAAGCCACCTGCTGGCTGTGCAATACCACTGCACCATCAAGCTGGGTAATTGAATAGCCGCGATCTAAGGTAGCTAATGGGCTGAGTGCATGTAAACTGGCCATGTGGGTGCTCAATACTTGCCAGAGGGTCTGTACGCGCTGTTTCAGGTGCGTTTGCATCTTGGTGGTGAGTATGTGCAAGGATTGTTTGGTTTGGCTAAGCATGATCAAAGGATTGTTATTCTGTAGCTTCGCTTCTATGGCTTGTAACTGCTGAGCTCTGATGTGGGCCATGCGTATGCCGCCACTCAACAACCGTTGCTCAAGATAATCCAGTGTTTGCCATTGTGCTTGCAGACGTTGTTTGGGTGAGATTATTTTTTGAGTCAATTGCTCTATCTTGAATTTTGCCTGCTGCAGGGAAGCTTGCGCTGCCAGCAATAATCGAGCTGCATAATGCTGGATTTGTGGCAATAAATAAGCAGCATCAGGTGTTACCGCTTCAGCTGCTGCGGTTGGTGTGGCGGCTCGTAGATCTGCCACAAAGTCTACCATGGTAAAATCAGTTTCATGGCCAACCCCTGTGACGACAGGAATATGACTGTGTGCAACCACACGTACCAGTGTTTCCTGATTAAATGCCCATAGATCTTCAATGCTACCGCCGCCGCGGGCTAAGATCAGAACCTCCGCGTGTGCTTCTTGATTGGCTTTAGCGAGAGCTGCTATTAATTGCAGATGTGCTTGTTGCCCCTGTACTTCGCTCGCATATATGCGGACTGTGGCCAGTGGATAGCGTCGTTGCAAAGTTGTTAAGATATCTTGCAGAGCAGCGCCGCTGGGTGACGTGATGACACCTATGCAACGCGGAAATTTTGGTAAGGCTTGGCGCGGGCGATCGAACAAGCCTTCTTGTTGTAGCTTGGTTTTAAGCAGTTCAAATTGACGATAAAGTTCACCCAGCCCATAATCGCGCATGCTTTCGACTATTAATTGGTAATCGCCTCGCGCTTCATAGAGACTCAAACGGCCATGCGCTACAACGCGCTGGCCATTTTGCATGAGTTCAGCCCCGATAGTTAGTTGTCGGTTGCGAAAGTACGCGCATCTGATTTGCGCTTGCTGATCTTTTAGGGTGAAATAGTAATGACCAGAAGAAGGTTTGCTAACATTGGATAATTCGCCTTCAACAAAAACCATTCCAATGTCATGCTCCAGCCAGAGCTTAATTTGACGATTCAATTGGCTGACGCTGAATACCGCAGAAGTTGTCATACAAACCGATGCTTATGTTATGATATAGATTTTACGAGTACTATACATGAATTTCTTAATTAAATCCGCTGATGAAATCGCAAAAATGCGCATTGCTGGCCGCAAGACTGCAATGGTGTTAGAGGCCCTAAGTGCCATTATTCAGCCAGGCATGACGACAATGGATATCGAACAATTTTGTGAAGATTATATTGTCAATACCTTACAAACGACTCCCGGCAGTAAGGGACAATATGGTTATCCTTACTGTGTGAACACCTCGCTTAATCATGTGATTTGTCATGGCATGCCTTCAACCAAACAAATCTTGAAGAAGGGTGATATTGTCAATGTTGATGTGACCGTAAAACATGATAATTATTTCGGAGACAGCAGTAAGATGTTCTGTATCGGGCAAGTATCTAGTCACGCGCAGCGTTTGGTTGACGTGACTCAAGAATGTTTGTATCGCGCGATTCGGGTGGTTAGACCGGGTACTACCTTAGGTGATATCGGCCATGCCATTCAAGCACATGCTGAAAGCAACCATTATTCTGTGGTACGCGAATATTGTGGCCATGGCATTGGCACGAAAATGCACGAAGAGCCACAAATTACCCACTATGGTAAACCTGGAACAGGGGTTGCGCTACAAGAAGGTATGACCTTTACGATTGAGCCAATGATTAACCAGGGCAGGCCAGAGGTTAAACACATCAAAAAAAATGATTGGCCAGTGGCCCTGACCAAGGATCGCAAACTCTCGGCCCAATGGGAACATACTATTTTGGTCACTGCAGACGGGTTTGAGGTGCTGACAGCGCGTGCCGAAGAAAGCGCGGTTTTTAGCACGGGGTTGTAGCCGCCTGTTTTTCAGGTTAATATTCTGCATGTCCTGGCGTGCGCGGAAATGGTATGACATCGCGGATATTGGCTATGCCGGTGACATAACTAACCAATCGCTCTAAGCCTAAACCAAATCCGGCATGGGGTACTGTGCCATAGCGACGTAAATCCCGATACCATTGGTATGTTTGCGGATCAATATGACAATCAGCCATGCGTTGATCGAGTACTTCCAATCGCTCTTCACGCTGACTACCGCCAATGATTTCACCTATACCCGGTGCCAATACATCCATGGCAGCTACGGTCACACCATCTTCGTTAACCCGCATGTAAAAACTTTTGATGTCTTTGGGATAGTTGGTGACTATCACCGGTTTTTTGCAGAGTTCTTCGGCCAGATAACGTTCGTGTTCTGATTGCAGATCCAAACCAAAGGCCACCGGATATTCAAAGCTCCTTTTGGCTTTTTCTAATGCTTTGATGGCATCACAATACGGCATGATTTCAAATGTTGAAGTGACAATATGTTCGAGACGTGCAATGCATTGGTCATCTATAAATTGATTAAAAAAATGCATATCATCGCTGCGCTCATGCAGAACTGTTTGACAAAGGTATTGCAGCAAAGATTGGCTTAGTGCACAGATATCATCTAATGTAGCAAAGGCAAGCTCCGGCTCTACCATCCAGAACTCGGCCAAATGGCGACTGGTATTGGAATTTTCTGCGCGAAATGTAGGACCAAATGTGTATACCTTGGACAGAGCTAGGCAATATGCCTCTGCGTTTAATTGCCCTGAAACCGTCAAAAATGACTCTTTGCCAAAAAAATCCTGAGTAAAATCGATTTGCTGGTTGATTTTAGGTAAATTCAGCAAATCCAGGGTGCTGACGCGAAACAACTCACCAGCGCCCTCACAATCATTTTGGGTGATGATAGGCGTGTGTACCCACAGATAACCCTGTTCGTGAAAATAGCGATGAATCGCTTGTGACAGCGTATTGCGAACACGGGCAACTGCTCCTATGGTATTGGTGCGTACGCGTAGATGAGCGACATCACGTAAATATTCTAAGGTGTGGCGCTTGGCAGCAATTGGGTAGCTATCTGGGTTCTCAACCCACCCGATGATGTGAATAGTTTCAGCCTGTAGCTCAACGTTTTGGCCACCACCCTGCGATGCCACCAACGTGCCAGTGGCGGTGAGCGAGCAACCTGCCGTGAGTTTTAAAATTTGTTGATAATTGTGCAGTGTTTGTGGGGCGACAATTTGTATTGGGGCAAAACATGAGCCATCATGTAAAGCAATAAAGGAAAAACCTGCTTTTGAGTCGCGACGTGTTCTTACCCATCCTTGGACGGTTACTGTGTGGCCGAGAGCAACCTGACCTTCTAGGCAAGCTTTGATAGCAAAAATGTTGCTCATAGCAAACTCCAGATAAAAGGGCAATAATACACCTTTGCGTTTGACAAAAAAAGAAAAAAGCGCTGAGGATTTGTAAATAGGCTGAATTTGCGTTTTAATCAATGTAATATAACATACAAAGGGATGTAACTATGTTTGAAAGTCATCAGTTATCATTTTTCTTAGGGAATGTTTTTGGACTGACCATGATTGTTTTGGGTCTGGCCATGCTCAGCAAAGTCAGTTTCTGTAAAGCCATTATTGCTAAAATTGAACCTACCGATCCAGCGCTGTTTTCTTGCGCAATGCGGGGTTTGTTTTTAGGGATTTGCTTGGTAGAAATGCACAGTGTATGGGGTGGCGCACGTACGGTAATCACCATATTGTGCTGGCTGGTATTATTAAAATCGCTGTTTTGGATTTTTATGCCCGAGCGATACACCGCTCATCTCAAGCAACTGCTGACCAGTAACCGTTACTTTTACCTCGCGGCAGGCATGTTAGTACTGGGCTGCGTTCTTGTGGGTGTGTCTTATTTACGTTACATTGGATACCAACACCACATGCACGATCATCCTATGGGGCAGCCAGTATTCCCTGAGATTTTTACGGCGCCGCGCTTTTAAAATCTGGCAAAGCATTACAGTAGTCAGCGATTTCATTGATTAATGGGTACCCATGCAATGGAAAACCGAAGCGTTTGGCATTATACACTTGAGGGATTAAGCAAATGTCTGCGATAGTGACCGTTGAGCCATAACACACAGGATGTTTTCTGTTTTGGTTGGCCAGCTGTTTTTCGAACGCATCAAAACCCTGCTGCAGCCATAAATGGTACCAGGTTTGGATGTTTTCTTCACTGGCATTGAACTGACTTTTCAATTGCTGCAGCACGCGCAGATTATTTAATGGATGCATATCACTAGCAATGATCATCGCCAAGCCACGGACATAAGCTTTGCCTAGCGGTGTTTTGGGTAAAATAGGTGGATTTGGACAAATTTCTTCTAGATATTCGATAATTGACAGCGATTGACAGAGTACATGTCCATTTTCTTCTAAAGTTGGTACCAAACCTTGTGGATTTAATGCCAAGTACGCGGGTTGTCGTTGATCCAAAACTTCAGGGACCAAATTGATATTTTTGACCTCGTAGTTTATTTGTTTAATATTTAGAGCGATACGCACACGGTAACTGGCAGACGATCGATAGTAGTTATAGAGTTTCATGTGATGATCCTGTCTGGATAATGGTCTGCTCTATGGCGCCAAAAATGCTCATCTGCTGTGCATCGAGCATTTCAATGCGCACAACATCCCCAAAATGCATAAAAGATGTGCTCGGCTTGCCATCTTGTAAGGTTTCTAACATGCGCTTTTCCGCAATGCAGGATGAGCCAAGTGTTCTATCCAGATTAGATACGGTACCAGAGCCAATGATAGTGCCGGCAGACAGCTTCCTGGTTTTTGCTGCGTGGGCAATTAATTGATGAAAACCAAACGTCATGTCATGCCCCGCATTGGGATGACCAAACAATTGCGCATTCAGATAACTATACAGCGGTAGGCTTAAACGCTCCCCATCCCAGGCGGAGCCCAGTTCATCTGGGGTCACAGCGACAGGCGAAAAGCTACTGGAAGGTTTAGATTGAAAAAATCCAAACCCTTTGGCCAGTTCATCGGCCACCAGATGCCGTAGCGACACATCATTAACCAACATAATCAGGCGTATATGCTGCTTGGCTTGTTCTGACGAAATATTCATAGCGACATCATCGGTGATGACGGCGACCTCTGCTTCAAAATCAATACCATATGCTTCGTCAGTCACGAGGATAGGATCGCGTGGCCCTAAGAAACTGTCTGATCCACCTTGATACATGAGTGGGTCAGTCCAAAATTTTTCCGGCATTTCAGCTTGTCGTGCTTTGCGCACCAATTCAACATGGTTGACATATGCACTGCCATCAGCCCATTGATAAGCGCGCGGTAAGGGTGCGCACAATTGTTTGGGATCAAGCGTGAAGGCATCGCTACGTAGTCCTTGATTTAACTGCAGATAAACAGCTTGTAATGGATCGACCACTGTTGACCAGTTATCGAGAGCATATTGCAGAGTTGCCGCAATTTCTGGTACCAAAACTGCGGCATTAACCGCTCGATTGACTACGCACAGGCGCCCATCACGGTGTTTTGGGGCACCGACCCGAACAGTAGCATGGACATCAATCC
>DAIOSQ010000052.1:0-15504 GCA_036752465.1 Legionellaceae bacterium | reverse complement strand
GGTTCAGCTTTAAAAGCGTTAGAAGGCGATCAGAGCGATATCGGTGAACCATCGGTGCTAAAATTAGTAGAAACGATGGACAGCTATATCCCTGAGCCTGTGCGCAACATAGATAAAGCATTTTTACTGCCCATCGAAGACGTATTTTCAATATCTGGGCGCGGTACGGTGGTCACAGGACGCGTCGAAAGCGGTATCGTCAAAGTAGGTGAGGAAGTAGAGATTGTAGGTATTCGCGACACACAAAAAACGACCTGTACAGGTGTCGAGATGTTCCGCAAGTTGTTGGATGAAGGCAGGGCAGGCGATAACGTTGGGGTATTGCTGCGAGGCACGAAGCGTGACGATGTCGAGCGAGGCCAAGTATTGGCAAAACCTGGCACCATCAAACCACACACGAAATTTGAAGCAGAGGTGTATGTGTTATCCAAAGATGAAGGTGGTAGACACACACCATTCTTCAATGGATACCGCCCACAGTTCTATTTCAGAACGACAGACGTCACCGGGACATGTGATCTGCCTGAGGGCATAGAAATGGTGATGCCGGGAGACAACGTTAAGCTGGTTGTCAATCTACACGCACCAATCGCGATGGATGAAGGTTTGCGTTTCGCAATTCGTGAAGGTGGCCGCACCGTTGGTGCTGGTGTTGTTGCTAAAATCATTGAGTAATAAAAATGAGTAATCAAAATATAAAAATTCGCCTTAAATCATTCGATCACAAAATGATCGATGCATCAACCAAAGAAATAGTTGATACAGCCAAAAGAACAGGTGCACAAATTCGCGGCCCCATTCCTTTGCGAACAAGGAAGGAAAAATTCTCTGTGTTGATATCACCCCATGTGAATAAAGACGCACAGGATCAATATGAAATCCGAACCCATAAACGACTTGTTGTAATCGTCAACCCTACAGAGAAAACAGTTGACGCTCTCATGAAGTTGGATTTGGCGGCGGGCGTAGATGTTCAAATTAGTCTGGATGATGATAATTAAGAACAGCATAAAAACGAGGTATTACAATGACGATCGGTTTATTAGGCCGTAAAATCGGTATGACAAGGGTCTTTACAGAAGAAGGACTCTCAATTCCAGTGTCAGTGGTTGAGATCAAACCCAATCGCGTGTCACAACTAAAAACGATGGAAGTAGACGGTTACTGTGCGATACAGCTAACGGCCGGCAACAAAAAACAAAGCCGAGTCAGCAAACCACAGGCGGGTCACTTTGCGAAAGCAGGCGTTGAGGCTGGTGACATGATGGTTGAATTTACCACGCCTGACATCACATTATTTACCACTGGGCAGGAATTGACCGTGGCCGATGTCTTCAAGTCTGGGACACACGTTGATGTCACCGCTACGTCCAAGGGTAAAGGCTTTGCAGGTACAGTTAAGCGCCATAATTTCCGCACACAAGATGCTACGCATGGTAACTCCCGTTCACATCGGGTGCCAGGATCTATCGGGCAAAACCAAACCCCTGGTCGGGTTTTCAAAGGCAAGAAAATGGCAGGCCATATGGGTAATGCCCGTTGTACCATTCAAACGCTAGAGTTGGTCAAAGTGGATGTGGAAAGAAATCTGCTGCTGATAAAAGGTGCCATTCCAGGAGCACCAGGTGCCAAAGTACAAGTGATGCCCGCCGTAAAAGCGCGAACAGAGGACAAATAAATGGAACTCACAACTATTGATACAAAACAACAGCTGCAGCTAAGTGAGCATGTCTTCGATTATGCGTATAATGAAGGGTTAATTCATCAAGCCGTAGTGGCCTTTATGAATAAAGCTCGCTCTGGCAACAGTGCACAAAAAACACGTTCAGAAGTACGTGGTGGTGGCAAGAAACCATGGAATCAAAAAGGAACGGGTAGAGCACGTGCTGGAACCATACGCAGTCCCCTATGGCGTTCGGGTGGGGTAACGTTTGCATCCAAAAAACGGGATTATAGCCAAAAAATAAACAAAAAAATGTACAAAAGGGCTATTTGCAGTATATTATCGGAGCTCCTGCGCAAGGATCTATTGCTGGCTGTAAGTGATTTTCAATGCCAAACACACAAGACCAAAGACTTTGTACATAAAATGCAGGAACTTAATGTCAACAATGCTTTGATTGTTTTATCAGAAGTAAGCGAGCAAGAGTATTTTGGATCGCGCAATTTGGATACATTCAGTATCTGCGATACGAATTCGCTGGACCCGGTCGCCCTGCTGCGCTACGACCATGTGCTGATAACAGAACAAGCTATTCGTCGCCTAGAGGAGCAATTACAATGAATGCAGAACGCACGTTAATGATTTTGCGTGAACCACATATTTCCGAAAAGTCGACCATAATTGCAGACAAGTTCAAGCAATTCACTTTCAAAGTGTTGGAGTCAGCCAAAAAGGCGGAAATAAAGCAGGCGGTGGAAACTTTGTTTAATGTCAAAGTTGCTAACGTAAGTGTCTTAAATGTTAAAGGCAAAACCAAACGGTTTAAGCAATTAACAGGCAAGCGGTCTGACTGGAAAAAAGCATTCGTCCGGTTGCAAAAGGGCTATGATATAGATTTCACAGTCAAGGAATAAGGTAGATTAAGATGGCATTAGTTAAATCCAAACCAACTTCGCCTGGGAAACGGGCTGAACTTAAAGTTGTACATCACCATATACATAAAGGCAAACCACATCCTGCGTTGATTGAAAAGCTTAATAAATCAGGTGGTAGAAATAACCAAGGTCGTATTACAGTACGACATATTGGTGGTGGTGTGCGTAGTCAGTACCGACTTATAGATTTCAAGCGCACCAAAGATAAAGTTGAAGCCAGAGTTGAACGCATTGAATATGATCCAAATCGGTCAGCACTTATTGCGTTAGTGGTTTACAAAGACGGAGAACGAAGGTACATTATCGCACCTAATGGATTAACCAAGGACCAAGTGGTCGTTAGCGGTGACGATGCGCCTATTGCTGTTGGCAATTGCCTGCCCCTAAAAAACATACCTCTGGGTACAACAGTGCATTGCATTGAAATGAAACCAGGAAAAGGCGCGCAATTACTACGCAGCGCTGGTTGCGGTGGCCAAGTAGTGGCTAAAGAAGGTACCTATGTAACGGTTAGATTGCGCTCAGGGGAAACGAGAAAAATCCTTGCAACCTGCCGAGCCGTTATCGGTGAGGTCAGCAACAGCGAGCATAACCTGCGGTCCCTAGGTAAAGCTGGTGCTAAGCGCTGGAGAGGCATTCGACCTACGGTTCGTGGTGTGGCGATGAACCCGGTAGATCACCCGCACGGTGGTGGTGAGGGTAAAACCTCAGGTGGACGTCACCCAGTCACACCATGGGGTATTCCAACTAAGGGATATAAAACAAGAAATAACAAACGTACTGATGCTTTTATAGTACGACGCAGAAAGAAAAAATAATTAGCTAAGAGGATATTACGGTGACTCGATCGATTAGAAAAGGTCCATTTATTGACCATCACTTGCTGAAAAAAGTAGAAGCAGCCGTTGCGTCAAAATCAAAACGACCCATTAAAACATGGTCAAGAAGATCAACAATATTGCCAGAAATGATTGATCTAACGATAGCAGTGCATAACGGCAAAGATCATGTGCCTGTTTTTATTACTGACAATATGGTTGGGCATAAGCTCGGAGAGTTCGCGATGACACGAACATTCAAAGGCCACTCTGGCGATAGAAAAGCCAAAGGCAAATAAGAGGAGTGATCATGGAAATTACAGCGAAACTAATGGGAGCACGTTTATCTGCTCAAAAAGCAAGACTAGTCGCAGACATGATCCGTAAAATGTCAGTCTCACGTGCAGTCAACACACTGCGGTTTACCCCAAAGAAGGGAGCTGAGCTCATACTAAAGCTTCTGGAATCAGCCATTGCGAACGCTGAAAACAACCATGGGGCGGATATCGATGAGCTTAAGGTTGGCACAATATTTGTGGATGAAGCCAATACTCTCAAGCGAATCAGTCCACGTGCGAAGGGTCGTGCTAATAGAATCAGCAAGCGCGGATGTCATATCACGATTAAAGTTTCTGACGAGGTATAGCCATGGGACAAAAAGTAAACCCAATCGGCATCAGACTGGGCATCAATAAAGATTGGACTTCAAAATGGTACGCAGGTAAAAACTATGCGCAGCTTCTCAATCAAGATATTAACCTGCGAAAATTTCTTAAAAAGAAGTTGAATAGCGCTGCTGTGAGTCGTATTCAAATCGAGAGACCAGCGAATAATGCGGTCGTTACCATACACACAGCAAGGCCAGGCGTGTTGATTGGCAAAAAAGGCAATGGTATTGAGTCTTTGCGCGGAGAGATTGCCGCTCAATTGGGCGTGCCAGTACATTTAAATATCGAGGAAATACGCAAGCCAGAGCTAGATTCTACTTTGGTTGCTGAAAGCATAGCACAGCAGCTGGAACAACGCGTCATGTTTAGACGAGCCATGAAAAGAGCTGTACTATCTGCCCTAAAGTCAGGCGCAAAAGGTATCAAAATCTGTGTCAGTGGCCGCTTAGGTGGTGCCGAAATAGCACGGAGTGAATGGTACAGAGAAGGTTGTGTTCCACTACACACGTTCAGAGCTGATATAGACTATGGAACTGCAGAATCAAAAACTACTTATGGTATCATCGGTGTGAAAGTATGGATCTATAAGGGCGAGCAAGTTGCTCACAAAAGTCGACACCGAGAACCTGCTAAGTAAGTGTGAGGAGTTGCAAATATGTTACAACCTAAGAGAACAAAATATCGCAAGCAGATGAAAGGTAGAAATACTGGCCTTGCATTGCGAGGCAATATGGTGAGTTTCGGTGAGTTTGGCATGAAAGCCATCGAGAGAGGCCGGCTAACTGCCAGACAAATAGAAGCTGCACGTAGAGCTATGACTCGCCATATCAAAAGAGGCGGAAAAATTTGGATACGTGTCTTCCCGGATAAGCCGATTACGCAAAAGCCATTAGAAGTGCGTCAAGGTAAAGGTAAAGGTAATGTTGAGTATTGGGTAGCACAAATCCAACCAGGCAAGATGTTGTTTGAGATGGAAGGCGTCACCAGAGAATTAGCACAAGAAGCGTTTGATTTGGCAAAAGCAAAATTGCCATTCAAAGTGATACTAGTAGATAGACAGGTACAATTATGAAAAACATAACCGAACTTAAGACAATGAGCGTTTCCCAGCTGCAAGATGAGTTGCTTGCGCTGCGTAAAAAACAGTTTGAGCTACGCATGAAAAAAGCCAATGGTGCCTTAAACAAAACGCATGTGGTGACACAAGTCAGAAGATCTATCGCTCGTATCAAGACTTTAATGACTGAAAAAGGCGGGCAATAGTTATGGAACAAAAACCAGCGAATGCTAGGACACTGACAGGAAAAGTAGTCAGTGACAAAATGAACAAAACCATCGTAGTTGTGGTTGAGCGCAGTGTCAAACATCCTAAGTATGGCAAGTTTATCAAACGCAGGACCAAGATACACGCCCATGATAACAATGAAGTTTCCAAGATAGGTGATACAGTTAGGATCCGTGAAACACGACCTATCTCAAAAACCAAAAGCTGGACTTTGGTCGAAGTGTTATCATAAGAAATTAGTAAAGATTATACTTTTAAATTTCAGAAAGGACTGTTATAATCACCAGCCTTTTTCTGATCGTTTTAAGATCTGGAGAATAAAATGATACAAATGCAAACTGTGCTCGAAGTAGCAGATAACAGTGGAGCACGCCGGGTGATGTGTATCAAAGTTTTGGGCGGTTCTCATCGGCGCTATGCGCGAGTTGGTGATGTCATCAAGGTTAGTGTTAAAGATGCCATTCCACGCAGCAAGGTTCGGAAAGGAGCAGTTATGAATGCAGTAGTCGTGCGAACAGCTCAAGGTGTACGCAGAGACGATGGTTCCCTGATCCGCTTTGATGGCAATGCTGCTGTGTTGCTTAACAACCAACATGAACCTATCGGCACACGGATTTTTGGACCGGTCACCCGGGAGCTGAGAGAGAAATTCATGAAAATTATTTCCCTGGCAGCTGAAGTACTGTAAGAGGACTAGACAATGAAACGCATACGTAAAGGCGACACAGTAATCGTGATTGCAGGTAAAAGCAAAAGCCACATCGGCCAGGTCATGCGCATGGCAGAAGATGCGGTAGTGGTGGAAGGCGCTAATATTATAAAGAAGCATGTTAAGCCGAACCCAAATATAGACCAAAAGGGTGGCATTATTTCAAAGGAAGCGCCCATAGACATTTCGAATGTAGCTCTATACAATCCGGCTACCAAAAAAGCAGACAAGGTCGGCTTCAAATTTCTAGAAAAGGATGGCTTGGTCAAGAAGGTGCGATACTTCAAATCGAACCAGGAACTAGTAGACATTATATAAATAAATGGTGAAGTAAATGGCAAGATTTAAGCAGCTTTATAAAGATGAGATCATTGATCTAATGATGAAAAAATTTGCATATAAAAATGTTATGCAAGTGCCGCGCATACATAAAATCACTCTCAATATGGGTGTGGGCGAAGCTGTCAATGATAAAAAGATCATGAATTTCGCAGTAGAAGATATGACCCGTATATCTGGGCAAAAACCGATTGTGACCCTTGCACGGAAATCTATAGCAGGCTTTAAAATTCGAGACGGTTGGCCCGTAGGTTGTAAAGTCACTCTGCGAAACGAACGCATGTACGAGTTTCTTGATCGTCTGATAACGATTACACTACCACGTGTAAGAGATTTTCGTGGCTTGAATCCAAAATCGTTTGACGGCACCGGTAACTACAATATGGGTATACAAGAGCAAATTGTGTTCCCTGAAATAGATTTTGATAAAATTGACACTTTGCGCGGCATGGACATCAGCATATCAACCACCGCAAAAACCAACGAGGAAGCAAAGGCTTTGTTAGAAGCTTTCAATCTTCCATTAAAAGACCGAGACAAAAAGTAGAAGGGTATTACCGTGGCCAAAAAATCAATGATAGAGCGTGAAGGCAAGAAACAGCAACTTGTGGAAAAGTACCGAAAACGGCGCCTTGAACTAAAAAAATTGATCAAATCGTCAACGGACTTTGCTGCAATTATGGAATTGCAGGAAAAGCTTGCTAAGTTGCCTTTAAACTCAAATCCAGTCAGGCATAGCACGCGATGTCAACAATGCGGTCGAGCACACGCGGTATACCGCAAATTTGGCCTGTGCCGTATATGCCTCAGAAACCAACTGATGACCGGTAATGTCAGTGGTGGACGTAAATCTAGCTGGTAAACCAATTAAAACGTGGAGAACAATAGTGAGTATGCATGATCCAGTTGCTGATATGCTGACAAGAATTAGAAACGGTCAACAAGCTAAACATCAGCAGATAACCTTGGTTTCTTCCAACCTAAAAGAAGAAATTGCAAGAGTATTAAAAGAAGAAGGTTACATCAGTGGTTACAGTATTCAGCAGTTGGACAACAACCTTAAATCTATGACTGTTGAGCTCAAATACTATCAGGGTAAGCCAGTCATTGACCGTATTAAGCGAATCAGTAGACCTGGGCTAAGAATTTATAAAGCTGCTAAAGATCTATCTGCAGTACCTGGTTTCGGTATACGCATATTGTCGACGTCCAAAGGCGTTATGACGCATATGGCTGCTAAAAACCATGGTGTGGGTGGCGAAGTAATCTGTGAAGTAGCCTAACGATAACGAGGTTTGAAATGTCAAGAGTAGCAAAAGCACCTGTGATACTACCAGCAAATGTAGAACTAACTGTAGGTGAAACCACAATCAAAATCAAGGGTCCTAAGGGTGAGCTTGTAGAGCACTATAATCAGTTGGTGCAAATCACGCGCTGCGAGCAGGAGCCTAATAAAATCATGTTTGGCCCTAGGTCGAAGGCCCCCAACGCCTGGGCACAGGCGGGCACATTAAGAGCCCTGATGAAAAATATGGTCCACGGTGTTACCACAGGCTTTGAACGCACGTTAGAGTTGGTAGGCGTTGGTTACCGAGCACAAGCGAAAGGACAGGTTGTTACGTTATCCCTAGGCTTCTCTCACCCTATCGATTATAACCTACCACAGGGTGTCACTGTTGACACACCCAACAATACAACGGTTGTATTGAAAGGGATTTGCAAGCAACTCATTGGACAAGTAGCTTCTGAGATTAGAGCGTTCCGGCCACCTGAGCCGTATAAAGGCAAGGGCGTTAAATATATGAATGAAAACATTGTTCGCAAAGAAGCCAAGAAAAAATAAGGTATCCACATGAAAAGTAAATATGATGCGCGTAAAAGAAGAGCGGTCAAAGCGACCCATATCATTAGACAGTCAGATAGACCTAGACTGGTGGTGTACAGAAGTAATGCACACATTTATGCACAAGTTATCATGTGTGGCGAAAAAGGCGATCAGGTCGTGGTCAGCGCTTCAACCATTGATAATGAACTAAAAGCATCCATCAATGGCAACAAAAGCGAGCAGGCCGCACAGGTTGGCAAGCTGATTGCGAAGCGAGCTACAGACAAAGCTATCACCAAAGTAGGCTTTGATCGCTCGGGCAACAAATACCATGGCCGCGTTAAAGCGCTTGCTGAAGCAGCCCGAGAAGCAGGCTTGGATTTTTAAGGATTATTTATGGCAAATGAAGACACATTAAAAACAGATGGCTATCAAGAAAAGTTAGTTTCTGTGACACGAACGGCTAAGGTTGTTAAAGGTGGTAGAGTATTTGGCTTCGCCGTGTTGGTGGTCGTGGGCGGTAAGAGCATGGTTGGGTTTGGTCGTGGCAAAGCACGTGAAGTGCCTGTTGCTATACAAAAGGCAATGGACCAAGCCAGAAAAAACATGGTTTATGTGCCACTCGCCGGTACCACGATACATCATGAAATAACCTATTCATATGGTGCATCCAAAGTATTCATGAAACCTGCTAGTGATGGTACGGGTATCATTGCCGGCGGAGCTATGCGTGCGGTGCTTGAGGTGCTCGGTGTAGAAAATATTTCAGCCAAAAGTATCGGCTCAACCAACCCAAGCAACATAGTGCGTGCAACGGTAGGTGCGCTTACAAGTATAGGCACACCAGATTATGTTGCAGCTAAGCGTGGAAAAACGGTAGCTGAAGTGACCAACGAGGGCTAGTCATGGCAAATACAATCAAAATTACCTTAATAAAAAGCTTAATCGGTAGAAAGCCTAAGCATAAAATAATTGCTGAAGTTTTGGGCTTGCGAAAGATCAATCGCTCGGTCGTACATCAAGACAACCCCAGTATTCGCGGTATGGTCAATGCCATTTCATATTTATTAGAAGTAGAGGAGTCACTGTCGTGAAACTAAATCAACTATCACCGACACTGGGCTCAAAAAAGTCCCCCAAAAGACTGGGAAGAGGCATAGGGTCAGGTTTAGGGAAAACCAGTGGCAAAGGTCATAAAGGACAAAAAGCCAGAGCGGGTGGTTACCACAAAATAAATTTTGAAGGCGGTCAAATGCCTATTCAAAGACGTTTGCCCAAGATGGGTTTCAAGTCTAGAATCGGCAAGACGGTAGCACAGGTGTCTCTGTTTGAACTGGAAAAACTTGTAAGCGATACCATTAATCTGGATACATTGAAAGAAGCCCAAGTCATCAATAAAAATATACGCCATGTCAAGGTTATATCAACTGGCGAACTGACCAAAGCTATCCACCTAAAGGGATTGCGTGTCAGTGCCAGTGCCAAGACAACCATTGAAACCCTGGGCGGAAGTGTAGAAGAATAACTATGAAAAACAGAATGGACAGTGCAACCAAATCAACGGGTGGGTTGGCAGAGTTGAAAGCGCGATTGATATTTGTGGCGCTGGCCATTCTTGTTTATCGTTTAGGGGCTCACATCCCAGTACCTGGATTGGATCCACTTAAACTTACTAATTTCTTTAATGAACAGCAAAATACTATTTTTGGTTTGTTCAATATGTTCTCCGGTGGAGCGCTGTCACGTGTCACGGTATTTGCAATAGGTATTATGCCGTATATATCAGCTTCTATTATGATCCAATTATTTACGGTCGTCGTTCCCTCGTTAGAGCAGCTTAAAAAAGAAGGTGAAGCAGGCCGAAGAAAAATCAATCAATATACACGCTATTTAACCTTGGTGTTGTCCATATTCCAAAGCTTGGGCATGTCAAGATGGCTAGCGGCACAGCAAATAGCGTTGCAGCCGGATATGGCTTTCTACTTCACGGCAGTTGTTACCCTGGTCACAGGCACAATGTTCCTGATGTGGTTAGGTGAACAGATGACAGAAAAAGGAGTGGGTAATGGTATATCGTTGCTCATCTTCTCAGGTATCGTATCCAGTATGCCAAGAGCCTTGGGTTCGGTATTCCAACAAGTGAAAGAAGGACAAATGCAACCACTGACCTTACTGGCAGTTGCGGCAATCGTTGTTATGGTAACGGCCTTGGTAGTATTCATGGAGCGTGGCCAGCGCCGCATCCGTGTGAATTATGCACAACGCACACAGGGTCGCAAGGTATACGCCGCGCAAACCAGCCATTTACCTTTAAAAATTAATATGTCAGGCGTGATTCCGCCGATTTTTGCTTCGAGTATCATTCTTCTACCGGCAACCTTGGCTCAATTCTTTGCAAAAGGAAATAGCCTGAGCTGGTTGAGCGATATCGGTATGGCGCTTTCACCTGGCCAGCCACTGTATCTGCTGGTGTATGCCCTATGCATATTATTCTTTGCATTTTTCTACACGGCGCTCGTGTTTAATCCAAAGGACACAGCTGACAATTTGAAAAAATCAGGGGCGTATATCCCTGGAATACGACCAGGTGAACAGACAGCCAAATATGTAGATTTGGTCATGACACGATTAACTTTAGTAGGGGCCTTGTATTTAGTGCTCGTGTGTCTACTGCCGCAAATATTGATGTACACCTGGCACGTGCCGTTCTATTTTGGTGGAACATCGTTACTGATTATTGTGGTAGTCATCATGGATTTTGTTGCCCAAGTACAAGCTCATCTTATGACTCAACAATATGATTCATTGATGAAAAAAGCCAGCTTCAAGGGTGCAAAACTACCCGGAATATTATGATTTTTTTTGTGGAGTGAAATAATGAAAGTAAGAGCCTCAGTCAAGCGGATATGCCGCAACTGTAAAATAATAAAACGTCAAGGCAATGTAAGAGTAATTTGCAAAGATGGACGTCATAAGCAACGGCAAGGCTAAACAAAGCTTGATTTATAGGTTTGTTAGTAGTATCCTTTTGTCCCTTTCCTGATAGGTGACAGGTAATTATAAGTTCGGAGAAATGAATGGCTCGTATTGCAGGTGTTAACATAGCTGATCACAAACATGTCGTGATAGCGCTAACTTCTATCTACGGTATCGGAAAATCAACATCGCTCAAGCTGTGTCATCAAATCAATATAGATCCAGCGACGAAGGTTTCCGCCCTAAAAGAAGAAGAGATTGAAGCTTTGCGACAGGAAATTGCAAAAATAACTGTTGAGGGTGACTTACGACGTTCCATCAGCATGAACATCAAACGCTTAATGGACCTTGGCTGTTACCGCGGTCTAAGACATCGTCGTGGCTTGCCACTGCGAGGGCAACGTACTAAAACCAATGCCAGGACAAGAAAAGGTCGCCGCAAAGGTAGCAAAATTTAGTAAATAATTCTATCTAGGATAAACAACATGGCTACAGGCAAAGCTAAGCAACAAAAGACCAAGAAAAAAATAAAACGAGTAGTATCTGACGGGATTGTGCATGTACATGCATCCTTCAACAATACTATTGTTACATTTACTGACCGACAAGGTAATGCCCTATGTTGGGCCACCTCCGGTGGATCGGGTTTTCGTGGATCACGTAAGAGTACCCCCTACGCTGCGCAGATTGCTACCGAAAGAGCGGCACAAGTCGCCAAAGAATATGGCATGAAATCAGTAGCTGTGCTCATACATGGACCGGGACCTGGCCGTGAATCAACCATTCGCGAACTCATAGCACAGGATTTCAAAATTGTAGAAATTACAGACGTCACGGGCATTCCACATAATGGGTGCAAACCGCCTAAGAAAAGACGTGTTTAGTATTGGGAGTTAATAATGGCAAGAGATTTTAGTCCAAAGTGCAAGCGTTCCAGAAGAGAACAAGTCGATTTAATGCTGAAAAGCCCGGTAAGGGACTACAAGTCAAAGTGTAAGTCCGAAAAACTACCTGGACAACATGGCGATAAGAAGCAACGACTGAGTGATTACGGTGTACAACTACGTGAAAAGCAAAAGATCAAGCGCTATTATGGTGTCTTAGAAAAGCAGTTCCGTAATTACTACATTTCGGCTTCTTCTAGCAAAGGTTCTACCGGTGAGAATCTTATGGTTATGCTTGAAAGACGTTTGGACAATGTCGTTTACCGTATGGGGTTTGGTTCCACCAGAGCTGAAGCCAGACAGATGGTTTCACACAAGGCCATATTGGTGAACGAAAAAAAGGTCAATATAGCTTCTTATCTAGTGAGTCCAGGTGATGTTATTGCTGTGCGACAAAAGGCACAAACGCAAGGACGAATTAAGGCAGCTGTAGCACTTTCAGAACAACGTGCTTCATGTGAATGGATCACGGTTGATCACAATGCACTCAAAGGAAAGTTTGTCAGTCTACCTAAGTTAACAGATCTATCAGCATCTTTTAACGTCAACCTGGTGGTAGAACTTTACTCTAAGTAAGATCGGAGACATAGTCGAATGTATATTGATATCAATGAAATGCTTACACCAAAAGTACTTAAAGTTCAATCCGATAATATCTATCACTCACGCATCGTATTGGAGCCCTTAGAGCCTGGTTACGGCTATACATTAGGCAATGCATTGCGACGTATATTAATGTCGTCTATGCCTGGGTGTGCTATAACTGAGGTCACTATCGATGGCGTGTTACACGAATACAGCACGATAGAGGGTGTACAAGAGGATGTGGTTAACATTTTGCTAAACCTCAAAGAAGTGGCGGTACGGATCCATCAAGGACATGAGACCATGCTCACAGTATCCAAGCAAGGTCCAGGAAAGCTTACAGCAGGTGACATACAGCTGACACATGATGTTGAAATTCTTAATCCACAATTGGTGCTTGCCAACCTCAATGAAAACGGTAAGCTGAACATGACCCTTAAGGTAACCAAAGGGATTGGCTTCCACTCAACTGACGGCCAAACGCACCTGTTTGATGATGAAGTGCGACAAAAATCAGTAGGTAAGCTCCACGTTGACAACGCCTTTTCCCCAGTTAAAAAGGTAGCTTATTTCGTAGACAAAGCACGGGTTGAAAACCGCACGGACTTAGATAAGCTAACCATTGAATTACAAACCAATGGTACCATTGACCCTGAGGAAGCCATACGTATATCTGCCAGTATCCTGCAACGTCAACTGCACGCGTTTGTCGATATGAAATTTGAAGAAGCTGCGCATGAACGCAACGAAAGAAATGATTTTGACCCGTTGTTGTTGCGATCAGTAGATGATTTGGAACTGACCGTGCGTTCTGCCAATTGTCTTAAAGCAGAGAACATATTTTACATAGGTGATTTGGTACAAAAAACCGAACAAGAATTGTTAAAAACCCCAAATTTAGGTAAAAAGTCGCTCACAGAGATCAAAGATGTCCTGGCATCACGCTCCTTGTCGTTGGGCATTAAATTAGAAAATTGGCCGCCTGTAACCCTAGGCGAGTAGTACGAGGAGAAAATTATGCGCCATCGTAATATTGGCAGAAGATTCGGCCGAACCAGCAGTCACAGAAAGGCAATGTTTGCCAATATGTGTAACTCACTGATCGAGCACGAGCTAATTAAAACAACATTACCGAAAGCAAAAGATCTGCGACGGTACATAGAACCGTTAATCACAGTAAGTAAAACTGATTCACTGGCCGGAAGACGACAGGCTTTTAATGAACTGCGTAGTAAAGATAGTGTGAGCAAGTTGTTCAATGAGCTGGGGCCACGATATCAAACACGTCCCGGTGGCTACGTCAGAGTACTAAAGTGTGGTTATCGAGTGGGCGATAATGCCCCTATGGCTATCGTAGAACTGGTCGGTAGGCCAGACCACGCAACGGATGAAGATGAGTAAGCACGCTAGCAGCATGCACGTGCTGCCAGTGTATCCTGTTCTTTTAGCCCATTGAAACTATTGTATGGCATCACACCTTCCTATATTAAGCCAGTGTAACTGGCTTATATTGAAGCATGCACAGTACAGTATACAATATGCCCCGCCTCCAGAAGATAAAAGCATGCCGCTAACATGCCTGATAACTAATTCATATGTCAACCGATGTATCATCTAAAATCACATTTCGCAGACCAAGTACCGGGATTGATGCTTTCGCACAGCGGGTCACTATGCAAAACACCCAATGAGTCTAGAAAAAATTGTCGAGAAACCAAAGATATAGTAGTATCCATAATTACTCGAACCTGTCCTATTTATGCTGCATGAAGCAACTAACTGATTTGGCCATATGGAAGTCGCTTGCGGCGCAAGCTGAGCAAACCCGGCTACAACGAATAACCGATTTAACCCGTCATCATTCCCCAAAGCTACCAATGCGACTACAACAGCAGGGCATCCAAATTGATTTTAGCCAGCAATTGATCAATCCTGCGATATTAGCTGATCTGCTGACCCTGGCAGAGAAAGTGCATCTACCCGAGAAAATTCAGGCGCTATTCTCCGGGCAAAAGGTGAATGCCATCGAGCAGCGTCCAGCGCTGCATTCCGCACTGCGAACCATGTCCACTGCACCGCTTATGGTGGACGGGTGTGATGTGATCCCTGAGATTCTGAACGTGCGTGCACAGATGCGTGTCATCGCAGACACGATACGAGCAGGAGATTGGTTAGGCTATAGTGGCCAGGCCATCACGGATATCGTCAATATCGGCATAGGTGGCTCCGATCTGGGCCCAAGGTTTTGTGTTGATGCCTTAGCAGCGTTTGCTGCCCCGCACCTGCGTACGCATTTTGTGTCGGATGTTGACCCAGATGCGGTACATAATGTCGTTAAATTTCTTGACCCAGCAACTACCTTGTTTATTGTGGCCTCAAAATCCTTTACCACGCGCGAAACCATGCTCAATGCAACCAAGGCCAAACAATGGTTTGGTCAAGCAGCCACTGCCCAGCATTTTATTGCGGTAACTGCCAATGTATCCCGGGCGAAACAACTGGGCTTTCAGCATGTGTTGCCTATTTGGGAGTGGGTTGGCGGTCGTTTCTCGCTCTGCTCCGCAATCAATCTCATCACCGCTATCGCCATAGGCTTTGACGCATTCGAAGAGCTGTTAAGGGGCGCGCATGACATGGACCAACATTGTCTTGAGGCGCCCTTGTCAACCAATTTGCCGGTACTACTGGCTTTGCTGGGTATTTGGAATGTCAATTTCTTACACAAGCCTACCTTGTTGCTGTTGGTCTATGCCCGAT
>DAIOSQ010000051.1:0-15555 GCA_036752465.1 Legionellaceae bacterium | reverse complement strand
GACAGCCAATGGCGCCATGGCTAATATCGCCGCTAATCTGGACTTGCCCTGCGACAATAATTGTTCAGGCACCACCACATCATTCACCAAACCCCACTGATTGGCGGTATTCGCATCGATCACCCGACCACTCAAGCACAAATCCAATGCCCTGCCTTTGCCAATCAATCTTGCCAAGCGCTGTGTGCCACCATATCCAGGAATAACGCCCAACTTAACTTCAGGTTGCGCAAACTGCGCCGCATCTGCAGCGATACGCAAAGTTGCAGCCATTGCCAATTCACAACCACCGCCAAACGCGTAGCCATTCACCAACGCAATCGATGGTTTGTTAAGTGTAGCCAATTGTGCAAACACGGTTTGTCCATAACAAGCAAACTCATAGCCACTTTGCGCATCACACTCTGCCAATTGGGCAATATCCGCCCCAGCACAAAATGCTTTGCCCTGACCTGTCAGGATGATTCCTTTGATGCTGTCATCCTGCTGTGCACGTGCAAAGCTAGTAGATAAGGCCTCCAAAACCTGCTGATTTAACGCGTTAAGCTTGTCCGGCCGATTCAAGGTTATTGTCAATACCCCCATATCATCGACAGCAGATAATATCACACTCATACACCCTCCTAATCTAGAGAATAAGCTTCATTGAATACAGCTTTAGCAATCATTTCACGCATAATTTCATTTGTACCTTCCAAAATTTGGTGCACCCGCAAATCACGAAAAACGCGCTCAATTTGATAATCGCGTAGATAGCCATAGCCACCATGTAACTGCATCGCCTTATCCGCAATCAAAAAAGCGGCATCCGTTGCATAACGCTTCGCCATCGCACATAAAGTGACCGCTGTTTGATCCCCATTATCTAAGGCAGAAGCTGCTCGATATACCAGCAATTTTGCCGCCTCAAATTCGGTCATCATATCCGCCAAGTAAAAACGCAAGGCTTGCATATCAGCCAATTTCTTGCCGAACTGTGCTCTTTCCTGCATATAAGCTTGGCTGCGTTTGATGGCAAACTTCGCCCCCCCCAATGAACAAGCTGCTATGTTGATTCGTCCTCCATTGAGTGCATTCATCGCAATTTTAAAGCCCAACCCCTCAACGCCAACACGATTGTGGACAGGCACTCTACAATTTTCAAAAAAAACCATGCTGGTTGGCTGGCTATGCCATCCCATTTTTTTTTCAAGCTTACCAAAGCTCATCCCAGGCGTATCTTTCTCAATCAAAAGACAGCTGATCCCACGATGGCTGCTATCACCCGTACGCACCATACACAGATAGACATCGCTGACACTGCCACCAGAAATAAATGATTTTGAGCCGTTCACGATATAATGCTCACCATCACGCACAGCTTTGCTCTGCAAAGCCGCGGCATCCGAGCCGGCAGAAGGCTCGGTTAAACAATAGCTAGCAATCGCTGCCATAGAAGATAGTTGCGGTACCCATTTGCGGCGTAACTCATCATCTGCATACTGATCAATAACTGCATTAACCATATTATGAATCGATAAAAACGCCGCTGTACTGATACAACCCTCAGCTAATTGTTCAAATATCAGCGCACCAGCCAAACGTGGTAATTGGGAGCCTCCTAAATCTTGCTTGACGAAAATAGCTGCCAAACCAAGACTCGCAGCCTCCTTTAAGATATCCACAGGAAAATAACTGCTTTCATCCCACTGATCGGCAAAAGGTGCCAGCCGTTCACGCGAAAATTGTGTCGCCATATCGCGGATAGCTGCGTATTCATGCAACTGAGTTAAATCCATAGTTACTGTCCTGTTTTTTGTTGCTGGGGAACCGCCCGGGAAGCTGCTTCCTTAACTTTGTTAATCGATTTTATCAGAGGGAGGAAATTCTTATTCCAAATAACTTCATCCAAAACACCTATATAACTGAAAATAATAACCCCATTTTCATCTAACAGGAAGGTCTCTGGTGCGCCATAGACACCAAGCTCAAGCGCAACATTACCAGCTTCATCATAACCCACCATGGTGTAAGGATTGCCCCATTTTTGGAGCCACGCCGTAGCTTCGGCTTGGGTATCTTTGTAGTCAAGCCCGTAGACATGCAAGCCCTTTTTCGCAAGCACGTCGAGAAAAGCATGCTCTAGATGACACGTGGCGCACCAACTACCAAAAACATTGAGTATAGAAATACTTCCTTGCATGTCACTGGAACTAAACTGACCGGTGTTATCGAGCTTCGGTACTGTAAATTTTGGGATCGGTTTACCTATTTTCGCAAAATTTATAGGTTGCTTGTTATGGTGACACGAATGCCAAAAAAATAGTATCAACAGTATGAACATGCCCATGGGTAACATGCGATTTTTGGGAATTTCAATTTTTCCTATTTTCATAACGCTTCAGTCCTTTTGTGTTTGCAAGAATTTCTCTCGCCATTGTCCGAATCACTCGATCACCCAATGAATGCTCTTGGGGGGTTATCATACAATCTCACAGACCACACATACTCGTCTAGAGTCTCTTGATGATTGCTACCCAGAGTCTATCCTTAACGGATTTTTTAGTTCTTTTTTTGTGCGCGGCAACGTTGGCGATCATACGCAACCCAAGGCTTTTTATACGTCATAAAAAATTTAAACAATACATTTCATGTATTTTATGATATAATAATATACACTAAGCTTGATTAATTATGACAATAGGCGTTTTATATGCAAACACGCACAGAAAGTACCGTTGCTACCATCGCTCAGCTGATACGATCCTTAAAAGCAGAGCTCATGCGGATATATCCAAGCACGCGAACGCTGGATGACAACGTACCCAGTTCTGAACAATTATCTGTGATTACCAGGCATATTAATGACAATGTAAGTGTAGATACTTATCGTAGAAACAGCCCTGCAGATGCACTCACCTCAGCTCAGGCCTGGATCAATCTCATGACCTGTTTTGAACGACACTTGCCACTGGCAAAAAGGTTGTTGCAAGCACTAGATACAGAGAATGCTTTGCTAAATCTTAGCAGCATGCTTGCGGGCGATTGGTTCGCAAGCTGGGTAGGACTTTCCCCCATCGCCAGTTTTAAAGCAGATCAAGTATTGATACGAAAAAATCTCGATTATTTATATTTTTCGGATATGCCTGGTTCACTCGTCGATATGCCTACGATCGAAATAAACCATGACAGCTTATCGCTGTGGCTACTGTTGCAAACGCATCAAGAACTTGTATGGCAAGAATTAGACTGGTTTTTCACAGATGAAGGGCCGATGGAAAAAGTAATTGCGACAACAGTACCTGGGATAACGCCAGCGCTATACCGCGTTCAGCGCGACCAATTTGTCCATATGGCCTTTGAATCCATTAACACAGCCATTGGTGATTATTTACAAGCCTTGCCCAGTGCAAAGGAACGTGCTGAGGAACTCATTTATGTGCTAAAAAATATGACGGGGTCTGCTGAGCCTATACTCTATGATGTGCACCCCGTTTTCAATCATTTTTTTGCATCCATGGATGCTGTCATCTATGAGGCCAAATTGAACATTAATAGCGAAATTACGAAAGCTATAAGCGCTGCTGCAAAAAACCAGACTGCTGCCGCACTGATGGAAAATCATAGGGCACTGGTAGCCGATATAGAGTCTCTCTTGCAACAAGCGCGTGACATTCCCTGGGAAATAAAAACACCAGAAAAAGCATGTATCATCCGCGAGCAACTGGACATACTACAGGCTGCTATTGCGTTGTTAGCATTAAAGCAAACGCATGAGGTAAGCGAAGATGTAGGGATGCGATACGGACCATAATTTAATCACATGACAAGTCACAGGCACGCTTTGGGTGGATAACATCGGCTGGCACATGGCTAGGATTTCTTCTACGCAATTCGTCGTCACTAAAATCATCCACCTGTATGACATCTTGACGCAATACCTCAGCTTGCATTAATTGCTCATATTCTTGAGCGTTCAGAATATCTTGCTGTTTGGCTGCGGCAACTTGCTCAACAAAGGTAAGTCCTTGTACCAGGCCTTGTTTGACGGCCAACATCACTTTCTTTTCTAGATCTTCTACAGCACAACATTGCTGAAAGGCTTCTTCCAAGCGTCCCAGGGGACAATTTGCCGACGCTTGGAGAAACGCCAAATTCCCTAGGCGTTTTCTGCTATCACAGGGACTTGCACTGATCTGCGCGAGCTTTTTACCTAACGCGTCAGACGGCTGACGGCGTTTATGGCCGAAGGGTGTTAACATCAGACGCAACCACCTTCTAGCCCAGCGCACAGGAAAATTATCTATCACGCCTACCATCGCCATTTCACACTCGTATAACAGCTGCTGACAACACCATTCAACTATAGGCAAATCTGAGCTTGCCGAACCTTCATCATGAAAACGTTTGATAGCAGCCATCGCAAAATAGAGACTGCTGAGCATATCGCCAAGCCTTGCAGAAAGTGTTTCCTTACGTTTTAATTCCCCCCCGAGCAACATCATGCAAACATCGGTCAAACAAGCCAAATGATTGCTGTAGCGTGTAATCAATTGATGATAACGCTGCAGCTGCGGTTTGGTTGTGCTGATGAGGCGCGCATCGGTTAAAGCGTACCCGCATGACTTGACTATGTTGGATGCAAAAAAAGCCAAATGCCCCCATAAAGCGGTATCAAATGCAGCCAGATCACACGCCTTGACACTCTCCATCAAGTCAAAAGCATAGGGATGACAACGGATAGCACCTTGACCAAAAATAATCAAACTGCGCGACAAAATATTAGCTCCCTCGACGGTGATGCTAATTGGCGCAAATTGATAGCCTCGACCCAGATAATTATTGGGACCTAGACAAATGCCTTTGCCACCATGAATATCCATGGCGTCCATGACAGATTTGCGCGCACGCTCCGTTGAATGATATTTCAAAATAGCGCCAGCTACAGAAGGCTTACCACCGTGATCGATCACTTGAGCGGTCATACTAACGGCGGCATTAACCATATAAGTGTTGGCAACCACACGTGCGAGAGCCTCTTCAATGCCCTCAAATTTGGCGATGGATTGATTAAATTGTTTGCGTATTTTTGCGTACGCCCCACTGGCCAGAGCAATCGCCTGCAAGCCACCAGCAGCGCTGGATGGCAAGGAGATGGCCCGACCGACACTCAAGCACTCCATCAACATGCGCCAACCCTGTCCCGCCATCGCTGCGCCCCCAATTAAGCAATCGATGGGTACAAATACATTTTTGCCGTGAGTAGGTCCATTTAAAAAGGCAACATTCAATGGAAAATGTCGCCGCCCCTTGACGACCCCAGGGGTATCAGCCGGAATTAAAGCACAACAAATACCGACGTCTTTACCTTTGCCTAAGATATTCTCTGGATCATACAAACGAAATGCCAATCCAATCACCGTAGCTACTGGACAAAGTGTGATATAGCGCTTGTCCCACGTTAACGACATACCCAACACTTTTGCGCCATTAATCTCTTGATAGCAAACCACACCTTTATCTGGCATAGCGGCAGCATCAGAACCAGCTTGCGCGGAGGTAAGCGCAAAGCAAGGTATCTCTAGACCTTTGGCCAAACGCGGCAAATAGAGATTTTTTTGCGCCGTAGTACCGTATTTTAATAACAGCTCGGCCGGCCCTAATGAATTTGGCACACAGACTGTCGTACCAACCGAAACAGAACAACTATAGAGTTTAATCAACACCGACATTTGCGCAACGGCAGAAAATTCGAGACCGCCGTATTGCTTGGGAATAATCATGCCCAAAAACCCATGCTCTTTGATAAAAGTCCACACCTCTTGAGGCAAATCAGTGAGCTGGTGAGTGATTTTCCAGTCATCCAACATCTGACACAATATATGCACTGGACCCTGTAGAAAAGCTTCCTCCTCCGGAGTTAAAGTCGGTTGCGATTGTGCCAACAATCCAGCAAAATCTGGTGCCCCACAAAGGATAGATCCTTCGAAACCGACAGTCCCTGCCGCCAGAGCCTCACGTTCCGTGTTGGACATCACCGGCATTTTGCCGCCTATAGCACGCATGATCCAGCGCGCAATACATCGCCGCCGGAATGGGGTAATGGCGAACAACAAACATCCTGACAGCAGCAGCACCATTAGACTTTTACTGAACCACCCTATATGCGCATATTGCCATAACAAACCGCAACCTATACCCAAGCTGATAGTCCATACAGCGATGGATGATCTGTGTGAACACAGTATCGCCATATAAACCAGTGTCAGCAATATCCAGCCAAAAGTTAACATTGTGTACTCCTTGTGCCTGTTATTTACCTAAAACCATCCTTGCTTGCCCGCACGCTTGCGTGGTTCACACACGCCTCGTGATTAACTCGATTCATGCATGCGCCAATTGTTTGGTTTCTTTTCTGACAGCCAAAGCGGCAAAACTGAAATACAACACAAACAATACGACATAAAAGGTAGCGGCATGTGCCACATGAACACCTAAGGTCAACATACTAAAAAAAACAATAACCTGCGCTGTTAATGCTGTGAAACATAAGCGCGCAGCCTCCTTGAATTTGAGCTTAAGTTTGAATATAACCGCTGAATAGCCCATGGACATAAATATTACACCCAGCATTAGAAAACAGTATATCGTAAAAAAGAAGAGCGTCAAAGCTGGAAATACCATAAGATCAGTAAGCCATTTTAAACGAGATAACCCACTAGATTCGAACCAATCGTCAGCATTGAAAAAACTATTATTGTCCTTATCCAAAGTATTGATATACACGCGATCTGGACTTGATGCTTTATCTATAGGTCGAAATAATTGCAAATTAGGCATCTTAAAGTAAATATGATTATCATTCAGCAGCAACATCAATTTAGGATAAAATTCAAACATTTGTCTATGATCAGCCGTGCTATCTACCACAGCAACCACATCTTTTTGCTTATTTCGAATCACAAAAGGCATGGGCTTATCTAATGTTATTTTACCATTTTGAATGTAAATATCTGGCAGTTGGTGTAGAGTTGCTGTCAGCTGGTCATCAAAATACTGATTGAATACCAGCACCACTCTGAGCGACAAAGGC
The DNA here is from genome assembly GCA_036752465.1 of Legionellaceae bacterium. Taxonomy (GTDB): domain Bacteria; phylum Pseudomonadota; class Gammaproteobacteria; order Legionellales; family Legionellaceae; genus DAIOSQ01. Next base: position 8,483 of record DAIOSQ010000051.1, on the reverse strand, counting down.
AGGGTTGCTATTAAAATAAGCAACCAAAAATAGCCTAAGCCAAAGCCGCGCCAACGTTTCAGCACATCGACATAAAAACGCCTGGAGTACAATGCCAAATAAAATGCTTGCCAGTAACGATAAATAGGTTGGTCAATAGGGTATAATTCACGCACGCTTCTATCCTATGGTTATGAGTCATTACATACCCATTCTCTATCAAGTCGAATGGGCATAGTGCTTTTCTGCCAAATATTTTGCCAATCTTTGTTGACCTTCAGGATCGGTGGTCAAGCCAAGCTTAGTTCTCCGCCATAGAATGTCTTCAGCAGCTCTGGCCCATTCATAATGACAGAGGTAATCAACCTCGTTTTGGTACAAGTTTGCAGTAAAATGTTCGCCCAAGTCATCCAAGCTGTGACGACCATCCAGTAGCAATTCTGTCTGCGTACCATAATTTTGTAAATATCTTGTCAACAAACTTTCAGGTAACCAATGATATTTGGCCCATGCATACCTGCGGTAGGCCGTATAATCCATATGCTGCCAAACGGCTCCAGGCAACAAGCCATGCGACGTATCAGATGGCGGTAACTGCGGAAATATTTCAACAAGCGTATCAATCACCGCTTGTGATAATTGTCGATACGTCGTGATTTTACCACTGTATATTGTAACCAATGGTGCCGGCTGTCGCGAGAAATGATAGGCATAATCGCGACTTAAGGCTGAGGGAGCTTTGTCCGCTTCGCGCAGCAATGGTCTGACCCCACTCCAAGAACAAATAATATCTGCTGCACTGATTTTTCGTTGAAAATATTGATTCACCAAATCACATAAATAGCGCACCTCTTGTTCATTTATGCTCACCGTAGCTGGATCGCCATCAAAGGCCAAATCGGTTGTGCCAATCAATGTATGATGATGATAAGGAATAACGAATACAACACGATGATCATCGTGTTGTAACATGTACGCGTGTTCACCCGCATACAACTGATGGACCACAATATGACTGCCCTTGACCAAAGACATAGCCTGGCAGCGTGGTGTCTGTAACACCTTATCTAGCTTAGGCGCCCAGGGTCCTGCGGCATTAATTATCACGTTTGCCTTTATTTGAAATGCAGGCTCCGCTTGCGGTTGCAGCGTCAATTGCCACTGGTTATCCCAGGCATGCGCATCGACTAATTCAGTACGCGTGAGGATGACCGCACCTGCTTGCTTGGCTTGCATGGCATTCGCCACCGTCAAGCGGGCATCGTCTGTTATGGCATCGAAGTAAAGAAACCCTTTGTTATACTGTCGTGCAAGCGATGCGAAATAACTGGGATGAGCTCTGCGCCACATAAGTTTACTATGCGGCAACTGATTTTTTCGACTCAAGTAATCATACATCAGCAACCCACAATACAACATCCAGATAGGTCGCATAGTTTTTTTGTGCGGCAACATAATAGGCAAAGGATGCACCAAATGCGGCGCGATTTTTAGCAAAGTCTGCCTTTCATCCAGTGCTTTTTTAACCAGTTTGAAGTTATAATACTCCAAATAGCGCAATCCACCATGAATCAATTTGGTACTGCTGGATGATGTTTTAGACGCCAGGTCATCTTTTTCGCATAACAGCACCGATAACCCTCGAGACGCAGCATCTTGTGCGCATCCACAACCATTGATACCGCCACCTACGACCACCACATCATATTGTCGCACCATCTATGTCAGCCTTAGTCGATTGTCCAAACTAACTGCAGCCCTGCCACTTGCGCATGCAGTTGAGCCACACCGTTGACCTGGTAACTGGACGTTTCACCGAGCATTTGTGTATGGTTGATCTTAGCACCACCAGGCACGAACAAATACGTGTACCCCCAATCAAAAGCAAGATTTTTCCGCCATTGCCAATGAGAGCCAACCGACAACGCCCAGCGATTGCCATCTGGCAAACGAACATCACGGTAACGATTCACCGTAGGTGTTTCATCAAAACCACCACCAACACGCCACATGAACTTTTCTGTGAACTTATAATTCAACCCTAATGCAACACGCACGGTATTGCGATAGTTTTCTTTTGTTGACACATCCAGCAGTGACTGCTCACCTAACTCTGGCGAGTAAGCTGCGATATTGCCCAACTCTATGGTGCGAAAACTGCTCCAACCCGTGTACACCAATGATGCCAACACAGCTAAGGTTTCATTGAGGTCATGATAGGCACTCAGAGTTAAAACATCGGGCATATTAATAACATTGCTGCGCAATGTTTCACTTAGAAAGTTTGCAGTGGGATCTTCAACTGCTGGATCTGCAAGTCTGCCCGTTAACATGCTATGATCGCTATATTGCTGTGGGACCTGTGATACATAATTAACCCCAACGCGGCTATGGTTATCGCGAAAAACAAACAGCACCCCTGCATGTGCGCCAATCCCAAAAGAACTGCCGACATTGTCACTGAGTGAATCGAGATACTCTGGATAAATACCCCCGCCACCAAACGTTTCAAGATATTGCAATTCTGCAGGCGATCCCAGTACCTGATTGAATTTAACCCGCGCCCATTGCAAGTCCAGACCAAGACCCACATACACATGCGGCACTAATTCCGCCCCAAGTTCAGGCGAGACCTCAAGAACCAAGAGTTGTGTATCAGTAGCCGCATAGCGTACCGGGGAGTTGTTACCCCATTGACTGGTGGAGCCAAAGGGGGAAAGCACACTTAAACCAAAGGTTGTATGAGGCCCTAAGGGCTTGGCAATATGCAGCGTAGGAAAAACTGCATGTTGCCCACCTTGTATGTTATTAAAAGATTGGACGTAGGGATCAGGTGTACCCTCCGTAGAAAACGTACTGGTACCACTCAACGACAGACTGGGGAAAGCGCCGATAGCACTTATCACCATTTGGGGATGATGGAGCAAGGCCAAACCTGCTGGATTATCCCAACCTGTGCTTGCATCACGCGCTTCAGCAGCATTACCCGCAGCAAAATTACCCAAATTAGCCGCGTTGCTCTCGGTATACAGTGAAAACCCTGCCGCATGCACATCTCGAAGCACAGCGATTGCCAAGATAAAAGCGTGTATCACTGCTTTTGATTGGATCTGCAAACCTTGCTCCTAACTTGGTAACATCTACTTGATAACATCTACTTGATATTATCTATTGGGATCATCTTGGATTTGATGACAATCACAAACCTGTTTATTCGATGCTGGGTTATAAAAATCTGTACATGTTCAGTCTATTTATCGAACGCACAAAACGCTATCACTAGGATTCAGCGGGCATAGTCGAACGACCCTACTCAACGAATTTCAACATTATGAATTTAAAAAAGTATCTTAGCAAGGCATCGCTTTTTTAGGCACCAAACAGACCTTGTATATCTTATGATTAGTATGCTAGTCTGTGTCATTTTTGAACGGAAACATGTTATGCAACAGATCATTACCAAGTTCGGCGGTACCAGTGTTGCTTCTTGGCAAAATTGGCAACATATTCTCACCATCACCAGCAATCATATCAAACAAGGTGTCCAACCAGTTATCGTATGCTCAGCTTATACGGGTATATCCAATCAATTGGAACAGATCATAAAGGCTGCACTGGTACATCAACAACATGCTTTATTAGAAAATATTACCAGCTGTCATACCACACTGGCCAAGACACTGGGTGTCGCTGCGAACCTGCTAGATGATGAATTGCAACAATTGCAACAATGGCTGACGGGCATCGCGATGCTGCAAGCAGCGCCCCCCAAAACCTGTGCACAGATTCTTAGCCTCGGTGAGCTAATGATGAGCAAGTTGGGTCATGCTTATTTGCAACAGCAAGGCATCGATACATTATGGTTTGACGCACGGCAAGCATTGCTAACCACCGAGATGACCAACACCAGTCCTAACAATTACTTGGCAGCACGCTGCCAAGCCATAGCCAATCCTGAGTTGGCTGCCCGCTTCGCTAACAGCGGTGCCAAGGCTGTCATCACACAGGGCTTTATTGCCGCAAATTCACAGGGCGAAACCGTACTGCTGGGTAGGGGCGGTTCAGATACTTCGGCTGCGCTGATGGCTGCACTGTTGCAGGCGCAGTCATGTGAGATATGGACCGATGTAGCTGGCATATATACCGCCAATCCACATAAAATCGCGCATGCACGTCTATTGAAACAACTCAATTACGACGAGGCACAAGAAATTGCGTCTATGGGCGCTAAGGTTTTGCATCCCGCCTCAATTGCACCCGTCAAAAAATTTGGTATCCCCATGGCGGTCAAGTTTACCCAGATGCCAAGTCATTCGGGGACGCATATTAGCCAAAACAACGCTGTGCATACCCCCCTGATCAAAGCCATTTTGACTAAAGAAAATATTACTCTGATTACCATTGAAACCATGCAAATGTGGCAACAAGCAGGCTTTTTAGCCGAAGTTTTCCAGGTTTTTAAAACACACGGTTTTTCGGTTGACTTGCTATCTTCCTCACAGTGTAACATTACTTTGTCCTTAGATAATGATGCAAATGTACAAGGCCAAGCACTCTTAACCGCTTTGATTGACGAGCTCAATCAATTTTGCCGCGCCAAAGTCATCACAGCCTGCAGCGCGGTCAGCTTGGTAGGACATCAGTTGCGCAAAATATTGCCCAAGCTTGGGCCAATTCTCGAAATATTTGAAGCACAGCAAATTTATTTGATGTCGCTACCAGCCAACGATTTGAATTTAACTTTTGTGGTTGAGGCGGCCCAAGCCGACAACTTATGTCGCAAATTACATGCCATGCTGATTGAAAACAACCCACAAAGTTTTTATTATGCCAAGAGCTTTGCCGAAGAATTCGGGGTACCGGCACAGCGCAGCACACCATGGTGGCAGCACAAACGATCAGAGCTCCTTGCGCTAGCGAACAAACAATCGCCATGCTATGTCTATGACACGGCAACCCAATTGCAAAAAGCCAAGCAATTATTGGCCCTACGCGCGATTGACCAAGTTTTTTATGCCATCAAAGCCAATCCTCATCCCTCTGTTCTGAAGGCCTTGCAACAAGAAGGTATTTTTTTTGAATGCGTTTCTCAACAAGAGGTCGAGCACATTTGGCAAGTATTCCCTAATATTGACCCCAAACAGGTCCTGTTTACACCCAACTTTGCCAGCAAGCAAGAATATGCTTATGCCTTCAGCCAAGGGTGTCATGTTACGGTCGATAATATCTACCCGCTCAAACATTGGCCAGACCTATTTCGGAAACAATCGATTTTTGTACGTATTGATAGCGAACACGGTGCTGGCCATCATAAATATGTTTGTACCGCAGGCAATGAGTCTAAATTTGGCATTCCCCAGCAACAATTACCGGAACTGCGCGCTTTATGCGCAGCAACTGAGACCACCGTGATCGGCTTACATGCCCATTCGGGCAGTGGCATCTTGACCCCGGACATATGGCAACAAACCGCACAGCTGCTGGTCGAGCTAACTGCCGTATTTCATGATGTGTCCTATATCAACTTAGGCGGCGGCCTAGGTGTTGTTGAGCAACCAGGGCAACAGTCGCTTGATTTAGCGCAGCTGGATGAGGCATTGTTAGCGGTTAAAAAAAATTACCCACGCCTGACATTTTGGTTAGAACCTGGGCGCTATTTTGTGGCAGAGAGTGGTGTATTATTGGCCAAGGTTACGCAGACAAAACTTAAAGATCACGTGCGCTTTATCGGTATCGAAACGGGGATGAATTCCTTACTCAGACCAGCATTATATGGTGCGTACCATGAGATGGTTAATCTGACCCGACTGTTCGATGAAAGCACTGAAATAGCGCATATTGTCGGTCCGATATGCGAGTCCGCCGACATTTTGGGACACAATCGTTTATTGCCCGCCAGTCACGAACACGATGTGATCCTGATTGCCAATAGCGGGGCTTATGGCCATTGTATGAGTTCTACCTATAATCTTCGTCCTCCGGCCGCGGAAATCATTTTAACCAGCACAACCACACCGTCTGACCCGCTATGTCTTGCTGCTGAGGATGTATGAACACAACCACCGATTCGGATGATAGCGCACGCACCCTAGCGACCTCAGCCGATCGTTCTTTTATTGTCCAAGCGCCAGCCGGCTCAGGCAAAACCGAGATCTTGACGCAGCGCTACCTGCGCTTGCTTGGTTGTGTCAGTGCTCCAGAACAAATCGTGGCCTTGACTTTTACCAAAAAAGCAGCACATGAAATGCGCGAGCGTATTTTGAGCGCACTGCGAGAAGTTCATGCTGGTACCCCGGCTACCAGTCCACATCGGCAAAATACCCACCAGTTTGCCCGTATCGCCCTGCAACAAGATCAGCAATTGGGATGGCATATGCTCACACAACCCTGGCGCTTGCGGATCATGACCATCGATGCACTTTGCCAAACCATAACCCGAGCTATTCCATTACAAACCCCGCCCATTGCGTGTGGCAGGATTGCTGATAACCCGCAAAGCTCCTACCAAGAAGCGGCCATTTCCTGTGTGGAAGATCTGCTTGAAGACCAATCGCAACATGCACTGCTGAGCATTTTGCTGACCCACTTAGATAATCGACAGGATCAATTGATCGAACTGATGAGTCAATTATTGGCAGCGCGTGAACAATGGTTAGCGCTGCTTTATCAAGCTAAAATGCAAGATAGAGATCAATATGAACAGGCCTTAGCATGGATTGAACAACACGAATTGCAGCGTCTGCAGCAATCACTGCCGCTTGAGTTAGCGGCTAACTTGGCCGAATTAGTCCGTGATTTGCTAGCAGCGCTGGGACCCGTTGGCAAACTCGCACCGATTTACCCTATCCTGCAGCAATGGCAAAGTTTTGCCACCATGAACCGCGAGCAGGCCGTAGCTTTGGCCACTATTTTGCTCACCACCAACCACACTCTGCGCAAAAGCTTTGATCAGCACATCGGCTTAACGCGCGCTGCCTGCTCTGCGCAAGCCTATGCCCATCTCAAACAAAATAGCCAACAGCTCCTGCAACAACTTGCCTTACTGCCAGATTTTGTCGAAGCATTGTTACGGGTCAAACAGTTGCCAAACCCACAGTACGATGCGTATTCCTGGCAAGTGCTGCAGGCACTTTTCACTATCTTGCCACGTTTGGTAGCGCACTTGCATTGGGTTTTTGCTAAACAGCAACAAGTTGATTTTCAGGCGGTCGCCATGAACGCTCTGCAAGCTTTGGGTGAAGAAAGCGAGCCTACCGATTTAGCACTCTACCTTGACCATCGCATCCATCATTTGCTAATAGATGAGTTTCAAGATACCTCGCTGCAGCAATACAGCTTGTTGACCCGTCTGGTTGCTGGCTTTCAGCCTGGGGATGGTAAAACTGTGTTCGTCGTTGGTGACCCGATGCAATCGATTTACCGCTTTCGTAAAGCCGAAGTTGGCCTTTTTCTCAGGGTCATGCAGCAAGGTCTAGGTCCGGTGCAGTTAATACCGTTGCAATTAACGCGTAACTTTCGTGCCTCCGAAACTCTGGTGAGCTGGACCAACCAGCACTTTCAAAACATTTTCCCACGACAACATGATATCGAGTCAGGCGCTATTTCTTTTCACCCTTCAAGCAGCACTAAAATCGATGCAACCCAAACTATTCAAGCGCTAGAATACGCCGATCATCATCAACAAACACAGGGAATTATTGCACTGGTGCAACAAGAATTAGACACATACTCTGCCAGCAGCATTGCCATTTTGGTACGATCACGGCGTCAGTTAGCTGCGTTGATTCCGGCACTTAAACAAGCCAATATTGCGTTTCAGGGCGTCGACATTGACTTATTGGCCAAGCTGCCGCACATACGCGATGTATACGCCTTAACCACGGCGCTACTTTGTCCAGCCAACCGACTGGCATGGTTAGCTGTACTTAGAAGTCCCTGGTGTGGTTTGGGTTTATCAGATCTAGAAACCATCGCCAATATAGATAAAAACAGATCGATTTATCACGCGCTCAATCAGCCGCAACTCTGGCCTAAGCTGAGCACCGAAGGTCGTATACGCGCCCAGGCAGTTGGTCACGTGCTAACACAAGCTTTGCAACAGCGCTCTCAGCAATCCTTGGTCGATTGGATTGCTCTAACCTTAGAAAAATTGGCAACTGCTTACATATTTAACACCCAAGAGATGCGAGATTTACAGCAGTATTGGCAACTACTAGATCTGCATGAACGTGACGGGCGTCTAGCGGATTTAATGCAATTTCACGATCATCTGCAGCAATATTATGCCAAAAATGCTATGCCAGCCCGCTTGCAACTGATGACCATCCATAAATCCAAAGGATTAGAGTTTGATTGCGTCATCCTGCCCTCGCTTAGCAGTCAAACACATGGCAGCGATGCGCCTTTGTTGCGTTTTTTGCACATGCCCACCACGAACCATGGCACGGCATGCTTGCTGGCATCCCCCATAAAGGCAGCGCATGAAGCAAACAATGCATTATACG
>DAIOSQ010000050.1:0-15844 GCA_036752465.1 Legionellaceae bacterium | reverse complement strand
CAACTTAACCCGCCGAGACTTATCAAGACCGCGATCGCCTGCGTCATCCAAGGCATCTTAAGTTGTGCAAAAAAGAAAGCATAGGCATCGATCAATCCAGAAACCAGATTTAACTCGTCATTGGGTATCACCAGAATCACGGCCAAAGAGCTTAGCACTAAGGTTGAGAAAATAATAAGGGTAGAAAAAAATAAGGCGCGCGGGTAATCTCGCTGCGGGTTTTGCACGTCTTCGGCGTGCACGGCCGACATTTCCATGCCCAGCAAGCCAAATAATACCGCACCAAACAAAGGCAGGTTGGCCCAAGCCTGGCCCGCGGTTATGGCGCTGGGGCTGATGGGAAATTTGACCGAGTGCCCTTGAAAATACCAGAGAAAACCCAAACCGATGATGCCCAGCATCGGCAGAATGGTACCAAAAATCGCTCCTATTGTGCTGACAATACCGGATAAGCGCATGCCAAAACAATTTAACGCGGTAAATAGCCAAAATAAGGTGATGCTAGAGCCCAGCAAATAAAATGTATTGCTGGCCAAATGGTGATCGAATAAATAGGCCAAGGTGCCGGTGATAAACGCCATAATGGTGGGATACCAGACAATGTTATACACCCATTGTAACCAGATGGTCATGAAGCCGGCCCGTAACCCAAACGCTTCACGTACCCAAACATATAGGCCACCACGATTGGGATAAGCAGTGGCAAGCTCGGCAGCAACCAGGGCTACCGGTATAAAAAAAATAATCGCTGCCAGCAAGTAATAATACACCAGCGCAAAGCCAAGCTTGGCGGTGATCGCAACTGTTCTGAGACTGTCCACAGCAATTACATTGATCATCACCAAAGAAAATACACTTAAAACGCGCTTGGGAGCGGAAACGTGCATGGGCAACCTTGCATCAAGACAAAGGCTCAATACCATAGCAGAAATGGCTTGGTCATGCCAGTAGTTTGTGAGCGAAGGGTGCTTCGTGGTTATGGATGACATTATCTACGCACACAATGAATTTTTGTAACGCAAATAGTTTAGTTAAGTTCGCGTAATACTGTTTTTTTGTGCTACAATAAGACAATAAGAATTATTTTGGATCCTTGTATGCCCAAGAATGCGACTAAACAATCCAATGTGACGACAGGATGGAAAAACCCTCAGTATCCACTCTCTGTTTTTGCTTTTGGTACAGGCGAAAGTAGCTGTATGAAGGAACCCAACATCATCACACAATTTTCTAGTGCCTGCCATGGCTCGAAGATGGTTGTAGAAGGTCCCACTATGCTTGGCACCGAAGTAACGCCTAATGCGCAAGAGGTTGTTAAAAATGTTCTTGAAAATATAGGCGCTGTAGCACATGACAAGCCCATCGTAATTAATTTAACAGGATTTAGTCGCGGTGCGATCACATGTATCCAAATTGCAAATGAGTTTAAGGCCCAGCAAGTGTTGTTACAATCGAGCGATAGTCGCAGTGATGATGACAAAAAAAAATTGGATTTTCTTAAACATCTTAAACTTAATATTTTTGCCATCGATCCAGTTGCTGGTATGGGGGCGAAAACAACTTCGGAATCATGCGTCATCCCAGACAATGTGGAAAATTTTACGGCCATCATGCAACTGGATGAAATGCGACGAGAGTTCAAACCGCAAGACTTGTCGCGCGTCATCATCACCGATTCTACTAAAACGCATGTTTCATGGTTGCCCATGTACGGTAACCACTCGGACTCTACCAAAGTAAAAAAAGACTCTATGCAACATGGTCCAAAAATTATCTGGCAGTGTTTGCACCAGTTTTTCACGCAACATGGGACACGCTTCGATGAGGTGAGGGTGCCTAGCTTAGCGGTTTCAAAAAAAGCTAATAGGGAACAACAAGATCCTGCTATCCCTCTTACTGACCCTAAAGAACTGCTGAAGCTATATGGCGGGCATCACGATGAGCGAGAGGCTCACTTGAGCTATGCACGCAGATCCAAGCCCTTAGACAGTGCGATGTTGCGCAAGCCAAGACGCATTAAACAGCAACTGGAACTTTACGTTAAGGATAGCGACTTTTTTGTTAATGCAATGGAACGGCAGTTATTCAAAATTGCCTACCCCAGAACATTTAATTATTTATTTGAAAAGAACATGGCTGACCCTAGAATGCGGCAGAACAGTGAATCTTCAAAAGAGGATGTCATTGCTGAGCTCAATATTTTAAAACAAGAAAACTCGGGTTTATTCACACGATTAACACAAAAAAGAGGTGTACCAGTAACTTTAGATGATCCTAGTACGTTCGGCAAACCCCGAGGTTATGCTTCGCTTGAGCCTTGTGATACTTTAGCGGCGCTTTATCCAGATATGCTAGCAGACAGCGGATTTGATGTTACTGTGCCAATGCAAACAACACTATCAGAGCTGGCTCGTTTAGAACAAGATGTATATAGAACCACCCTGCAATACGAAAAGGAAAAGCCGTTCTATAGCACATTTGATAAGAGAGTAGATGCTCCGCTTGCCAAACAAATACGGGAAGAAGTGCTCGCGGTTCTTAAAGACCCAAACGTCGCAATAAATGTTAAGCAAGAAGCTATTATTGCAATGATTCAAGAACATACGACGCAATTGCAGCTTGCTAAGCGCCAAGGTGAACTGCTCGATTACCTGCAACCCTTACTACAAAGATATGGCTTAAAACTAAATAAACAGGAATCAGTCTCACCCAGCAGGGAATTGTGCGCAGATTTTGTTATAGCAACATCTAATTTGATCACAACAACGCTAGGTTTTGTTGGCAGCCTCGGTTACGTAGGTGGCTATGCTTTATCCGTTGTTGGTCAGTTCATGCAAGACTTAGGAAGACGCATCTGTGAATGTATAGGTCCGGTTAAGCATAACCCATTGAAAGCCATGCTCTGGACTGCCGGTATGCTCATCCAAGGTGTAGGGGTGGCCTTGAAAAATCACCTAGGATTAAAGCCCTTGACTCAGTTGTTGGTAGGTGCTGTGCAAACTTGGCGAGATCAATGCGTGATGTTTATACGTAAGGTAGATCAGAACGTATCTAGTCAACATCACATTAAAGAAGAAATGCAACATGAAGAATTATTGTACAAGCGCGAGCACGAGCAGCATCTTGCTAAGGAAACCAACTCTTTTCTTCCGCAGCCCCTGTCATCAAACCGCTAACACCGTCTGCAAGTATTGCCCGGTGTACGAATGTGCACACGCCGCTACCGTTTCCGGCGTGCCGGTCGCAATGATCTGGCCACCTTTGCTGCCGCCTTCAGGACCTAGGTCAATGATCCAGTCGGCTGTTTTGATGACATCCAGATTATGTTCAATGACCACCAGGGTATTGCCCTTGTTGCGCAGGGTGATAAGCACCGCCAACAATTGTTTGATGTCATGAAAATGTAGCCCGGTGGTCGGTTCGTCGAGGATGTATAAGGTGCGGCCGGTATCGCGCTTGGAGAGTTCTTTGGCCAGTTTGATGCGTTGCGCCTCTCCACCGGACAGTGTGGTTGCACTTTGGCCCAGTTTCACATAACCCAGTCCAACCTCCAGCAGTGTTTGACACCTGCGTGCCAGCGCTGGGATAGCGCTGAAAAATTGGCAGGCATCCTCAATGGTCATGTCTAGCACTTGATGAATGGTCTTGCCTTTGAAGTGTATATCCAGGGTTTCGCGATTGTAGCGTTTACCTTGGCAAGTATCGCACATCACATACATATCCGGTAAAAAATGCATGGCCACTTTAATCACGCCATCGCCCTCACAGGCTTCGCAGCGGCCACCTCTGACATTAAAACTGAATCGCCCCGGCTGATAGCCGCGTACCCTAGCCTCCGGTGTGTTGGCGAATAATTCGCGTATGGGGGTAAATAGTCCGGTATAGGTGGCTGGATTGGAACGCGGCGTTCTGCCGATGGGGCTTTGATCGATTGCGATGACTTTGTCGCAGTGTTCAAGGCCGTGGATGGCGTGGATCTGACTTTTGCTGCTGAGTTTGGCACGGTTTAACCTGCTGACCGCATGCGCATATAGCGTATCGTTGATTAGCGTCGATTTGCCAGAGCCTGATACCCCGGTGATGCAGGTCAGCAAGCCAATGGGTATTTCCGCATTCACTCGATTTAAATTATTGCATCTAACCTCCTGTAGTGCAATCACCCGGCTTGGATCCATCTGGATGCGTTCGCAGGGTACCGCAATCGCTTGTTTTTTGGCCAAGTATTGTCCGGTAATTGAATCTGGACACGCCATAATGTCCTGCGGTGTGCCGCACGCCACTACGGCACCGCCGTGAATACCTGCCCCTGGGCCAATGTCTAACACATAATCTGCACTCAAAATGGCATCTTCATCGTGTTCAACCACGATGACCGTGTTGCCTAAATCACGCAAATGAAACAATGTTTTCAACAAACGGTCATTGTCGCGTTGGTGTAAGCCAATGGATGGTTCATCTAAAATGTACATCACTCCCACCAGACCAGAGCCAATTTGACTGGCCAGCCGGATCCGTTGTGCTTCCCCGCCCGATAAGGTATCGGCGCTACGGGACAAGCTTAGATAATCTAAGCCGACATCCATCAAAAAACGCAAACGGGTGACAATTTCTTGATTGATTTTGAGCGCAATCTCACCCCGCGCTCCAGTGAGGTGTAGGGTGTTGAAAAAAGCGTGGCATTGCTCAATGGTCATGGCCACTATGCTCGGTAAATTGTTATCGCCGACGAAGACATGCCTAGCAGCTAAACAAAGTCGGTCGCCTTGGCAGGCTGGACATGGCCTGTTTGAGAGATATTTAGACAGCTCTTCGCGCATACTCATCGATTCTGACTGGCGATAGCGACGTTGCATATTCGGGATGACCCCTTCAAAGGGCTGTTTTTTGCTGGTAACCCCCCCACTGGCGCGGTGATAGGTAATGGCTATTGCGGTTTTGCCGCTGCCGTATAAAATTTTTTGTTGCGCCTCTGTGGTGAGCTGGTCAAATGGCGTGTCGATCGAAAAATCGTAGTGCGCTGCCAGCGCTTCAATCAGCGCAAAATAATAAGGCGTGCGGCGGTCATACCCACGAATGGCACCATTGGCTAAGCTTGCATGCGGATCATGGATGATCCGTTCTGGGTCAAAAAACTCTTCTACCCCTAAGCCATCGCAGGTATGACAAGCGCCTACTGGGTTATTGAAAGAAAATAGCCTGGGTTCAAGTTCAGTTAAACTGTAGCCGCATTCGACACAAGCAAATTTTGCTGAAAATTTAATTTCCGCAAACGCTTGCTCTAAGGACGCAATGATGACAATGCCATCTGCAAGCCGCAAAGCAGTCTCTAAAGATTCATTCAAACGTTGCGCGATATCTGGCCTAACTTTGAAGCGATCAATGACCACCTCTATGCTGTGTTTTTGTCTAGGTGCGAGCTTAGGCGGATCATCTAATTCACAGATTTCGCCGTCGATTCTGGCGCGCACAAACCCTTGCGCTTGTAATTGTTGGATGAGTTGCAGATGCTCGCCTTTGCGCGCCTCAACCACTGGAGCAAGAATCATGACTTTATGATCCTGCGGCAATGATAACAAATGATCGGTCATTTGACTGATGGTTTGTGCATGCAACAGCGTTTGGTGTTGTGGACATTTGGGCGCACCAACCCGGGCAAATAGTAGGCGCAGATAATCATAAATTTCGGTGATGGTGCCGACTGTTGAGCGCGGATTGTGTGAGGTGGCTTTTTGTTCGATGGATATCGCGGGTGATAATCCTTCGATGGCATCGACATCCGGTTTTTCCATCATGGATAAAAATTGTCTGGCATACGCGGACAGTGATTCGACATAGCGGCGTTGCCCTTCGGCGTAAAGCGTGTCAAACGCCAATGAAGATTTACCTGATCCGGAAAGACCGGTGATGACCACCAATTGGTCTCTTGGGATAGAGACATGAATGTTTTTTAAATTGTGTGTGCGTGCGCCGCGGATCTCGATGGTTTGCATACAGTACTCTTTGCTTCTTTGGTTATGATATCATGATACACTGCCAATATACTTTAACCTATTGGTAACTGTTCAGAGATGAACAGTTACCGCGGTCTTGACATTTAATTCGGGGAATGAAGATGTGCAAACTACGGCTAATGATTATCTTAAGTTTTGTTATCAGCATACAGAATATCAGCTATGCGACCGATTTAAAGCAATTTGAGCAAGAGCTGTCTGATTCAGTGATCACCGCCAAGATTACAACCAAAATTGCTAAAAACAAACATTTAAACCCGTTGAAATTGCATGTTTCTACTGAAAATGGGGTGGTGACGTTGACCGGGCATGTAAAAGACAATCAAGCCTTTGTCGAGGCATTGCGGATAGCCAAAACAACGACAGGAGTTACCGCGATAGAAGATGATGATTTGCAAATCAAACCGGTCAACAGTTCATTGACCGATGCTTATATTACCGCGAAAGTAGAAACTGCAGTACTTAAAGCCAAAGTATTAGATGATGAATCGATACCTTTGGTTGGTATCAATGCTTCCACCACCAACGGGGTGGTGACCTTAACGGGTACGGTCAAAAATAGCCGAGCCATCGGTGCCATTTTAAAACGAGCCTATGCGGTGCATGGTGTGAAAAAAATTATTTTAAATCTCCAAGTCGATGAGCCTGCCTGAGTCACGGTAGCCGCCAGTAGCTTACAATTGACAAATTGCCGATTGCGTTCTAAGTTGAATGAATATGGTTAATTCGAACGTCTGATGATTCATCTAAATATCAATACCCAGCCCGATGATGAAACATGCGGTCCAACATGTCTTCATGCCATTTACAATTATTACGGTCTTGATCTCCCTTTGCACGAAGTGATTGCTTCGGTTGACCGTTCATTATCGGGTGGCACCTTGACGCCGATGTTAGCCAAGCATGCGTTGGAGCGGGGCTTTAAAACGACGATGTATGTCAGCAATATTGATATTTTCGATCCGACTTGGTTTGTGCACGGTCGAGCCAACCATCAGGTATTAATCGATAAATTGAGCATGCAAATGCAACAAAAAGCCCTCCCGCATTTGGTGCAACCGAGTATGGCGTACCAAGCATATTTGAAGTTGGGGGGGACCGTGCTATTCAATACGGTCGATGTTGCGCTGTTGAAAAAATATTTTTCTCAACAGATCCCTGTGTTGACGGGGTTATCCGCAACTTATTTGTATCGCAGTGCGCGGGAGCGCTATACGGAAGCGGGTGCGTCTGTTTATGATGATACGGGTGGGTTTCCCTGCGGGCATTTTGTCGTTCTGTGTGGGTATGATGACAACAACAGACATATGGTGGTAGCGGATCCGCATCGCCAGAATCCGTTGTCGCATAAAAATTTTTACCGAGTCAGCAGCAATCGTTTGATCAATGCCATTATGCTAGGTGTATTGACTTACGATGCTCATTTATTAATCATCGAGCCATAAGGAAGCTGCATGCAAACATTGATTGTTACCGATGAACCAGAAAGTTGGGATTTTTTAACTCCGTTTGCCGAAGTTGTGCATGCTGCTGATTATTTGGGATTTGGGGAGTATCACCTCAGCAAAACCATGCGCATTTTGAATTTGTGCCGTACCTACGATTATCAGTCCATAGGGTATTATGTTTCTTTGCTAGCGCAAGCGCGTGACCATCAAGCGATACCTTCTGTTATCGGCATTCAAGATGTCCAAAGCAGTGAATTGTCACGCGTGATTTCGCAGGATATTGAAGAAGAAATGCAGCACAGTTTACAGGATATTAAAGGGACGTCGTTTACCTTGAGCGTTTATTTTGGTACAAACATGGCGAAAAGGCACACCATGCTGGCTAAGAAATTGCATGGCTTGTTCCCGCTGCCGCTGCTGCGCTTTACCCTAGAAAAAAAGAAGCGTTGGCTAGTCAAAAAATTAGAAGTGATTTCCCAAAATGATGTGCCCGCGCAGCATACCGAGTTTATGCAACAGGCGGCCCTCAATTATTTGTCCAAGAAACGATTTTATCCGGCGCGCAAGAAGCAGCGTTATCATGATTTGGCCATATTGACCGACCCTACGGAAAAAAATGCACCTTCCAATGCGAAAGCATTGAGTCTTTTTGTCAAAGCAGGTGAATCAGTCGGACTTAACGTTGATTTGATAGATAAGAGCGATGCTAAATCAATTGCTGAATATGATGCCATTTTTATTCGTGCGACCACTGCGGTGGACCATTACACCTATCGTTTTGCACGCCGTGCTGCCCAAGAAAACATGGTGGTCATTGATGACCCGCAATCAATCGTTCGATGCACCAATAAAGTATATCTTGCCGAACTCCTGCGCAGTCACCAAATACCGACACCGGATACCATTTTTATCAGCAAATTTCATGAACACTTGCCGGAAATTAATTTTCCTTGCGTGATGAAACGCCCGGACAGTGCCTTCTCACAGGGGGTGGTGAAGCTGTACGATCAAAAAGAATTACAAAAATCCGTGCGCGAATTTTTTCGCTCGTCCGATTTGATTTTGGTGCAGCCTTTTATCCCTACTGAGTTTGATTGGCGGATAGGGATTATTGATCATAGGGCAATTTTTGCCTGTCGGTATTATATGGCAAAAGGGCATTGGCAGATTTACAACTGGCAATCGGCACAGGAACGAGAAGGGCTGATAGAGACCGTACCCATTTCGGAAGTGCCTGAAGGCGTGCTGAAGACCGCCTTGAAAGCGACCCGCTTGATTGGCGATGGCTTGTATGGGGTGGATATCAAGACGTATCAAAATCAACATTTTGTCATCGAAATCAATGATAATCCCAGCATCGATGGTAATATTGAAGACCAAATTATGGGAGAAGCACTCTATCAGCAAATCATGATGGTGTTTTTAGAACGGATCCGTAGGAAACATGGTTATGTCTAAGTATCCAATATTTTCAGTCATTGGCATAGAAATTGAATACATGCTGGTGGATAAAACAACGCTTAATGTCCAACCCAAAAGCGATATTATCTTGCAAAGCTTAGCCGAAAACACCAACGTATTTGATACGGTTGTGCTGGGTGAAGTTGCCTTAAGCAATGAGTTGGTCATGCACGTGCTTGAATTAAAAAATAATGGCCCGAAACCGCCTGCCGCGGCCATTGGCAGTCAATTCCATCAAACGCTGCTGCAATTGCAGACCAGGCTGGCGCAGAATGAGATGCGACTGTTGCCGACCGGGGCCCATCCTTGGATGGATCCGCTGCAGGAAACACAACGCTGGCCGCACGGTCAACGTGAGGTGTATCAACAGTATGATAAGATTTTCAATTGTCAGGGACATGGTTGGTCAAATCTACAAAGCATGCATGTCAATTTGCCTTTTGCCAATGATGAGGAGTTTTTTCATTTACATAGCCTCATTCGCCAGCTGCTGCCATTGTTGCCGGCACTGGCTGCGAGCACGCCTATTTTAGATGGCCAACCAAGCGGTTACCTGGATACACGCTTGGCTTGCTACGCCAACAATCAGCGCTGTATTCCGTCGATCACGGGCGATATTATTCCGGAATTTGTGCGCAGTCGGCAGGACTACGAGCAAACCATATTGGCGCCTATTTATCGAGATTTGGCTGCTTATGACCCAGCAGGGTTGTTGCAGCATGAGTGGGTTAATTCCAGAGGTGCCATTGCAAAATTTAAGTATGGTGCGATAGAAATTCGCATCATTGACACCCAAGAATGTGTGCAAGCTGATCTGGCAATCGCCTTGGCGACCCATGCGATTTTGCAAAGTTGGTATGAGACCTCGCATATTCATATCGAAAAACCCTGTACTACCCAAGCCTTGCGAAAAATTTATGATGAGGCCATCGTCCATGGCATGTCGGCTTTGGTGGAAGACTCAGCGGTCTTGGTTGGGTGGCATTTGCCGAAACGTACCATGCGCTTACGGGATGTTTGGTCTATGCTGATAGAACAGGTCAGCAGCCAGTTAGATTATCAAAGTCAATGTTGTCTCGAGCATATCCTGCGACAGGGTAATTTAAGTGAGCGCATTCTCAGAGCTTGTCAAAAAAATTATCAAAAAGACACCCTGTTGAGCGTATATAGGCAACTTGCAGATTGTTTGCAGTATAATCAGTGTTTTGAGCCGTTATGAAACCGATTGCGTTAGTTCTAAGTTGTGAACATGCCAGCAATTACCTGCCAGCAGCCTATGCCCAATTGTTTGCTGACAATATAGGCGTGCTCAATACACATCGCTCATATGATTTAAAAGCTTTTGAGGTCGCCAGCTATCTGAGCAAGATCTTATCTTGTGAATGCACCATGGCGGAAGTTACGCGCTTGTTAATTGATTGCAATCGCAGCCTCAAACACCCACACTGTTTTTCTGAATTCACTCTGTCGCTGCCAGCGGCGGAAAAAGAGCAAATTGCCGCCCTGTTTTATCGCCCCTATCGCGCGCGCGTGCAAGCGCGTGTCCAACAATTGTGTTTGCAAGGCTCACAAGTGTTGCATTTTTCAGTCCATAGCTTCACGCCAATGCTCGCGGGCGTAACTCGAAATGCAGATGTCGGCATTTTGTACGATCCGAATCGGCATGGAGAAAAGGAGGTAGCCCGTGTTCTGCGTAGTTTGATGATGCATAAATTGTCTGATTACCGTATTCGTACCAATTATCCCTATGTTGGCAAAAGTGATAGCTTGACGGCTACCTTACGCAAAATCTATCATGAAACGGACTATTTGGGTTTTGAAATAGAATGCAATCAGGCATTGATAGCGGATGAGGTGGAATTGCTGCGATATCAGGGGCATTTGGCCAGCAGTATTCTGGAGTTAATTGAAATTATCTAGCATGCAGGAGATTCATATGAGTATAAGCATCATCATGGTCATAGCTTTGCTGTTGATAGTCGGTAGTATCATTGCTGTCTATAATGGTTTGATTGCGCTGATTGAGGCCATCAACAATAACAAGCGTCAAATCGATATCCAACTTGATCGTCGGTACAAAGTGCTTGAGTCGTTGGTAGAAGTTCTGAAAAAATACATGAACTATGAGCAAAGCACATTAAAAGATGTGGTCGCTTTGCGTAATCAGGCGCAAGCGGCCAAAGTATCCGGGGATGAGCATGCGCGTGCAGAGGCAGAAAATGGCATATCCAAGATTACGTCTCAACTAAATGTGGTGTTTGAGCAATATCCTGAGTTGAAAGCCAATGAAAATGCTTTGCAATTACAAGAAGAAGTGGTCAATACTGAAAATCAATTGGCCTACGCTAAACAAGCTTACAACGACAGCATTGAACGGTATAACGTGCAGAAAAAATCATTCTTGCAATCTATGGTGGTACAACTGTTCGCGGCAAAACTGAATCAAGATTTTGAGTACTGGGGGCTTGCCCAGCAGGATGTGCAAAGCAAAGAAGATTACAAGGTTAAATTTTAATGCAAGCAAAGGATTGGCATGCCGCAACGGTTGATTGGCGAGCGGCATTAAAGCGCAATGAGCGTAAAACCGCTGTCGTCATTGTGCTGTTTGTGTTGATATATGTTGCGGTCGGGGTTCTTGCGGATATCTTGCTGTTACACACGATATATCCAAATGCCTCCCTGGCCACTTGTGCCGACGCGATTCTGACCCTGCGTGTTACGCCGTATGCCAGTCTTACCATGTTGCTCATTGCCAGTCTGTCGCTAATTATTGGCTATGCTTGGTATGATCGTATCATGTTGCTGGGGACTGAGGCTTGGCTGGTGACCCCACAAACCGCTAAAACGCTTGCAGAAAAACAGCTTTATCATGTGGTCGAGGAGATGCGGGTGGCAGCAGGCATGCGCTTTATGCCCAAAGTGTATCTTATAGAGGCGGGCTATATGAATGCCTTTGCCAGCGGCTATAGTGAAAAATCAGCGATGTTGGCCATCACCCGAGGGTTGCTGGACAAGTTGCAACGGGATGAGCTGCAAGCCGTCATGGCGCATGAATTAAGTCACATCAGGCATCATGATATCAAGCTGACTTTAGCGGTGGCGATACTCAGCAATATCATGCTGATTATGGTCGACATGTTGTTTTATGCCGTTATTTTTAGGCGAGATGATCGCCGCGGGGACAACCCCATAGTGTTGGCCATTATAGTCTTGCGTTACCTTCTGCCGTTATTAACCGTGGTTTTGACCCTGTTCTTGAGTCGCACGCGTGAATTCATGGCCGATAGTGGTAGCGTCGAGCTGATGCGTGTCAATGAACCGATGGCGCGTGCATTGCTTAAAATTGATGCTGACCATACCAGCCATGCGGCGCAATATACACAAGAATATGGCCACACGGCACATGAGCAAGTCCGGCATGCCTCGTATCTTTATGATCCATCTGCTATCGATCCGGTAAAATCTCTTTATAATTTATTTTCTACGCACCCATCAATCGCGCAACGGTTACAAGCGATTGGTTTTAAGCGTAAGTAGATGTTACCGTCCCAGCGTTGGACCTGGTAAGAGACTCAACATTGCAAAGCCAAGCTATTGGTCTATAATTAAATCATAGACAGTAGAATTACTCGGCCAACATAGACACATAGGAGGCCGGATTGTGAGAGCTGAGTGCACGCTTAGATTCGATGACTAAGAAGCCAGACGCTTTCCTGAGGCATCCACCTTGACTTGATAGGACCGTTGGTAATGTGCTGTCTTCACCAAATAGAATGAGTATATACCGGCCAAGGCTTTATTCTCTAAAGCCGGTACCGCGCTTAAGCAGCAGCAGATTAAGTGCAATCATGCCAAACATCAGCAAACCTGTGATACTCCAAGCCAGGATGTTGCTTACCTCTGGTTGGCCGATCATGGTGCTGCGTAACAAATTGACCATATAGAAAATCGGATTGAGGTAGGTGATGGTTTGCCATGCGGGTGATAGCATGCTGACTGAGTAAAACACACCACCCAGATAGGTCAGGGGTGTTAGCACGAAGGTCGGAATGATCGAAATGTCGTCAAATGAGTGTGCGAGCATGGCATTGGTAAAGCCTGCCAGAGAAAATATCGCAGCGACCATAATGATGATGGCCATGGTTTTTGGCAGCGTGGAAAAATCTAACGGTACGAATGCAGCCGCTACCATAAAAATTAGCATACCGATGATAAGTCCTCTTAAAATGCCGCCTAAGGTATACCCCAACAATAATATGCCAGGGTGCATGGGACTGATTAACATTTCTTCAACATTTTTTTGAAAGCGTGCGCTAAATAATGAGGAAGAAACATTGGCATAGGCATTGTTGACCACAGCCATCATAATCAGCCCAGGTGTGATGAAGGCGATGTAACTGGCACCTTGAATGGCGCCAATACGCGAGCCCATCACGCTGCCAAAAATAATAAAATAGAGCAATGTTGATACAATTGGGGGTAAAAACACTTGCAGTGCAATGCGGAACATGCGCACAAGTTCACGTCGTACGATGGTATATAAGGCAATATACTGAATGTGATTAAGCATGTTGGATAATATCCATAAAAAGTTCTTCCAGACGGTTGGTTTTATTCCGTAATGACTGAATCTGTAAATGGTGACGGTCCAGCAGGGCAAAAACCTCGTTTAAAGATACGGCTTCACCCACGCGCAACTCAAACGTATGTGGATCAAGCAAAAGCGCTGTACAGGGTGCCAGTGAGGGCAGTTGGTCTATGGGGGTTTTGCTGGTTAAAACAAACGTTTGATATTTTAACGTTTGCAACAGCTGTTTCATCGAAGTGTTTTCAATGATTTGGCCATGATCGATAATGGCGATATGCTTGCACAGCTGTTCGGCTTCTTCTAAATAATGGGTGGTTAAAATGATAGTCGTGCCTTCTTGATTCAATTGCGCTAAGAATTTCCAGATACTGCGCCTAATTTCTACATCGACCCCCGCAGTTGGCTCATCTAGAATTAACACCTGTGGCTTATGTACCAGTGCGCGTGCGATCATCAGGCGTCGTTTCATGCCACCGGATAAACTTCTCACGGTACTGTTGCGTTTTTCCCAAAGACCGAGTTGGTGTAATAGATCTTCGACATGACCTTTTACGGATGGTCGGGAAAAGCCATAATAACCGGCTTGGTTTAACAAAACTTGTTGACAAGATTCAAATATATTTAAATTAATTTCTTGTGGCACGGTGCCCAATGCTGCTTTGGCCGACTCGGTTGCGGTGTCTAGGTTATAACCACAAATACGGATATCGCCAGAAGTTTTTTTCAAAATGGTTGTGATGAGGCCTATTGTGGTTGATTTTCCGGCGCCATTGGGGCCTAACAGCGCAAAGAAATCACCCTTGGCCACGCTTAAATCAATGCCTTTCACGGCCTCTACGCCATTGGCATATGTTTTGCATAATTTTTTTATTTCTAAGGCATACATAAAATCAGATCTCTAAACTAAGACTATCATGCGGGAGCAAGCGTTTCTTGGCCCTAAAATAAGTCATGGGTGAGTACGCGAGCAGATCTGCTAATTTAGCCATATAAATACAGGCATAACGATCGACCTGATAGGCAAAATAACTTTCCTCAGCGCCGGCACGAAACACACTTTGCCATTTAACGTTAAAGCAGTCATGTTCATGGTCAAGCAATGTTGTAATGATCTCGTCGATCTGCGCAATTTTTTTTTGGAGCGCATGCAGCGTCTTGGTGGGAAGCGCTTGATCATGTTCAATACATTGACTGTGGATATCAATGTATTCTTGTTCCAATTCGATTTTGTAGGACATTTGTTCGCTAATCTGCTCTTCAACTGGTCTTACTTTATTCAGTGCTGCAATTTCTTGAGCTAATTCTTCGACCACCAAAGCAGTTCTCCAGTTACAATCTTTTTTTAAGCGAACGATATCCCCATAAATGTGATCGCCAATATAAAGAATTTGATCGCCTTGTAAACCGAGATCTTTAGTGAATTGTGTAGCATTGCCGCCTTGGTATATGCCTGGGGTGATTTTTCCTTGGGTATTGGTCATAGTTCCGCTTTGCGGATCGACTGTGAGGAACTTGAGCGTGTCATAAAAAAAGCGTGGTTTTGCTGATAGCGTGATAACCACTTCAAAAAATGTTTCCCAGGTTTCGTGACTGTCTAAGTAAGGATTGACGGCATAATCTAGAATTAATTTGGTATAGTGATAATCAGAATTGGTGATAATAAATATCTTTTTACCAAAACGCACATATTTTTTGAGGCCAGCCACTACGGCACTATCTTTGATAACAAATTGATCAAGTTGTCGGCTTATCTGTCCCTTCAAACTGCCATCCGCATGCACTTTATCTACGGCGTTGAGCACATCAAACGCAATCATATTGTAAGCGGGTAATTCATGCGGATAGCGATCTTTTAGGTCGATTAGCTGTGCAAATAGGCAGCAGAATGCGATCGAAAACGAAGTATCTATGACCATGTAATTCGGGTCGCTCAAATCGACATAAATGCTGCGATAAAATTGTTTTTGATCAGCAAATTCAATGGGTTGTGTACCATGATAACTATGGCGGATCGCACCAAAGCGATTAAGTTTTAAAATATTGCCATTTTTACTGTCGATCACCAGACCGCGAATGGCATCTTCAAACACGAAACGGCAGTCTTGAATCTTATGACTGTAGTTTTTATGGTTGATCAATTCTGCGATGACCAATTTAAAGACCAAAGATTCAAAATGTTTGGTATGGTAACGAATCAAGGTGTGATCCATATCCAAACCGATGTATTTAATTTTTTTTAGATTCAAGATGCGGTTTGCAAAGACATTGCCAGTCATTTTATATCCATAATCAGTTGTGCAATGACGCTCGTATCAGCCAATGTTGATAGATCGCCC
>DAIOSQ010000049.1:0-15888 GCA_036752465.1 Legionellaceae bacterium | reverse complement strand
AATTAAATCCTGGCTACAACCGCTGGCTCACCACGCCCAATAGCCGCAGTCAGCTGCTGATTCCAAGCTCGCATGTGGCAGAGTTTTATCATAATTTGCAGCATCAGCCAGTTAGCGTTCATCCAAGGGTAACACGTCAAACCATGCTTCAGCCTAGCAGCCATCATAGCCAGCCGCCGCATGCGCACACCAAACCAACCACACCGTTGCCCACCAGCAACCGACACGCCATCATACATAACCCCATAGGCCCCCGTTATCAAATATTACACATCGTGCAAATGAACGAGCGTATCACGGCACTCGCAAACAAATACCAAGTGAGTACAGCCAACATCCGCCGCTGGAACCAATTAACCTGGAAAAATGAATTGCAAGTTGGTCAGCAATTAATTATTTGGAAAAACGCGCTCGACCCATCACCCGTGCTGTATCGGGTCAAGGAAGGTGATAACATCACAACCATAGCAGCACTACATGGGCTCTCAGTCGAAACCTTGCTGCAGTATAACCCTATACTCACCACACGCGTACTGCATCCCGGTCAACTCATCAAAGTCAACGCATAAGGCAACAGGCATTTTTCTGCCATACGCAGCGATTGCGCCGCAACAACCTTGACGAATTCTAAATGATCTGTCATAACTTAATTCTGAACTACCTCAGTAACTCAATAAGGATATATCATGAATAAAAAATTGATGTGGATGCCTGCTGTACTTTTTTCTGCTGTAGTTGCACACATGCCAGTTGCTAATGCCGCTGATGGAATGGCTCATTGTGAATACCTAGAAAAAATTGAAAAAAAATTAGACTTAAGCGCTGAACAAAAATCAAAAATCAAAGAAATCCACGACAAAGCTCGTGATACCATCAAAGCGGATGTGGTAAAAGCTCGTGATATCCATGCCCAAATCAATGAACAGATTAAAGCCGGCGGCAAGGATTCATCCAAGCTTGATGATCTGGTCAAACAAGAAACTGATGTGGTCAGTGACATCATCAAAGCACGTATCGCTGTGCGCCTACAAGTGTATGACGTGTTGACCGACGCCCAAAAACAAAAATTTGCTGGTATGGTCAGCAAATGGGAAGCAAAACACATGTATTATGAGTAACCTGAATTAGCATCCATGTGTAACTCACCCCATGCGTTGTGCCTGTGCACAACGCATGCCACGTTCCAAGCCAAGCAATGAAACATGAGATTATTACCCTCAAAGAACAGTTAAAACAAACCAAACTGGCTTTATGTGAGAAATTTGCTCACATGCAACATATCACACATATCACGGCACAACTCACCCAAGCAGTTGATCATATTCTTATCAAATTATTTAACGAACGGCGGTTACATCACAACGATGACTTTTGTTTATTGGCCTTGGGTAGCTATGGCCGACGAGAATTGCAATTATTTTCTGACATAGATATTTTATTGTTACATCAGGATACTGCCTCGCAATCAGCCTTGGCACGGGCACAAAAATTTATCCAAGACTGTTGGGACGTAGGGCTGGCAATTAGTCATCAAATCACCACCATCACAGCATGTGTTGACCTTGCGCAAAACGATTTAAGTACGATCTCCAGTCTGCTCGATATGCATCTAATCTGCGGGCATGAAGCGCTGCTGGAAGAATTGCGTTATCGCACGCACACCTTACATATGTGGGGCAGCGACGAATTTTTTTTTGCCAAACGCCAAGAACAAAATCTAAGACACAGCAAATATGATGAAACGGCATACAATCTCGAACCCAATGTCAAATCAGGCCCGGGCGGTCTGCGTGATTTACAAATTATTTTTAGTATTGCCAAACGACATTTTGGCATCCACAAATTAGCTGATGGCATTCATTCTGGCTTCATTGCAGAAAAAGAATATGAACAGTTAAATCATTGTCAGCATTTTCTTTGGCGCGTGCGGTTTGGTTTACATTGGCTGGCACAAAAAAGAGAAGATCGCTTGCTGTTTGATTATCAGGTGAAATTAGCCGGTATCTTTGGTTACACGAATGGCGATCAATCTCTGGCCATTGAGCAATTTATGAAAACTTATTTTAACGTGATAAAGCTGGTGCGTGAGCTCAATGAAATGCTGCTACAATGGTTTTCGGAAACCATTATCCACCAACAAAAGCAACGCATAAAACCACTAAACGACGCATTTCAGCTATCTAACCATTACATTGAAGTCCGCCACCCGCGTGTATTCCTGCAAAATCCAGATGCTTTGATGGAGATCTTTTTATGGTTAGCGCAATGTCCGATGATAGAAGATGTCCGTGCCAGCACCATTCGCTTAATTCGCCAAAACCTTTACTTGATCAATAAACGTTTTCGCCACGCCAAACAGGTCACGCAAGCTTTTATGTCCATTATTAAAACTGCAGAGTCTCCCTATGAAATCTTACAACGCATGAGTCGTTATGGCGTACTCGGACAATATTTAGAATGCTTTGCCGCTGTGACAGGTCAAATGCAATATGATTTATTTCATACCTATACTGTAGAACAGCATAGCTTATTTGTGATTCGCAATATCTCACGCTTTTTGCACGATAATTATGCCAAACAATTTCCATTATGTCATGAACTGATACAGGAATTACCCTTGCGCCACGTGCTCTACTTAGCCGCCTTATATCATGATATCGCCAAAGGTCGCGGCGGTGATCATGCCAAGTTAGGTGCCGCCGAAGCATTGCATTTTGCTAAGCAACACCACCTCCCCGTATCAGAAAAAAAATTATTGGTGTGGTTGGTGGAACATCATTTATTAATGTCACAAACGGCCCAGCGCCAAGACATTTATGATCCCCATACCATTGCTAATTTTTGCTCGATCCTACCTAAACCCTGTTATCTTGATTATCTTTATGTTCTCACCGTCGCTGATATTTGTGGCACAAACCCTAATCTTTGGAATGCTTGGCGCGACTCTTTGTTAAGAGAATTATACCGCGTTGCCAAAGCTGCGATGTTAAAAGAACAAAACAAATTAGATGAGCAAACCTTAATCCGCTCGAAACAAAACCTAGCCTTAAAAAAGCTGGTTAAAAAACAGTATGATAACGCAACCATTACCGCATTATGGTCCACCTTCAAAAACAAATATTTCTTACATGAGTCGCCGCTACACATCGCCAAGCATACGCAAGCCATTATCGATGCCAAAGAGTTTCCAGTGATTTTGATTTTACCGCACCATAATCAAGGTGGCACAGAAATCTTTATCTACATGCCGCACAATGATAAGCGTTTTACCATTGCCACGACGGTATTAAGCAATCATCAAGTGAATATTTTAGAAGCGAACATCACCAGCTGCCATAACCAATTTGATTTGGATACCTATGTGGTATTGAATGAGCGCAATCAACCCATCACCTGTCAACAAACCATTGCCCAGATTCAATGCTCCTTGTGGCAACACCTCACCGATACGACAAGGTTACCTATCATCAGCAAACGCAGAATAACCCAAAGACAAGCGCATTTTGTGATCCAGCCCAACATTACATTTAGTGAGGATCAACAACAACGCACACAATTGTTTCTGATTAGCCATGATAGACCCGGCTTACTGGCGACTATCAGTCAAGTATTTCTAGGTGAGAAAATCCATTTACACAACGCCAAAATTGCTACCGCGGGTGAACGGGTCGAGGACATGTTTTTCATCAGCAACCAAGCCAATCTGGCACTGGATACCACACAACAACAACGTCTGCAGCAAAAGCTCACCACAGCTTTGCAGCAATAGGCAAAATTCAGACATTATCAACGTTCACTCGACCCAGCCGGTTCAGTATAATTTTAATGGCAAAGTGCCTTCCCTGTACTAAAAAATAGCCATTCATGGCCGCATGCGCTAAATCAGGCAAAAATTGAAGCGCATGCTCGCCCTGAAAGCCATGCCATTCTACCGGATAATGTGGCGCTGACCACTGCCATATCTGTAAACATTCGGCATCCGTTGGCGGACTGCGCAGCCATATATGGTGCACACACACTTGAATGCCCTGCGACCAGTCATGCTGATTTGCGAGCGGCAACAGATAAACGGCTCGGTTGTGATATAAGGCTTGGACTTTGGCATAAGCCACAGCATCTGCCAGATCATGGGCCCGCCAACGCAACATATGACGTTCTACGAGTTCTGACATCGCCGGCATAGCGGCGTAAGCCAACACAGCCATGATGGTGAGGCAAAGGGTGAGCTCGAGTAACCCAAACCCTGCGTACATTCGTTTGGTCGTGCAGGGCAACATATCAGCGAAGATCTGCCAATAAGCTGGCGGTAAATGTAGCGCGCAGATAAAATCCGCGTGGCAAGGTCAACACTTTATTGCCAACCTCATCAAAGGCATAACACAACGACCGTCCACTGAGTGCTTTTGGCCTTACTTGCAGATACTCACCCATGGACGAATCCACTTGCGCGATTTTACCGGTGCTCAGAAGCAATACCAACTCCTCCCAATCTTTTGCTAGCACCTCTGCTTGCGCTGCATTGGCTGACCAAAGCAGGGCCTTACCAATACGCCGATACGGGAATGGGATCTCTTGATCCCCCTCGACCGGCACCCACAAGACGCGCTTTAATTTAGCATAGCAGCTAGATGTTTGCCAAACTTGTTGATGAATGGTTAACAACGGAATACTGGTAACAAAGGTTGATTCTTGTGGTTTACCGTTGTGGCTGAGTGGGATGGTTTTTAGTTCGATGCCTAGATGTAAAAAATCGGGTTTTGCTTGCTGCGACGCGGTGGCACCGAGTACTTTTTCCAGTATTTGGCCAACGAACCCTTTGCGTTGTGTTGGCTTGTGGGGCACTATCGCCTCACAAACTTGTGCAAGCTGGGCAACAGTCATACCTTCGAGCAGCCGGCATCTTGCTAACAACGTGGCTTCGTCTGCAGGTGCCGAGCACAACTCACTCTGACGCCATGATTTCATGTGTTTTTTTTGCTTTGCGTGGGTATGGTGTAACACCCAAAGAAATCACAAATTTCAATGCTTCATCTATGGTCATTGCCAATTCGATGACTTCTGACTTGGGTACCAGCAACAAAAAACCTGAAGTTGGTATGGGTGTGGTAGGAATAAACACCCCTACCATCTCTTGGCCAGTTTTTTGATTAAAATCCTTACTCAAAACGCTGCTTTGAAATCCGATACTCCAAAGCCCTTTGCGTGGATATTCTATCAACAGCACTTTACGAAAAGCTTGGCTGTTGGTAGCAAGAACGGCCTCAATCACTTGCTTTGAGGTGTTATAAATGGTCCTTACCAATGGTATTTTGTCAAGGATGGCCTCACTCCAACCCACCAAGCGCTGGCCGAGAAAGTTGGTGGCTACCATACCCGTGATAAACAAAATCAGCAATGACAACAATACGCCAAAGCCAGGAATATGCACACCAAACAATTGGTCAGGACTGTAGGCTCTGGGCAATAAGGAAATAGTTTCGTCCAACATTTGCACGATGAAGCGCAACAGCACGAAGGTGACGAGAATCGGTAACCAAACAACCAGTCCGGCCAGCAAGTAACTGCGCAGTAATTTACCTTTCAATGGCCATCATCCTTACCATCAGCCGTGGTGGTCACAGCAGCAGTTTCTTTCGCTGGCGAGTCCGCATGCGTTGTAGATTTTTCGGCAGTTGCTTTGGGTTTGTTTTTAAAATCGGTCACATACCAACCCGTACCTTTTAATTGAAACCCCGCCGCCGATACCAATTTGGTAACTGTGTTTTTATGACACTGTGGACATGTTTCTATCGGATTGTCTTGTACCTTTTGTAGTAAGTCGAAGTGGTGCTTGCAATCAGCACACTGGTATTCGTAAATGGGCATAGTGCGTATCCTAATCAATCATCCATAGCGGTTGTAGTATAGCCGAAGAAAGCATGTCGCTTCAAGCTAAAGGCAAGGCTATAGGCGAGCCCAAATTAAACCAAGAACGACGCACAACAGCAAAAAATATATTAAAAATGGAACTTGTCATGCCAAGCACAAGGCTTATTCGCCAAGAAATAGAAGACCTACAGCAAGGTCTTTGGTTAGGATGATGGGTCACGATCACCTTGAGGACCGGGCGTTATATGCTCAGCATTATCGGCATCATCCTGAGGTTTTCTAGCGCGGCGCCGCATTTCTGCGAACATAGCATTGGCTGCGGGTGGTCGAACAGGCGCCTGTATATCGCTGCTTTCCTCTGTTGTGTTAACTCGGCGCTGTAGTTCAGCCATCATATTACCCATTGCCGCTGGTCTGCGAGGCGCATCTGTCATAGCTGTGCTGCCGCTATTGTCGACTTGCGGCTGCTCACGCTCACTGGCGACCACCACTGGTTCTTGTGGCTGCGAAGTCTCAGCATCAGTGCTTGCAACTACAGGTTTTTTTGTGATAGGAACCGAACCTCCTACAGCCCCGGTGGCTTCTAGAGATTTCATTATTTCGGCCCGCCTATCTCTAGTGTATTGAGAGCTGGTATCTGGCGGAGCTAAGTTAAGCTCTTTGGGTGATGCGGCAACCGGCGTTTTTTCAACCGGAGTCCAGCGTGTTTTTCCATCGGGTCCTTTGATTCTCTCAAAACCCGCGTTGATGTTAACGGCTGTGTCACCAGTGGCAGCTACTGTATCACTTGATGGTTTGGTTGTCGTTTTAGCTGGCTGCTTGCTAACAGTATTTTTTTGCAGCCATGCGGCTTGCATGCGCCTTTTTGTTGCCTCGTTATATTGACTGCTGCTCTCAACACTGCTGGAAAAGTCCTGTGGCTTCTTCTCGATGATCGGCACAATCGGCTCAGGTGCAAGCCATACTTTACGCCCAGTCTTTGGGTCTATAGAACTTTTATAAGCTACGCTTGGTTGCGTATCCGCCGGTGGTACCCTGGTGGTCGCATGTTGGACAGATAAACTTACGTTAGATGCGGATTCTATAGGCTCCATCGTTACGATAGGCTGCCCAACAGATGATAACATGGTAGGCTCTACACCATCTGGGGCTTCATCAACTGCTATTGGCCCTGGTGTCTCCATGCGTATGGGGGACTCTTCATCATCTGGTTGAAAACGTTTTGGAGCTGCCGGCGGCCTACGGTTGGCCGGTCTTTGGACGATAAATTCCGCACCTTTTTTGAGCAAAGGTTCGTCTGCGATCGCTTGCGCAGAAATTGTCAGAGGTGTCAGTGGTATGATCTGCTCGTTCACATCACTTGGTTTAACCTCAAACTCAGATGGGCTAGATATACTGGACGTGCGTTCAGTTTTTAATAAGCCCGGCGAAGCAAGCGGTGTCACGCTGCCCGGCTCTTCGCTATCGGTAACCCCAGACTCAAATTCAGATAGGCTGGATATACTAGACGTGCGTTCAGTTTTTGATGAGCCCGGCGAAGTAAGCGGTGACACGGTGAGCGATTCTTGGCTATCGGTAGTATGATCTGCAGTTGGTAGCGTGGATGAAGTGTGTTTAGCGGAAACAGGATTCTCTGCACCAAACATTTGCACGGACGGCACGGTGACTTTCGGTTTGCGTTGGCGCAATTCTTGTTGCAGCGCCTCATCTTCCTGCGCATTTGAGAATATCTCTTTCAGAGCTGCTTTATCAGTATCGCAACTTAAATCCTTCAACTTCAATGCAGATGACTTATAGGCCACCAGAAATTTACGTAGATAGGTTGAATGCTTAGTTGGATCGGAAGGATCACCAAAATCTAATATGACCTGGTCTTGTTTCTCTGTGAGCACGGCACGTCGACTGTCTTTCCCCTGCAATAGTTTTTTCACACCACTTATACCACTGCGCGGTTGCAACAAAGGTCCTAAAAATTCATGCGCTTGCAGCAGGGTTTTTAATGTTTTTCGGTCCGCTTGGCTACCAGTAAATGTAATCACGAGCTTGCCCATTATTTCTCTCCCATAGCCGTTGGTTACTATTTGTTGTCCTATACACAAAATTATAGACTATGTTTTGCGGAACGAACGGACCCGCATAGAGGGATTGGATGTGCCGCTCGCTCAAACATGCGCTGCGATGGCAGTGAACGCGGCAATTTTAGTTAAACACTCTTGATACTCATCCTGTGCGGTCGAATCGATCACAATGCCACCTCCAGCTTGCAACAATAGCTGTTGCTCTTTGGCGATCAAGGTGCGAATAGCAATATTGCTATCGATTCTACCGTGATATGAAGCGTAGATAATGCTGCCACAATAAACCCCGCGGGCATGCCGTTCTTGTTCATGGATAATGCGCATAGCTTCGATTTTTGGCGCGCCAGTAATTGATCCGCCAGGAAACATAGCCAACCATGCGCTCATAGGTAAGACCCCGGCCTGACACTGTGCATGGATATGGCTGACCAAATGATGAACCTTAGCAAAGCTTTGCAACGCACATAATGCCTCGACACGAACACTACCAGGCTGGGCAAATTGACTCAAATCATTGCGCATCAGATCGACAATCATTATGTTTTCGGTGCGATTTTTCTCACAACTCAGCAACGTCTCGCGCAGCTTTTGATCAACTACCGGGCACACGGATCGTTGGATAGTTCCTTTGATCGGCGATGCCAACATCTGCCCGCCATCTATACTCAAGAAGCGTTCCGGTGAAAAACTCAGAATATCAGCCGAGTGTAGGCTTAGAAAAGCAGCAAATGGTACCGGATTGTTTTGTCTGAGTATTTTATAATAGGCAAATGGATCCCCAAGATAATCCGCCAGAAAAGGTTGGGTTAAATTAACTTGATAGGCACGACCGGCGTACAATGCCTCCTGAATCGCATCAAATGATGTCTGGTACTGTGCGCGGCTAATCACGGCTCGAAACAAGGGCGGCGTGTCAACAACTTTGGTCGAAACCTCATGCTGATACCAACGTTCCATCATAGTCACTTTACGGTGCTCGCTTGGTGCAAGCAAATAAACCTGGCGCAACACATGATCCGTAACAATTGCCCAGTCATAACATTTCAAATCAACCCATGGCATATCGGGCCACACTAAAGATGGATGTGTGGTCAAACCCAAGGCAGCTTCTTTGCAATCATAGGCCACAAATCCTATCCAACCCCCTTGAAATGGTAAATCACAACAAGCAGGCTTGGTCACCATTTTTTGTTTGATGCGTTGCAGTACCTCTGCCCAGTCGCAGGCATTAGCTGCAATCAGTAACTCATCACAAGGTTGTGCACTAAGAATATCATAACGTCCTTGCAAGGTATCTTGGCTTTCCAATAGGACAAAACCATCAAGATCGCTAAACGCTTGATAATGTGCAATTAAGTCATCCTGATAAGGCAATGAGTAAATATTCACAAGGGCACCCTCTGGTCTTTATGAAAAATAATCAGTATTCTATACCCATTCTACCTGAAATGACTGGGATCAATGGGAGGCAGGGTGTCGAACATACTAGCGCATTTTGAAATACCCTACGTACAAATTTTGAATCAGCACGGCAGCTTGGTCGCACCTCTGCCTGAAACCTTAGATAACCCAGAAATCTTAGTCACACTGTATCGCAATATGTTACTGGCCCGCACATTTGACAAAAAGGCCATTGCACTACAACGCACCGGCAAAATGGGCACTTATGCACCCATCAGTGGACAAGAGGCCATTGCTACCGCTATTGGTCATGCCATGCAAGCAGAAGATGTCTTGATACCTTATTATCGAGATTACGCCGCGCAGATTCAACGAGGCGTCAAGATGTCTGAAATTTTTTCTTATTGGGGCGGTGATGAGCGTGGCAGTAATTATGCGTGCGGCTCTGAAGATCTGCCGATTTGTGTACCTATTGCTTCACAGTGTTTACATGCTGCAGGTGTGGCATTTGCTTTTAAATACCGTCAACAAGCAAGAGTCGCCGTAGTATGTGTTGGCGACGGCGGCACTTCTGAAGGCGATTTTTATGAAGCCATGAATGTCGCAGGCGTCTGGAAATTACCCATGGTGTGTATCATCAACAATAATCAGTGGGCTATTTCAGTCAATATTAAACAGCAAACTGCGTGCACCACCATAGCCCAGAAAGCCATAGCAGCCGGCTTTGCAGGCATCATGGTGGACGGCAATGATGTGATCGCGCTGCGCACAACCATCGGGCAGGCGATCGCGCAAGCTCGCACCGGAGGCGGTCCAACGCTCATAGAAGCGCTGAGTTATCGGTTGTCGGATCACACCACCGCCGACGATGCCAACCGTTACCAACCGCCAGCAGAAGTGAGCGAGGCGCAAACCAAAGATCCCTTGTTACGCATGACCAAATATTTACAGCAACGTCACATACTCACCGCTGAATTGGCAGCGAGCATCCAGCATGATTGCACCCAACAGGTGCAGCAAGCAGTTGAGGAGTATTTGTCTAAACCACCACAATCGGTAGACAGTATATTTGATTATCACTACGCCACCCTACCAAACTATCTTCTGGCTCAAAAAGAAAGTGCTGCCCAAGGAGGGCTTCATGAATAATATCACCCTGGTAGAGGCAGTGACCCAAGCGCTCAGTTATGAATTGGCACACGACGAAAATGTGGTTATCTTTGGTGAGGATGTGGGAAAAAATGGTGGGGTATTTCGTGCCACCCTGGACCTACAAGCGCGCTTTGGTGAACACCGCGTGTTTGATACACCCTTAGCAGAGTCAATGATTGCCGGTCTTGCTGTGGGTATGTCTGTCCAAGGTCTCAAACCAGTTGCTGAATTCCAATTCATGGGCTTTATCTATCCAGCTATGAATCAGATTATTACTCACGCCGCACGCATGAGAAATCGCACCCGCGGCCGTCTGCACTGCCCGATTGTGTTTCGTGCGCCATTTGGTGGCGGTATTCGAGCACCAGAGCACCACTCCGAAAGTACCGAGGCATTATTTGCCCATATCCCCGGCTTGCAAGTCGTTATACCTTCATCGCCCAAGCGCGCTTACGGATTATTGCTAGCGGCCATCCGCAACCCCGATCCGGTAATCTTTCTTGAGCCCAAACGGATATACCGCCTGGTCAAACAACCCGTTGCTGATGATGGGGTTGCCTTACCCATAGGCAAATGTTTCACCTTAAAAGCAGGCAATGATATCACCTTGCTCAGTTGGGGTGCCAGTATCCACGAGACCTTGCAGGCAGCCACACAATTGCAAGATGAGGGTATCGATTGCGAAGTAATTGATGTCGCTACTATCAAACCGCTGGACATTGACACCATTTTGGCGTCCGTGACACACACTGGCCACTGTGTCATTGTGCACGAAGCTGCTAAAACATGTGGTGTTGGCGCAGAAATCAGCGCACAGATTATGGAAAACTGCTGGCATGCACTCCAAGCGCCAGTGCAACGTGTGACCGGCTATGACACGGTCATGCCCTATTTTCAATTAGAAAAATACTATATTCCTAGCGTGAATCGCATCAAAGAAACTATTATCAATACTCTCCATAGTTGAGCCAAAGATTGGGTACAACCTGTGCTGAGAAAAATCCTGGAGTCATTATGCATATTTTTAAGTTGCCTGATTTAGGTGAGGGATTACCAGACGCTGAAATTCATCAGTGGTATGTGGCGGAAGGTGATCATGTACTCACGGATCAACCGCTTGTTTCTATGGAAACTGCAAAGGCTGTGGTCGATGTTCCTAGCCCACAAGATGGTATTATTGCCAAAATCTATGGCCAACCAGGCGACATTATCAAAACTGGCGATCCATTAATTGAATTTATCAGTGCCGTCCCCTCTCATGACCAAGGCACGGTGGTGGGCAACCTAGAAGAGTCAGCCAGCAGCTCAGAAGATAATTTTGTAATTGGCTCTGTGCGCAGCAACCACCCGCGGATTCAAGCAACTTTTGCAGTCAAATCCTTGGCGAAAAAACTCCAAGTTGATTTAATGACGATTACCCCCACAGGAGCAGATGGCACAATCACTCACCAGGATGTTGAGCGGGCTCATGCGCAAAAAACCCCACCAGCAGAGGGCTATGTGGCCTTACATGGCGTGCGGCGCTCTATGGCGCACACGATGAGCGAAGCACAGCATGCAGTCGCTGCAGCCAGTATTTTTGATGATGCTGATATTGCACAATGGCCAGCAGATGCAGACATTACAGTGCGCTTGATCCGCGCACTTGTGATGGCTATCAGCAAAGAGCCTGCACTCAATGCCTGGTTTGATGGCGAACGCAACGCCATCAAATTATTCCCTACCGAACTGCATCTTGGGCTGGCCATGGACCATGATGCAGGTCTCTTCGTACCCGTCATACGCGACGTAGCCGCACAAGACGATGACACCTTGCGCCAGATAATCAATGGCTACAAACGTGCAGTTGAACATCGCGACATTGCAGCCCATGATCTCAAAGGCGCAACGTTTACTTTATCCAATTTTGGTAAGTTTGCAGGCAAATACGCCACCCCTATTGTTGTACCACCACAGGTCGCTATACTGGCAGTCGGTAGGCGATACAACACAATCGTTCGTCAGCATGATAATATAGAAAGCCACGCCATGTTGCCATTATCATTGAGCTTTGATCATCGCGCAGTAACTGGCGGGGAAGCAAGCCGTTTTCTTAAAGCGCTGATTGACGCATTACAGCAGGGTTAGATGGTTCTTCCACAGCAGATGCTGCGTAGGGTCTAATGCTACGCTCTATACTGGCTAAGGATCGGCTAATAGCAATAAATATCGCTAAAGTCATTACCAGCGTCGTCATCAGACAGATTCTGTCTTGCGCTTGATTTTGTTTGGTTGCAAAATTAAAAAATCTGTGATCACACTCATTTATGACCAGACCTGCCGCTATGTTCATCATACAGGATTGCAGGCTGCTCTTAATACGCGACAGATGACGTATATTGATATGTTGCGCAGCGGCTGCAAATGCACGCATGATGAGCGCCTCGGAAGCAACTTGACTTTTTTGATTGACGCTGGGATCAATCAACAACGTTGGTATCCCATCCATCGAAAAATGTGTCATCAATTGTTTATCTTGCGCGAAAATAATGCGACTTACGCGTAGGGACAATACCACCTGATTTTGCTTTTGGATCCTGGCAACTTGATTTACCATCGGTAATATCTCTCCTAAAAATTGGTTGGAATCTTTTGGTAGCCATCCCCGTTCCGCATACACCTCAAAATCATTAGTAATCAGTAAAGGCTTATTTTTTTGCACAATCTTTTGCAGCGAATCAGCAAAACAGAGATCGTAGCAAGCTTTGCATACTATCAAAGAAATCTGTATGTTTAAAATATAACTTGTATTTAATGTGTTTTTTATGAAAAAAAACCCTTCTAATAAATATTTCATCATGCATCTACCTTATCGTTGAACCGTTGCAGCATCCTGATGAGCGCAACCGCGAAATTGAAGATAATCCTAGAAAACTCAAATGCAATCTACTGCGCGCGACGATGGCAATTGCATTTTTCAGTATAATACCAATTTGCCTGTTATTTAGTCAACAAGAGCTGAAGTCTTGTACTGAAAAGACATAGGCAGTCCATTTAGTGTTGTTTCCGATCCCAATCGAATTACACTATAAAAAATGCTTATCTTTCAATTAATTGAAAATTGGTTCACAGAACCTAGGTTTAAAGATAAATTATATACACATTGCCTATATGTCAATCTCATGTCTTCTGGACTTTCGTCATTTTTATCATAATGATTAAAATCCAGTTAACAAAGTCATAGATAATTATTACCCTGAACTATTTAAAAATCGCGAATACAACGAACCGGTTCAGATCTCCACTTATCTCCAGGTAAATAATTACCATCTGGAACATCTATACTATACGCATTGGTATCTGCAAACCATTGCGTTGAACTCCAATACATTGTGGAACTGAATGCACCAAAAGCACAAGGATAAACTGACCCAGGGCACAGAGCTAAAATTACGGCTTGAAGCTCATTTTTTGCAGGCAAGTACCAATCTGCGCTAATAGCTCTGCAGCGAAAAGCAGCACACTTGCCAGTTTGGTTTGTGCAAGCTGAATTTAAGACAATGGCATTGGTATTGCCAACCCCATCATCATCGCTGAATGCACCAGGAATGCCAGATTTACTTGGGAACGTCCATTCACTGGTAAACTCTGATCCAGCATCAATAACGACCTTACCATTAGCCCCACTTTTTTGAAACACCAATCCACCTAGATGCGAAAAAGCGACTAATGTCGTTGGACTATTGCCTGTATTGCTGCCACTAATAGTAATGGTACAAGGTGCATATGGCGTTGTTGTGGTAAGCGCCAATTGACAGCTAGCCCCTGGCGCTACGCTCGTACAGTTCGAAGCGTCTACTGACAAATTTGGACAGGAAGTTTTATCACTAACCGTAATGTTATTGGCATATAAAATACTGTCTAAATCGTTAGTTATTTCTAAATCCAGCGCAGTAAACCCATCCGTAGAGACAATTTGGCTTTGCTGAGCAGGCCCTGTAATACGAATCAATGGTTGATCGGTGACTGCAGCATATACATTGGCTGTATTGGTATCATCGCCTTTAACTTGAATGATGGTTGGTCCTTCTTGGGTATTTGAAGCAAATGTAATCGTACAAGTTGCACCAATCGCAAGACTGCTTCCACAGGTTGTGCTTTGAATGCTAATACTGCTTCCGCCAGGAATAGTCGCAGTCACATTATGCGCGGAAGCCAAGGAGCTTGCGTTATTAGTAACTGTTACGGTTCCCGTTGAACCTTCTGCCATCAGCAAAATAAATGGATCAACAGAAATTGTTACGCCAACAGAGGGATTCGATAACGTAATATTTAAACTGTCAGCGGCACTTGGTCGGTAACACTGATTGGAATTAGGGGTTCCATTCGAATTGGACTGGCAAAGAATAGGTCCGGTATGCACACCCACTGTTGATAGCGCATTGCCAGTGACCGCAAGTATTAACGAGCAGCTACTTCCTGGCTGACCAACAGGTGTCAGTTGACAGGGAAATGATTGCACAATCCCGGGTATAGGCTTCATTACTAACGATTTAGCTTTATAAGATTGATTTTGAACGGTATACACGACTGTCGCTGTTTGGCTTGGATTTATCGAAACTTGTGGGGGATAATTTATATTGGGCGCAAAGGTCCATAATGGAAAAGCCGCATATGGTGTTGAAATAACAAAGAACAAACTTAAACCCACGCTGAGATTGCGTATCAATTGCTTTAATTTCATTTTCATATCCTTATGAACAGTTAAGTCAATATCGTCAAAATTTACCCCAGCTCACATCACGTATCGCAGGTGATAACTTGCGATTTTTGACCATTCCCTTGATGCGCAAATCTTCAACCACAAAACCGGTCGCGTAGTTTTTGACAGCCAGCTGTGCTGCCTGTGCTTTGGTTGGATACATGCGATATTTGTACGCCTTGAGCATCGACCGTGATCCTGTTGAATCATTATCCTAGCCAAAAAATTTAGTGTCAATTAAATAATGATCAAAACACTTAAAACACACAAAAGCCATCGGCATTGCGTCTACCAGCTAACATATCACTTGGTGTTAGTGACAAAATATCGACATAAATGCTTTACGAAAGACATTCTTGAACGATTAGAAGAAATCTGTCGCGACCAATTTGCAAAATGGGAGATTGAATTAATCGAATTTGACGGTGAAGCGGATCATGTTCATCTACTATTGGACATGCATCCTAATATCATGCCAAGCCGATTCTTTGTAACGGATAATCTCTGTCGCGAAATGATTTGGACGATGGTAGCGAATATTTTGTGAGGTAATTTTTGAATTTTATGATGAACGTTTCAATATTGACACGTCAATCATAAACATTCCAATAAAATTTGCTTTATTGCTTTATTGCTTTATTGCTTTAT
>DAIOSQ010000048.1:0-15950 GCA_036752465.1 Legionellaceae bacterium | reverse complement strand
GTGATATAAAAAGTAATACCTGTCATGAGTTAACCCTTGACGGTGTCTTCATTGCCATAGGACATACCCCCAATACTGAACTCTTTAAAAATCAACTCACCATGCGTGACAATGGTTATTTGGTGATTCGTTCTGGGCTAGATGGTATGGCGACCCAAAGTAATATCGAAGGCGTATTTGCCTGTGGTGACGTAGCCGACCATGTTTACCGCCAAGCTGTGACATCAGCAGGTTTTGGCTGTATGGCAGCATTAGATGCAGAAAAATATTTAGATATGCACCCACCAACCTAGTCCACAGCACGTGCTACCTATCATGGGGTCAGACATACGCCAGCTGATCCACTGATATGCTGACGATTCAGCAATTCCCCCTGAAACTCAGGTACTAATTGTTTGAGCAGCAACAGCAATTCATCACTTTGGCAATAATCACAGGCTACTTGCAGCTGATGCATGATGTGCAGCAAATCATCCCAATTGATCTTTCTGAATTGCGCCTTGAACAATTGCTTATGGTCGGTTTTAGTCAATGCTTCTGCATCATGAAATAACTCTTCAAATAATTTCTCTCCGGGTCTCAGCCCGGTATATTGTATCGCAATATCCTTACCAGGCTCTTTACCCGCTAGCCGTATCATTTGTTCCGCCAAATAACTGATTTTCACCGGCTCACCCATATCTAGGACAAAAATTTCGCCACCAACGCCACAGGCCATCGCTTGTAAAATCAACTGACAAGCTTCTGGTATCGTCATAAAATAGCGCATAATATCCGGATGTGTCACGGTGAGCGGCCCTCCTCTTTCCAATTGTTCCTGAAACAATGGCACCACGCTGCCCATAGAACCTAGCACATTGCCAAAACGGACCGTGATAAATTGTGTGCTGGTTTTTTCATTAAGATTTTGGCAATATATTTCTGCTACTCGTTTGGTAGTCCCCATAATATTACTGGGATTAACCGCTTTGTCGGTGGAGATCAAAATAAATTTACCCACCCCAGCAACCGCACTGGCTTTGGCAACAATTTGTGTGCCTATCACATTATTCAAAACGGCCGTCCTAATTTGGTGCTCTAGCATAGGCACGTGTTTGTAAGCCGCCGCATGAAACAAAATTTCCGGTTGATAGGCTTGTAAAACCTGTTCGACCGCAATCGCGTCGGTGACGCTTATCAGCAACAACTGAATGTGAATACGCGGATAATCTTGCCGCAACTCTTGTCCTATGCGATACAAATGATATTCGCTGTTATCAAGAATCAAGAGTAATCTGGGATTTAATTTGGCTACTTGCCGACATAATTCGGCACCTATAGAGCCACCACCGCCAGTAATCAGCACGGTTTTTGCAGCAACAGAATCCGATATCATAGCCCAACTGAGTTTGACTTGGTCTCTACCCAGCAAATCTTCAAGCTTGACTTTACGCAATGCATTAATTTCTACCCGACCACTGGCTAAATCCTGAATACTGGGCAATGTGTGAAATGGTACCTTACATTGTGTACAAATATCCACGATACGCCGCATCGCCAAAGAACCAATGGATGGAATAGCCAGCAAGATCATGTCAATCTGGTGCGCGGTAACCAGTGCAATTAATTGTTCAATTTTTCCAAGCACCAATATCCCATGCACTTCAAGCCCAAGCTTGTTGCTGTCATCATCCACCAAGCCAATGATTTTATAATTAGCGTTACGTTTTAAGTCTCGAATCAAGCTCTGACCAGCTTGCCCAGCACCGACCACAATAACTCTGGTTGCTTTTTGGTTCGCGGCTGGCTCCTGACGTTTATCAGACAAACTTCGAATAAAAAATCGACCGGCGCATAGCACAGCACTGACGATAACAGCATACAGTGGCAAAATCGAACGGGGAATTGTCGGCAATATCGCCAATAAATAAAACAGTGGAAAAATCACCGCCATAGTGGCAGAAACTGCATGCAAAATACGTTTTAAATCATCCATTGAAGCGTAGCGCCATAAACCGCGCGACACTTTGGTCTGATAATAAAAAAAAATTTGAACCGCCGATAAAAGTAACAACGCTTTAACTGAGGATGCATTGTTCATAGCAGCTGGCCATAGGCGCATATTAAAGCGTAGCCAATAGGCCAAATACCACGCCAGCGGAATTGCAAGCACATCAAATATCCAGACGGCCAGTTTAGCAATAAATTTTGTACTCACTCCTAACATCCTTTCCAGTCACGCCAAAAATTTTTTCGATCATACTACAACTTCAAGCCTTAACGTAAGGCAAACGCGGATGGTAAAATTTTTTATGCCTGTGCTTTGACACAGTTAACATTCAGAGATAGTCTTAAAGTAAGCAAACAGGGTTGGAGACAGGCATGAGTGA
This sequence comes from Legionellaceae bacterium, assembly GCA_036752465.1. Classification (GTDB taxonomy): domain Bacteria; phylum Pseudomonadota; class Gammaproteobacteria; order Legionellales; family Legionellaceae; genus DAIOSQ01. The sequence goes on along the minus strand of DAIOSQ010000048.1, from coordinate 13,581 downwards.
TTATCGGTATGTTGCTGAGCAAGACAAAAGTTATCTTGAGGTTTCTTTAACTGATTACAATTTGATTTCTAATCCCGTGCTTAACAAAGGCATGGCATTCTCAGCAGAGGAACGCGCCGCATTTCATTTAGATGGGTTACTGCCACCGCATTTCGCCAATATTAGGCAACAGCGCGAGCGATCATATGAAGCATTTCTTAGCAAGGATAGTGATCTTGAAAAGTATATCTACTTGCGTGATCTGCAAAACTCTAACGAAACCTTATTTTATAGCTTACTAATCCGTCATATCGAGGAGATGTTACCGATTGTTTATACCCCTACTGTTGGTCTAGGCTGTCAAAAATTCAGTGAAACATATCGCCGACCACGCGGCCTATTCATTTCTTATAAAAATAAAGACATCATCGATAAAATGTTTGAGCACCCACGCTTCGATGATATTGAAGTCATTGTGGTCTCTGATGGCGAGCGCATTTTGGGCCTGGGTGATCAAGGTGCTGGTGGTATGGGAATACCCATAGGTAAATTATCCTTATATACAGCATGCGCCGGCGTGCACCCATCCAAAACATTGCCTATATTGCTGGATACCGGCACCAACAACGAGGACCACGTCCAAAATCCGTTATATATTGGTTGGCGTCATGAAAGAATACGCGGCAAAAAATATGACAACTTCATAGAAAGTTTCGTCAGCGCAATCAAAAAACGTTTTCCTAACGTCTTGTTGCAATGGGAGGATTTTGCGCAGCAAAATGCCAACCCTATTTTACAAAAATATCGCGACCAATTGTGCACCTTCAATGATGATATTCAGGGTACTGCTGCGGTCGCCACTGGGACTATGCTATCCGCTCTTAATGTTACCGGAAAAAAATTAAGCGAAAATATCATCGTGGTGTATGGCGGCGGATCGGCAGGCTGCGGCATCAGCAATCTATTGGTAGAGGCTATGAAAGATGAGGGCTTGTCTGAGCAAGAAGCCCTCAAACGTTTTTTTGTGGTCGATCGCAATGGATTGCTGCTTGCAGACAATGGTGAAGTACTGCCTTTCCAAGCAAAATTTTGCCAATCACGCGCGGCCATCGCGCATTGGTCTTGTGCTAACCCAAATAATATTTCATTGGCAGATGTGATTAAACATAGCCATGCGACCGCTTTGATTGGTGTATCTGGACAGGCCAATCATTTCACCCAGGATATTGTTACAACCATGGCCGCACATACCGAATATCCAATTATTCTGCCCTTATCCAATCCGACGGATAAAAGCGAAGCAACCCCTGCTGATTTAGTAAAATGGACCCATGATAAGGTTTTAGTAGGCACGGGCAGCCCGTTCGCAGATCTAACGCGGCATGGCAAACTCACCAGAATTGACCAAACCAATAATTCATATATTTTCCCTGGCATGGGACTGGGGATTATTGCGGTCAAAGCCCGCAGAGTGTCAGACAAAATGTTTATGGTAGCGGCCAAAGCATTGGCAGCTTGCTCACCATGTATCGAAGATAAAACGGCAAATTTATTGCCACCAATGGCAGATATTCGCAAAGTATCTTACCAAATTGCTGTCGCCGTAGCCAAAGAAGCCGTAGCCTCACAACTAGCCCCCTATCTCAGTGATGCACAAATTGCCGAAACTGTGCAAGCCAACATCTGGGAGCCGGTGTACTTGCCGTATAAGAGGATGGGGTCCACTTCTTAGTGTGGTAGGTATAACGATCTTGGGAAGTTAATATCTACGCAGCCAATCGCTGTGGTTTTAGATAGGATTGTCGGTGTCGATAAACATATGGACCAGATCAAATTGTTTAGCCAGATGCTCACCCAATGCTTGTATGCCGTAACGCTCAGTCGCATGATGTCCACAAGCGAAATAGTGGATCCCTAACTCTTTTGCCTGATAATAGGTCCGCTCTGAAATCTCACCACTGATATAAGCACCCACACCCAATTGTTTGGCATCCGTGATCAAGTCTTGGGCGGCACCCGTGCACCAAGCGATTTGTTGTATCGTATGTTGTCCGTCGGCCACGATACACAACGGTGCGCGCTGGAAAATATTCGTCAGGAAATCACCAAATACCTGATAGGACATGGTTTGGGCTAAACGTCCGGACCATAACAAATCGGTTATGCCTGAGGCCGGATGTGGTTGCACCTGTTCCGCGCCCAATAAACGCCCCAAGCAGGCGTTATTACCGACCTCAGCATGGCAATCCAACGGTAAATGATAGGCCAATAAATTAATGTCTTGTTGTATCAAGGCCTTGATGCGCTGATATTTTGTGCCGATAAGCGGTGCTGACTCACCCTGCCAAAAAAAACCATGGTGCACCAGCAATGCATCAGCTTGTAACACTTGGGCCTGCTTAATCACAGCGTAACTTGCTGTGACTGCTGTGCAAATACGCTCAACCCGCTCACGACCCTCGACTTGCAGCCCATTGGGTGCATAATCTTTGACTTTATCGGCTTGCAAATAGTGCGCTAAGTACATGACTAACTGTTCACTTGTGACCAAAATCAAGAACACCGTTTGATGTCAGCACCTAAAGAAGCCAATTTTTCTTCGATGCGATCATAGCCGCGATCGACATGATATATTCTCTCAACGGTAGTTTCGCCCTCGGCTACCAAACCTGCCAGCACCAAGCTTGCAGAAGCACGCAAATCCGTTGCCATCACCGGTGCACCGGTTAGTTTCTCGACGCCAGCAACTATCGCGGTATTGCCATTTAAACGAATTTTTGCACCCATGCGCTGTAGCTCCTGGACATGCATAAAACGATTTTCAAAAATGGTTTCTATCACGGAGCCTGTGCCTTCTGATACCGCATTCAATGCCATAAATTGCGCTTGCATATCTGTTGGAAAAGCGGGATATGGTGCAGTAGAAATATCCACGGACTCAGCACGCTGACCATCCATGTCTAGTGTAATCCAATCCTCACCAATGGTAATCGCCGCACCTGCCTCTTCAAATTTACACAACATCGATAGCAAATTGTCCGGTTTGACTTTTCTTACGGTGACTTGGCCGCGTGTAATGGCGCCAGCGGTTAAATAAGTGCCGGCTTCAATACGATCCGGCATAACCGAGTAACTACCACCGCTTAGCGCTTCTACACCTTCGATCACAATGGTATGTGTGCCAGCTCCTTTGATGCGCGCACCCAATTGATTCAGAAAAATGGCCAAATCCAAAACTTCTGGCTCACGCGCTGCGTTTTTGATCACCGTTTGACCTTCGGCCAACACAGCTGCCATCATGATATTCTCGGTACCGGTAACCGTAACCGTATCAAATACCAATGACTTACCCTGTAAGCGCGCTTGCTTAGAACGGGCTTTGATGAAACCATTATTAACCGTAATATCTGCGCCCATTGCTTTCAGGGCTTTCAAGTGGAGATCCACTGGCCTTGTGCCTATGGCGCAACCCCCGGGGAGTGAGACATCAGCCTCGCCAAAGCGCGCCAACAATGGGCCCAGCACTAAAATTGAAGCGCGCATGGTTTTCACCAGTTCGTAGGGAGCGACCATTTTGTGCACATCACTCGCGTCAATTTGGACGTTCATCTTTTCATCAACTACGAGTTTAGCACCCAATTGGCCCAGTAACTCCATCATCGTGGTGACATCTTTAAGATGAGGCACATTGGCAATCGTAATATTATCTTGTGCCAGTAAGGTTGCCGCCATTATGGGCAGTGCTGCATTTTTCGCACCTGAAATGATCACTTCGCCGTGCAACGGTTTACCGCCATTGATGACTAATTTATCCACGTTGTTTCTCCCATTCAGATATGGTCCAGGTTTTCATTTGTAATGCATGCAGACTGCCAGTGGTTATATACTGTTTAAGCTGCGCATAAACCCATTTTTGTCGTAAAAGCTTGCTCTTTTCGCTGAAGATATCAGAAACTACCGTGACATGATAATGATACCCATCAGACTCTATGGCCACATGTTCAACCATACCGGTTGCCAACAACACTTGTTTTAACTCCGCTGCACTTATCATACTATATCGCCAAGATCTGCTTGACACCACAAAACTCGGCCAATGCGTAAATATTGGCTGACATACCTTCGATAGTAAAGGTAAGTTGACACTGATTGCAGATCCGTTTGGCTTCAATAAGCAATGCCAAGCCAGCACTGTCACATTGCTGGACATCACTTAAATCTAGACATAACCCATCCTTGCTGGTCGCAAGCAATCGCTGCTGCATGTGCTTGATATAACTGGGTACGGTGATAAATGATAGCTCATGCGAAAGTTTAAAACGCTCCATCATGACACCTCGCTTTTTTGTCGCATGGCTTTGATTAAATCTTGCATCGAAGCATTTTGCAACATTTGACCAAACTGCGAGCGAAAACTCTGCAGTAAACTGACACCTTCCACACTAAAATCATAAATTTTCCATTGCTCGCCTTTGGCAACCAAACTATAACTTAAGGGTATGCTGGGTCCGCTAGATCGAATGATTAGACTTTCTACTCGTAAAAAACGCCCACTCAGGGTACCACGCAGCGGCAAAAAGCGTATGGTTTCATCAGAATACTCGGCCAACGGGCTAGCATACGTACGAATCACTAACTGGGTAAACACATCCGTAAACTGCTGTTTTTCAGCGAGCGTTGCCTGGTTCCATGCCTGACGCCCAAGCACCGACCTGGCCATGCCATTCACATCCACATTAGGCAGTAAATACTCACGAATCGCTTGATAGATAAATTGATGATCGGTTTTTAATGACCCTTGGTGCTGCTTTAATTGTGTAATAATATGGCTGGCGGTTTGCTCCAACATGGGCAACGGCGAAGCTTGCGCAAAAAGCACCGCTGATAGCAACATACTTCCCAAAAACACCCACGCCTTGTAAGCTTTCATATGATATCCCTTTTTTTGGTAATTACACGCTTCGTCATGTCAAAACACTGGCACAACGATGCTTGTTAGCCTGTGAGTCTCTACGTTATTATTTTTTGTTAATATTAAATAATAATTGACCTATCAAATTTTCAAGAATAATGGCCTCTTGTGTCTTAGCAATCACATCCCCCTGCTGTAAATAAGGATGCTTGCGATCAGCTTCGTCATCGAATCCCGGCACAATACTGACGTAATTAGAGCCAATCAAGCCCTCAGTTAAAATACGAGCAGAAACATCTTCATAGGGAATTGGCTTATCTGCGCGTAGTTTCATGGTGACTTTGGCATTCAACGCACCAGATTGCAGCTCGATATTGGTAACTTCGCCTATGTGCACACCAGCTAAAGTTACGGGAGCACGCACTTTCAAACCACCAATATCGCTAAAATCAGCGGTCACCTCATAACTTTTCCCGGACAACATGCTGCCAATACCACTGACTTTGATGGCCATCACCGCAAAAGCGAGCAAGCCCAACATCATAAAGATGCCCACACTAAAATCTATATAGCGAGAATGCTGCTTATTCATCACCAACCTCCAATCATCACTGCAGTCAACAAAAAATCAAACCCTAAAATAGCTAACGATGAGTACACAACTGTTTTGGTGGTCGCCTGGCTGATGCCTTCCGCCGTTGACATACAAGTAAACCCTTGAAATAAGGCAATCCATATGACCACAAAAGCAAACACGATGCTTTTGATAATGCCACTCAGCACATCCAGACGAAAATCGACCGCTGCCTGCATATTTGACCAAAAACTACCGGCATCCACTCCCAACCAACGCACCCCAACTGCATAACCACCGTAAATTGCAACCGCAGAAAAAATCAGGGCTAATATGGGTAATACCAGAAAACCGGCTAAAAAGCGAGGGTAGATAATCCGTCCTAGCGGATCAATCCCCATCATGTCCATGCTGGCAAGTTGCTCAGTTGCTTTCATCAAACCAATTTCTGCCGTTAATGCCGATCCGGCTCTGCCAGCGAATAACAGCGCACTCATCACCGGGCCTAATTCCCGTGCAATACTCAGGGCCAACAACTGCCCCAATTGACTGGTGGCACCAAATCTTTCCAAAGTATGATAGCCTTGTAAACCCACGACCATGCCAATAAACAGCGCTGATACAACAATGATAAGACAGGAAAGCACCCCTACAAAATACAGTTGTCGCTTCAAATCTGGACTCAAGCGCCGTAGATCGGGTTTGCGACATAATACGCGCAGTAAAAAACACCCCGACTGGCCAAACAAAGTAAGTGAGCGTAAGCCACGCCCACCCACACGCTCCATGAACTCAAGCATCGAGTAGTTCCTCAATATAAGGACGCGCAGGATAGTGGAATGGCACCACCCCATCCACTTCACCGTGCATAAATTGCCTGATTTTAGGCTCAGCAGAACGCAACAAACCTTGCGGCTCACCTTCACCAATAACCTGACCACCTGCGATTAAATAGACATAGTCAGCAATAGAGCAAGTTTCTTCCACATCATGCGAAACAATGACTGTTGTGGTCTGTAATAACTGATTTAAGCGTTTAATCAATCGGACCAACACCCCCATAGAAACCGGATCTTGTCCAGTAAATGGTTCGTCGTACATCATCAACTCAGGATCCATCGCAATCGCCCTGGCCAAAGCCACCCTTCTGGCCATACCACCGGATAATTCTGCAGGCATTAAAGGCGCCGCACCTCTTAACCCAACCGCTTCCAACTTCATCAGGACAATGTCTCTTACCATGGCGTCATTTAATTTGGTGTGTTCACGCAAAGGAAAGGCAACATTATCGTAAACCGATAAGTGGGTAAATAAAGCACTGTTTTGAAATAAAAGACCCATCTTTTTGCGCATAGCACCCAGCGCTTTGATGGGTAATTGGTGCACATTAATTCCCTTAACCATAACCTTACCACTATCTGGTCTGAGCAATGCCCCAATTAAGCGCAATAGCGTCGTTTTCCCGCTCCCACTTGGCCCCATAATAGCTGTGATTTTGCCACTCGGTACCTTGATGTTAACATCGTTAAACACCACTCGCCCACCATGAGAAAAATTAAGATTGCTCATGTCAACAAAATAATCTTGCATGCTTGCATAGCCTCACAACACATTAGCAATTATTATATACATATTTTTACGGAATATCTTGGTTTTTCCATAGATATCTTTAGCTATCATAGGCAGCAAAGGTCAATGATCGCCCCATCGCTTGAGAATAGCCATAATTGGTGAGTTTTTAGTAAGAGTATTGACCGTGCGTGAAGTACAATGTAATTTCTAAATGATCCCATACTTCGCAGAGCGCGACCTGCAAAACATGAATTGCCAACAGTTCATGAGTAAATTTTTGACAAATTAATACCGAACCAAAGGAGTGTAAACATGAAAGTCAGCCAGTGGCGCTCTCTGATTATTTTATTAACGTGTATTGGTTCCGCATATGGTAGTGCGCCACAAACACTTGTGGCAACGAATGCAATCACGGTGACAATGGGATCCACGTTTGCTGATCCCATACCAAACAATTGGAGTCAAACCGTCGTTTTTGAGATCACCAACAATTTGCCGTGGGATACGACTAAACCAATCCAACTCGTAAAAGCAGGATATCCGGCGACTGAATTCCTTTTCGTGGATGAATGTAGTGGATCCACACTAGCAGCAAAACGCAGCTGTCGATTAGCAGTCACTTTAACGCCTAAAGTGGTTGGTGAAAAAACCTTAGAAATAGCTATCACAGGATTTGGTAAATCAGTGGTCAAATTGCCAAATATAAAAACAAAGAGTTTCCAGGGAGTTACAAGAACAGTAGATGCCAGAGTCACCCATGGGGTGCCGGCTACGCCACTACTCAACCTAGCACACCCGTTTGCATTTTCTTTCTTCAACCGCAGTACAGCAGCAATAGCCAACCCATCTGTAACGCTCACTGCCTTTAGTGGGACTATAAACACCGACTCAAATTCTTGTAACACCGCTGCCTTGGCTGTCGGAGCTAATTGCATGGTTACAGGTACATATACCCCTACAAGTGCTAATGGATCGGTACAGGCAAGCTTTGCGTATGGCGGTGGCGACAACGTGACTGCAGTAACTCCAGGTCAACCCGAAATCATAGCTTATCAAGCCGGATGGGACACACTCCCATCCGCCGATGCCATCGTTGCAGCAGGAATCACTACTGTAAATCTAGCTTTTTTGGTGTTTGATTTGAACCATCCTGGTAAGCTTGTTGCAACCTTCAGCGCAATTAATGTCGGTGATATCTATGAATTAAGACAAAAGGGTATTCATGTTAACCTATCTATTGGCGGAGCAAGTAGCAGCCTTGCTGATACCACTGTAAACTTTCATGAGGTGCTGACGGCTGCATCTGATCCACAAACGTTTACACAAACTTTTATTCAATCGATGCAGGACATGCAAGCGATATATGGCACAGATGGTTTTGACATCGATATAGAGCAAGGTCTGAACGAAGGCGGTACTTTTGCAGACCCCATGGGGGACATTCGCGTGCTGGCGGATATTATCAATGGTTTCAATGCTATAAGACCAGAACAGACGATCAGCGCGGTGCCTCAAGTAGCCAATGTGTCAGCTACTCCTGCGTTTAACAACACATTTGGTAATTACTCCGCATGGCTAATGTTGGTTCCTGATGCAATCAGTTATGCCGGCGCTCAAATGTATAATGCAGGATCTTTTTATGGGATTGACTGTGGACTTTATGATCCAAATTATGCCAACAGCTCGCCGGATCCCTCTGTGGCTATTATAATAGATATGTTAATGAACTGGCCAAGCCATTGCCCGCAAGGGCAAGCGTCAGGTTTTCAACCTTACATTGCCAAATTAACTGCATCGCAGGTCTCTATTGGTTATCCCGCGGCAAATAGCAATGGCATAAGCGATGGCACCCCCGCTGGCAATCCAGTCGTTATCAAACAAGCCATCAAGTGTTTGCAAACAGGAGCCACTGGATGCGGAAGCTATATACCACCTACTACTTTTCAGATCAATAAAGTGTTTTTCTGGGATATGACCCATGATGCAAATAATGGCTTTGCTTTTTCAACTTCAATGTACAAATGCCTTTTTCAACAAAATTGCGCTTAAGATAATATCTGTCAAGGATGAATAGCATGAGTATAAAAAAAACTGGATGGTTAATATGTTCGCTCCTGAGCATGTCTGATTTGATTTACGCCGTCTCATTACCGAAATACACTCAAGGTCAGTGGCTTATTTCAGGTGATGTCGGTGCAATATGGCCTGAAATCAATACAACCATGTGGGTGAATAATGGTTCAGGTTTCCCTACATCGGGCAATTTTGATCAGTATTCAGCTAACTCTGACCACGAAGAAGTGATGTTAGCGGCAGCGGCTGGGTATCGATGGACACAACACCTGCAACCCTGGCTGCCAGCAGTTGAGCTCGCATTGAGATACCAGTATTTGTTTCCACAAAACATCACAGGTTCAGTGACAGAGTACTCTCTGCCAAATTATCAAAATTATACGTATAATTGGAAAGCCAATGCGAATGTAATCTCGGCGTACACGAAACTGGATTTAATGCAGTATCAACGAGCTATGGTCTATTTTGATTTGGGGCTAGGTGCGGCGTTTGTGCATGCATACAATTACCAAGAAACGGCTTTAGCAGGTGTGAATGCTCGCGTCAGTCCAGCATTTGCCGATCGCACAACAACCCAATTTTCTTACAATGTTGGTGCAGGGGTCGATGTTTCATTATATCCCGAATTGATCTTCTCAGTTGGATATGAGTATCAATCATTTGGGGGCATTGAATCAGGTTCGGGTCAAGATACATGGTCAGCGGATCAGCTGAGTATTGGACGATTCGGATTTAACACCGTTCTAATAAGCTTAACGTATCTTTTTGATAAGCCTAGGCTTAGCCGTTAGTCTGATCGAAGCCAGCCTATACCCAAGTTCGTGGGTTTTGACTGACCAGCTGGCGTAGTTCAAGTTTCGATAATTTGCTTGCTCTGGTTGAGTTGAATTAAATTGAATAACAATTTTTGCGTTAACTTGAGAGGTATTGCATTATTCTAGCAAAAATTTTAGACTGTTCGTATTTGAGGAATGTACGCAACCCTATGAATTTCTGCAAACTTGGGCTTGCCGTGATTGAAACCGAAGCGCAGGCTGTCTTTGAACTAACCCATCGCATCGATGAAAATTTTACCCGCGCTTGCCTAACCCTCCTGTCTTGTGAGGGTCGCATTATTGTAACTGGCATGGGAAAATCCGGACATATCGGCAAAAAAATTGCTGCTACGCTGTCCAGTACCGGTAGCCCTGCCTTTTTTGTCCACCCTGGCGAAGCTGCTCACGGTGATATGGGTATGATTACAGCCAAAGATGTGGTCATCGCCATTTCAAATTCAGGCTATACCAACGAAATTTTGCTTTTACTGCCATTGCTGAAACGCATGCACGTCCCTATCATTGCCCTATGTGGCAAGCAAGATTCCACCCTGGCAAAAACTGCTACGGTCGTGCTAGATGTCAGCATTCAACATGAAGCCTGCCCACTAGGGTTAGCACCAACTACCAGCACAACAGTCAGCTTAGTCATGGGGGATGCTCTGGCTGTTGCCTTACTAGAGGCACGTGGCTTCAGTGCCGCCGACTTTGCTCACTCACATCCAGGTGGAAGCATAGGCAAGCGGTTACTGGTTCACACAGATGATTTAGCGCATCATGGCGAGGCAATGCCGATTGTGTCAGAAAATGCCACCATCCGCGATGCTATCTTGGTCGTTACCGAGAAAAAATTAGGCATGACCTGTGTCGTCGACCCAGCAGGCTTACTGACTGGCATCTACACAGATGGCGATATTCGTCGCACGCTCATGCAACGCTTTGACATTGACACCACACCATTGCAAACAGTCATGAGCAAGCAATGTAAAACCATAGCACCCGGGACATTGGCAGCTGAAGCGCTGGGCATTATGCAGCAAAATTCAATTACCTCCCTGGTCTTAACCGATCATCAACACAAACCGGTCGCGGTGATTCACTTACATGATCTCCTGCGTGCCGGCGTTTACTAATCAGAAGGATTATTATGTACACTTTGCTTGAAGAAGCGCAAAAAATAAAATGTTTGATTTGTGATGTCGATGGTGTCCTAACCGATGGCAAAGTTTTTCTAGATAATCAAGGCAATGAATTGAAAGCATTCCATATACAAGATGGCTTTGGGTTGAAGCTGTTGATGGCGGCTGGCCTTGAAGTTGCGGTGATTACTGGCTCGAAAAACGCTATGATCGACCAACGCATGCAACAACTGGGTATCAGGCATTATTTTACCGGCCAACTCAACAAACAAAACGCTTACGATACTTTAAAAAACACCCTACAATTGCCAGATGAGTCATTTGCCTATATAGGAGATGATCTCCCCGATTTACCGATCATGCAACAGGTTGGCTTTGGTGTAGCCGTGGCTAATGCTGTCCGCCAAGTTAAAGAATTCGCCGCTTGGCAAACCGAGCTGTGCGGTGGTGAGGGCGCCGTCCGCGAGGTCTGTGATTTAATTTTAAGTGCACAAAACCTACACGAAGCAGCCGTTAAGCGCTATTTGAATTTATGACATCCCTGAAAAGTGCCATATGGCTATTTATCACCCTAACATGTCTCGCCAGCAGTGGTTGGTACTTTGCCAGTAGCCACCGTGTGTTTTTGCTCGATGAAAAAACTCTGTCAGCCAGTGTGGATACCATCATGCATCAGGTTGAAATTACGCAATACGGCAAACAAGGGCAACTCACCCATTACTTGCAAACCACGATGCTGACCCACACCCCCAAAGACAATGCGCATTATCTGCATAAACCACACATCATCGTCAACCAACCCGATAAACCACAATGGGAGATTCATGCAGATCATGCACGCACATTATATAATGGCAAGCAAATTGTATTTCATGGACATGTGCATATCACACAAGCAGCTTCTGCGCAAAAACCCGCGGCAATCATCAAAACCGAAGAGTTGACGTATTTCCCCGAAAGTCAATTTGCCACCACCCCCAAAAAAATAGAATATAAACAACAGAACAGCGTCGTTACCGCCACAGGAATGAATGCGTATCTGGAAGATAATCGTATACAATTATTCAGCCAAGCACAGGGAACCTATGTATCTAGCAAAAAAGCTTAATGTTTATTCATACAGCTGCTATGGCAAGCTGTTGTTGATGTTGTTTGGGTTGCTGTGCTGCATGCATGAGTGCATGGCGTTGAGCAGTGACAAAACAGCACCGTTAAATTTTCAGGCAGATTCGGTTGATATGAACCACACCACGCACCATGGTGTTTATATCGGCCATGTGGCTATCGATCAAGGCAGCACACATATTCGTGCGGAAACGATCATTACCGACGGCGATAATGAACATGAAGTCACTAAAGCGATACTCAAAGGCAAAGATTCGCAACAAGCCTATTACACCACGATCACCGACAAGGATAAGCAAACCTTGCAGGCTTACGCTGATATTATTTATTACTACCCTGAGCGCCATTTTGTTGAATTGATTGGTCATGCAAAAGTCCTGCAAGGCGCTAATTCAATCGTCGCACATCATATCAGCTATGATGTGACCACAGCGCACGTCATCACACAATATCAAGCAGGAACTCCAGCAACCATCATCATTCAAAAAGCGCAGGCAACGCTATGAATGAATTAAAAGCATTGCATTTGCGCAAATCATTCAAAGCCAGGGTAGTGGTGCAAGATATTAATATTCAAATCAAACGTGGGGAATGCGTTGGTTTGTTAGGGCCTAATGGCGCGGGTAAAACCACTTGTTTTTATATGATCGTCGGACTTATCGCCTGCGATCAAGGTTCGATTCTGTTAGATGATCAGGATATCACCAAAGCCGCTATGCACCAGCGTGCCCGTCTAGGTATAGGCTATCTGCCGCAAGAAACGTCTATTTTTCGGAAAATGAGTGTGGCAAATAATATCTTATCTATTTTGCAGTTACGCACAGATCTTGATACATATCAACGAACACAACAGCTAGAAGCATTATTAGCAGAATTTCATATCGCGCATTTACGTGATCATTTAGGCATGAGTTTATCCGGGGGCGAAAGAAGACGAGTAGAAATTGCGCGTGCTTTGGCGAGTGAACCTCGATTTATTTTGCTGGATGAACCTTTTGCCGGTGTTGATCCGATATCCGTGCTAGATATCAAGAAAATTATCCAACATTTGTGTGACAAAAAAATTGGTGTACTCATTACTGACCATAATGTCCGTGAAACGCTTGATATTTGTGAACGTGCCTACATTGTCAATCAAGGCACCATTCTTTGTGAGGGCTCGCCACAAAAAATCCTCAACAACCAACAGGTACGAGCGGTGTATCTCGGCGCCGAATTTTCACTATAAGAGGCCTGCATGTTGTTAATGATCGATAATTACGACTCATTTACTTATAATTTGGTCTATTATTTTCAATGCCTTGGCCAAGAGGTGAAGGTATTTCAACATGATCGCATCTCGCCAGCAGAGATTGATCAGCTCGCACCTGTTGGTTATTGAGGATTTTTTGT
>DAIOSQ010000047.1:0-16079 GCA_036752465.1 Legionellaceae bacterium | reverse complement strand
CGTAGAAATTTTTGTGGTTTTGTCGCAAAAAATCGAACAGACTTGTGATTCAAAGGTGATAACGCTATAAACAAGCCCAGCTTGTAACATTTGATACATTGCTTAAGTATGTCCATGCATTAGGACATGATTTAATATGTAAACTTACGTCTTTGAAGCATCTCATCCATGCGGAGTAATTAGACAAAGCGAGGGATGCATTGGTAGGTCACCTCGCTCTGAGGTGAAAAGTGGGATTATTGGGGGCCTACTGTCTAAGCGTGGCTGGTTTATACTTAACTTAAGCTGTCACCAAGGAGAACAGGCATGAAGCAGGAAAATTTACAGCAGGATACGCATGCAGATGCTTTTAAGTACGGCTGTCCAATGCATTTGGACGTACAGCAACCGAACCCAGGCCCCTGTCCTATCTGCGGTATGGCCCTTGAGCTTTTGAATGTGGTAGCCAGTATAGAACCTAACCATGAATACATTGACATGCGGCGTAGGTTTATAGGCGCTTTGCTGCTGACTTTGCCACTTTTTCTGGTTGAGATGATTGGTAACCTACCAGCTTTCGGATTATCCAGCAAACTGAGCATTCTAATCCAAATGGTATTGGCGGCGCCGGTGGTGCTATGGGGAGGCTGGCCATTTTTTCAACGCGGTGTTAGCTCAGTTGTGCAGCGTCATTTAAATATGTTTACATTGGTTGCACTGGGGGTCGGTGCTGCATGGGGATACAGTATGGTGGCGGGATTATTCCCTGACATGTTTCCGGCAGCTTTTCGAGATCAGAGTGGTGTTGTAGCGGTCTATTTCGAAGCAGCTACGATGATCATCACTCTGGTATTATTAGGTCAAGTGATGGAGTTGTCAGCGCGCGACCGAACCGGTGCCGCCATTCGTGCTTTATTGAACTTGGCTCCGCAAACAGCGCATAAAATTCAGGAAAATGGGGACTTTGCAGAGGTCACCCTTGATCACGTTCACCCAGGGGATCTGCTGCGCGTGCGTCCGGGCGAAAAAATACCAGTAGATGGTGAAATCCATGCAGGCCAAAGTTGTGTGGATGAATCTATGTTGACTGGTGAGTCAGTACCGGTCAACAAGACGGTCGGTACAAAAGTCATGGGTGGCACCATGAATCAAACTGGCAGTTTTGTGATGAAAGCGTGCCATGTTGGCAGTGATACTATGTTAGCGCGTATTGTACAAATGGTCAGTGATGCCCAACGCAGTCGTGCACCCATACAACGTTTGGCAGATACAGTCGCTGGTTGGTTTGTGCCACTGGTATTACTGATAGCGGTGGTTACTTTTACGATTTGGGCGATGTACGGCCCGCCTCCATCGTTCAGCTATGGGCTGATCGCGGCTGTATCCGTATTAGTCATCGCTTGTCCTTGTGCCTTTGGGCTAGCTACGCCAATGTCGATTATGGTTGGCATTGGTTTAGGTGCAAAAAGAGGTGTGTTGATCAAAAATGCCGAAGCGCTAGAGACCATGGGTAAAATCAATACCCTGGTGGTCGACAAAACAGGCACACTTACGGAGGGTCGTCCAAAACTAACGCATGTTGTGGTGACTGCTGGTTTTCACGAGGACGAGATATTGGCTTTGGCTGCAGGCCTGGAAACCAATAGTGAGCACCCACTCGCGCATGCTATCCTCACCGCAGCGAAGGAACGCAATATACCATCCGCGGTGGTGAGTCATTTTGATTCTCAACCAGGAAAAGGCGTCACTGGCATCGTCAATGGTCGACAGGTAGTTATTGGTAATGCGCGACTGATGCAAGCAATGGGTATACCCATAGATGATGCGTTATCGAGGCAAGCCGATACACTCTGCACCGCAGGTTCTAGCGCGATGTTTATAGCGGTAGAAGGTGTTGCAGCAGCGCTATTAACCATAGAAGATCCAATTAAACCGAGTACCGCGGCAGCTATTGTGGCGCTGCAACATCAAGGTATTGAAGTCATTATGCTCACTGGTGATAATAAAAAAACCGCTATGGCTGTTGCGGCGCAACTTGGTATAGCGCAAGTGTTCGCAGGAGTTATGCCAGAGGATAAAAGTCGCATAGTCAGTGCGTTGCAAGCCAAAGGACTGGTGGTGGCAATGGCTGGTGACGGGGTGAATGATGCCCCTGCGCTGACCGGTGCCGATGTAGGCATTGCTATGGGTACTGGTACGGATGTGGCCATTGAGAGCGCTGGTATTACTTTACTGCATGGCGACTTAAGTGGCATTATTGCAGCCCATCAATTATCAGTTGCTACGATGCGCAATATTAGGCAAAATCTGTTTTTCGCCTGTATATATAATTTTTTAGGGGTTCCGCTGGCTGCAGGGGTGTTATACCCGCTAACGGGCGTGCTGCTAAATCCCATTATCGCGGCGGCTGCCATGTCGCTAAGTTCAGTTTCCGTGATCGGCAATGCATTGCGCTTACGCATGACGCATCACTGGTAACTATTCAGATGTGGCAGGGGGTCTAGACATCAAATTCAAAGCTGCTTGCTTGGCATGAATTTGTCCTTCTAAGACGGCATTGACCTCGCGGCAGATGGGCATATCAACGTGCAAAGTTTGAGATAATGCGCATATTTGTGCTGCGTTCCATTGACCTTCTACCACTTGTCTTATCTGCTTAGCTGCGCTGCTAAGGTCACAGCCTTGCCCAATTAATAGACCAAAGCGGCGATTTCTTGATTGATTATCGGTGCAGGTCAACACCAGGTCACCGACCCCAGCGAGTCCCATGAAGGTTTCTTGTGTGCCCCCCAGGGCGGTGCCTAGGCGTGACATTTCAGCCAGACCACGGGTGATCAAGGCTGCTTTGGCATTAGCACCATAGGCTAAGCCATCGCTGATACCACAGGCAATGGCCAGGATATTTTTGACGGCACCGGCTATTTGCACGCCGACCATGTCAGCTGTCAAATATACCCGCAGGTTATCATGATGCAGAAAATTTTTCCAAATATTTTGGTGGGTGGTATGGTTGCTGGCCAACAACAGCGCTGTTGGCAATTGCTTGGCCACCTCAGTAGCGAAAGATGGTCCGGATACTGCCACCATCGGCAAATCCTCTCCCCAGTAGTCGGCGACCACTTGGCTGAGCAGTTGATAAGAGTTTGGGTCAATGCCTTTGGTAAGCCAAGCGATGCCAGTTGGTTTGGTCGAAATTAAATGCAAGCTCTGCTTGAATGCATGGGATGGCAGAGCTATTAACAGATGTTGAGCTTCCAAAGCATGCTGTAAATCATGAGTGGCCGTGAGCAGACTGGGGAAAACTATCCCGGGTAAATAGCGCTGGTTAGTACGGTGTTCGACCATGGCCTGGATCTGCTCATGTTCTCTACCCCAAAGCAATACCGGGTTGCCAGCGCGAGCGAGATGGATCGCGATGGCTGTGCCCCAGGATCCTGCTCCTAAAACAGCGATGCCTGGTTTTTTCATAGTTAGTCTTGCTGCTGTGTGGTTTGTTGTTCTTTTTCCGCCAGCTTCTGCACGTACAAGGCATCAAAATTAATGGGTGCCAACACCAGCTGTGGGAAACTGCCGCGAATGACTTCACCGGTGATGGCCTCTCTAGCGTAAGGAAATAAAATGCTCGGACAAAAACTATTCAGCAAATGATCTAGTTGAGCTTCCGGTGCACCTTGAATCGTGAATATACCGGCTTGTTGAACTTCTACCAGAAAGGCGGCAGCATCTTTATTTTTGACCGTAGCAGTGACGGTCAGCACAACCTCATACACATTAGGCTCTAACGATGTATTGGTGGTATTTAAATCTAAAGATAGTTCGGGTTCCCACGCTTGTTGGAAAATCGCGGGCGTATTATTGGTCTCGAAGGACATATTTTTTACATACACACGTTGGATCATAAATTGAATTTCATTGGTGTTTTCTGCAGGGTTCTGCGTCATGATAGGTTAGTTCCTTGTAGTAGTTTATCTAATTGCCCTTGCTCTTCAAGGGTATGAAGATCATCTGAGCCACCGATAGAGCGCCCGTTAATAAAGATCTGCGGTACTGTTTTTCGCTGGCTTTTAGCCATCATTTCGTCTCTCTTTTCTGGGAATTCATCGATAAAAATTTCAGTATATGGCAGATTTTTTTTGCGCAATAGGATGCGCGCCTTTTCGCAATATGGGCACGTTTTAGTGGTGTACATGAGGATGTCAGACATGGCTTATTTTCCTTTGACAACGGGTAAATGATTGGATTCCCATGCGACCATGCCACCCTGCAACACTCTCACGTTGGTTGCGCCACTGTGGAGTAATTGCTTGGCCTTTGCATGCGATTTTTGGCCATTGCTACAGACCATAATCAAGGTTTTGTCTTGGTATGCTTGTAGCTTGGCTGGTGAAAAGAAGTCGTCATTGACAATATTGATGGCATGAATGATATGACCGTTCTTGTAAATAGCGGCTTCTCGCCAATCGAAAATAATGGCAGTTTCTTCATTCATTAGGTCAATGGCGGCTTGCTGTGTCAATTCTTGGGCTCTATTTTTTTGCTCCCACATTTCATTGACCAACAAAAGAACTAAAACTAGCAACAATGCTGAACAAGCGTATGCATGTTCCATAGCAAAGTGACTTAATTGCTGCGTAAATTGATTTGCAAACATAATTGTATAATACCTTTTAACTGATAATCTATCACGCGCTTAATTATCCCGATAATGATGTAGCAACGCAAGATCTCTAGCTGATTAGCTTTGGGCTGCTGGTAAGCTTATGCTGCGACGGGTCAATGTAGAGTGATGAATAAACCAATAGATGGCAGCAACTGTAACACCGCCCGTTAACGTGGCGAAAGCCCAAGTGAGCGCAGATACCAACATGGGGCGCTGGCCCAGTTTTTGTAGGTGACTGGCATCCCGTGCTACCGCACCCGCGAAGAGGATGTGCAAGATAGCGGTGACCAGAATGACAAGGAAATAAATTGCTTGCAGTTGTGTGCTGAACTGTTGCATAAGCTGTGGAATCATGTGCTGGCTATCCAGTTTAAGCAAACTTATTAGAGTAAGTCGCTGTTTTATTGAATATTTGCATGATAGCACCGCTTAGCTTTTTTATTCAAGAAACCTAGGTTAACATGCTAGATAATTTGAACTAACGCAATAGAGTTGCTGATGACCTTTGATACGCCTCATATGTTAGGGACGCGCTTGCAAGCGGTACATCACATTGAGACCTTGATGCTAGAAAATGCTGTCATCATCGAAGAATGGTTTAGGCAGCGCTGGCTGGAAACACCGCCGCCAATTACCTCTTCAGTCGATTTACGGCATGCTGGTTTTAAATTAGCTCCGGTTGACACCAATCTCTTTCCGGCAGGATTCAATAATTTAAATGTTGATTATCAAGCTTTTTATGTGCAAGCAGCGCAGGCCCTCTGTAAAGAATATTTGCCGAACTGCACCAATTTACTGCTATTGCCAGAAAGCCATACCCGCAATCACTTTTACATGCAGAGTTTATTTGCGCTCAAAGAGATTTTTAGTCAAGCGGGTATGAACGTGCGTATTGGTAGTTTGGATCCCAGTTGCACGGAGCATACGTATATACCCATTCATGAACACCAGCAATTGCTCATAGAGCCAATAAAACGCGTGGGCAGTAAAATTATGCTACACGATTTTATGCCATGTGCCATACTGTTAAACAATGATTTGTCATCCGGTGTGCCTGATATATTGCAGCAGATAGACCAACCTATCTACCCGCCAACCGATCTTGGTTGGGGCACGCGTTTGAAATCGTCACATTTTACTTTTTTTAATGAGGTTGCCACGTCTTTTGCCCAGGCAATAGATTGCGATCCTTGGTTTTTCAATCCGTTATTTTCTGCGGTAGATGAGATTGATTTTATCAGCCAATCGGGGCTTGAATCCCTGGCCGAAGCTATTGACAAGCTATTGATGGCAATCGCTGAGAAGTACAAAACCTATGGCATTCAGGAAACCCCCTATGTGGCAGTGAAAGCGGATAATGGTACCTATGGTATGGGTGTGATGATGGTGCGCGAGGGCGCAGCTTTGTTGCAAATGAATCGCAAGCAAAGAACAAAAATGTCTGCCAGCAAGGGCAGTCGCAAAGTATCCAGAGTACTCATCCAAGAGGGCGTGTTAAGCTCAGAGGCTATGGCTGATGGTGCGGTGGCAGAACCTGTGCTTTATATGCTGGGTGAATATGTCATAGGGGGGTTTTATCGGGTCCATCGTCATCGTGGCAAGATGGAAAATCTCAATGCGCCTGGTATGCATTTTGAGCCATTGTCTTTTGTCCACCCGTGCAACACGCCTGGTGGTCCATTGCACGGCTGCGACGAAGATACGCCTAATTTATTTTACGTGTACGCGGTGATTGCGCGCCTTGCGGCCTTGGCGGCAGCGCGCGAGATCCAGGCTTATCATCAGGAGCGCTTGTGAAGAAAATTGCGATACTTATGGACCCATTGGCAACCATCAAAGTTGACAAAGATTCTACCTTGGCCATGATTTTAGCAGCACAAGAGATGGGGATTGTATGCGCGTATTTTACCTTGTCCGATATGTTTGCACAAAATGGTAGGGTGTATGCCAAAACCACACCGCTTACCCTGCGTTCAAATTCGTGTGAATGGTTCGAGCTAGGGGCCAGTGAGAAGGTCGCGTTAGCCGATTTTGATGTGATTTTGATGCGTAAGGATCCCCCGTTTGATATGGAATATATTTATGCCACCTACGCGCTTGAACTGGCCGAGCGTGAGCACGTATTGGTGTCAAATAAACCTGCCAGTCTGCGTGATGTCAATGAAAAATTTTTTACGTTACATTTCCCAGAACTTTGTCCACCAACACTGGTGTCACGTGATATAACCCAGTTGCAAGCTTTTTGGGAAATGCATGGTTGTGTGATCTTTAAGCCATTATCAGCTATGGGCGGGCGGGGTGTTTTTTTGGTGGACAATAGGGGTTTAAATCTCGCGGTTATTTTGGAAACCCTCACCGCAACACAAACAGTCAGTATCATGGCACAAAAATTTATTCCTGAGATACAAACGGCGGGTGATAAGCGTATTTTGGTGATCGATGGGGTTGCAGTCCCTTACGCGCTGGCGCGGCTGCCAAAGCATGGCGAGTGTCGGGGTAATCTGGCGGCAGGTGGTCATGGCAAGGTTGTTGAGCTGAATCAACGTGATCGTGACATAGTCGCGGTGTTGGCGCCAACTTTGCGCGCCAAAGGATTGCATTGTGTGGGTATAGATGTGATTGGCGATTATTTAACCGAAATAAATGTGACCAGTCCAACCTGTATGCGTGAAATTAGTCAAGCAACAGGCCTAGACATTGCTGGCGATTATATCCGAGTGTTACAAAAAAAGACCGCTAATTGCCAGGTGCTGTGAAACCAAGTTGCCGCCAGGCTTCATATAGAATAATGGCCACAGCATTGGCTAAATTGATGCTGCGACTGTTGGCCAGCATGGGGATACGGATCGGTAGATAGCGTTGCCGAATTTCTTCAGGTAAGCCGGTGGTCTCTGCACCAAACAAAAACAGATCTTCAGCTTGATATATAGGGCCGGTGTAACAAATATTTGTTTTCGTGGTACAAGCAAAAATTCTTCGCTGGCTATGTTGTTTAAAAAATGTTGTGTCATCGGCGTAGTGCATAACCCTAGCGTATTCGTGGTAGTCTAAGCCGGCTCTGCGCATGCGTTTATCATCCATGCTGAATCCTAAAGGGTGGATCACATGCAACTGTGCGCCAGTATTGGCGCATAGACGGATGATATTGCCGGTGTTTGGCGGTATCTCAGGATGCAGCAGAGCTATGTGTATCATTATTGGCCGTGGTGATGGGAAAAAGTGATTTCTGTGGTTCTTCTGGCTCGTCTGTTAACGGCGCTTTGGTTACAGGCGTATGGGCTTGGGTTTCCTCCACGTACAGCGCACCTTCGTTGTCGTTGCTACGGGTGTTGTTGATCAAGTAATTGCGATGTTGCAAGTACGCATCACGAATGAAGCTGTATTTATCCATGGCTTCGTTGATTAGGCGTTCACTATCGAGCATTTGTGAACGTAAATCCACGTAGCGTAGGGCGAGAACACTGTATAAAATTGGGTTGGACCTGATGTATGGGTAAGGAGTAAATAGCACATAATCAAAAATCATGGCTACGCCATCACGGACTGTGCTAGGGCCAAGAAACGGTATGACCACATAGGGGGAATGTTTGTCACCCCATTTAGCAAACGTCAGTCCTAAATCATTGCTATGCGGCGGCAGCTGGCATTTGTCAGCTGCATCAAATATGCCACCAATCCCAAAGGTCGAGTTGATGAAGAAACGCCAGCTATCTTTAATTGCACTGTTAAAGTCGGCTTGTAAAATGTCATTAGCCACTGTAGGTAACATGTTAATATTGTTGTAAACGCGGTTCACGCCGGCTCGAACTGGCGCAGGCACCACCGCGACATACACTTTGGCGGGTGGTTTGAGAATGAAGCGGTCAACACCGGTATTGAAGCTGTACATTTTACGATTGATGGCTTCGTAAGGATCGTCGGGGTTGGGGCCTCTTAGGACACATCCTGTTATTGTTAACATGCACCCGACAAGCCAGACCATTCGATTCATTCGCATGTTAATTTTGCTCACGTTAGAAAATATTTTTAATGTTACACAAAGCACTCAGCCATTGCAAATCATCAAGACTTGGAGCGATGAGTGTGGTAAGTTACTCTTTTTTTAAAGGAAGTCATGTGCATGATCACTGCCGAAGAGCTCTTAACGGGGCTTAATCAACAACAATTGGCTGCAGTTACTGCTCCCATCAGCCACCTTTTAGTACTGGCGGGTGCAGGCAGTGGCAAAACTCGAGTTTTAGTGCACCGCATGGCGTGGTTGGTCGTGCATGAGCATTTGTCACTGCACGCGGTGTTGGCAGTGACTTTTACCAATAAAGCTGCCGCAGAAATGAAAACTCGTTTGCATGAAGTATTGCAACGACCAGTTGATGGGCTTTGGGTGGGCACATTTCATGGTTTGTGTCATCGTATGTTGCGCAAACACCACCAAGAAGCCAATTTACCGCAACATTTTCATATTTTAGATTCCGATGATCAAGCTCGTATTATCAAGCGCATCATGCACGACATGAATCTCAATGTTGAGCAATGGCCGGTCAAGCAAGTACAAAATTTCATAAACAGCAGCAAAGACGAAGGCTTGCGTGCAGCTGAAGTTATGGAGGCCACCTATGGTCCTAGGCGGGTGTATTTGGAGATTTACCGTGCCTATGAAAAAGCCTGTCAAATTTCAGGCGTGGTTGATTTTGCTGAATTGATGTTGCGAACGTTAGAAATGCTGCGCCGTCATGAGGAATTGTTACAGCGTTACAGACAAGCTTTTAAAGTCATTTTGGTGGATGAGTTCCAAGATACCAATACCATCCAATATGCCTGGATCCGTTTGCTTGCCGGTGCTAGCAATGCGGTCATGGTGGTGGGTGATGATGATCAATCAATATATGGGTGGCGTGGCGCAAAAATTGAAAATATCCATCGTTTTCAAACTGATTTTACTGGCAGTCAGTTGATTCGTCTCGAGCAAAATTATCGATCAACGGCGACTATTTTGAATGCAGCCAACGCTTTGATTGCCAATAATCCAACTCGTATGGGTAAGGATTTATGGACTCATGGTGCCAGTGGAGATAAAATTGGGCTGTACACAGCCTTCAATGAGTTAGAAGAGGCTCATTTTGTCAGTGCTTGCATCCAACAGGAAAAATCAAGCGGTCTTGAGTTGCAGAACATTGCGATTTTATATCGCTCTAATGCGCAATCACGGGTTTTAGAGGAAGCGTTGCTGCGTAACCATATTGCTTATCGTATTTACGGCGGCATGCGTTATTTTGAACGGGCAGAAGTCAAAGATACCTTAGCCTACTTAAGACTTATCATCAACCAGAATGACGATGCTGCTTTTGAGCGAGTGGTCAATGTGCCTGCACGGGGCATTGGTGACAAAACCATGCAAGAATTAAAAAATCTCGCAGGCACGCAACAATGCTCATTTTGGCTTGCTGCTGTGCAACTTATCCAAGCGCAGCTATTGCCTGAAAGAGCGCGTAAAGCATTAGGACAGTTTTTGGAGCTGATCACGCAATTAGCTCAGGCTACAGCAGCATTATTGCTCAGCGAGCAAATCCAACATGTCTTGGTGCACAGCGGCCTACAACAATATTATGGTAACATGAAAGGTGATGTCTCAGATTCCAAATTAGCCAATTTGCAAGAGCTCATCAATGCTGCCAGTGAATTTCGGTTTGAAGATGCTGAGTTATCAGCTATGGTGGCGTTCTTAGCACATGCTTCATTAGATGTTTTGACACAAGATACTGAGGGTGAGAGCGGCTATGTGCATCTTATGACATTACATGCAGCCAAAGGACTAGAATTTCCACGGGTATTTTTGGTTGGGATGGAAGAAGGTGTTTTTCCCAGCAAGCAGTCACAAGAAGACGAGCAACGTTTGCAAGAAGAACGACGACTGTGTTACGTCGGTATGACCCGTGCCATGCACAAGCTGACGCTGACTGCGGCCGAAACAAGACGTCAATATGGTCGCAGCGAACATCATCATGTATCGCGCTTTGTCAAAGAACTACCCTTAGAATATTTACAAAATTTAGCGGGCAGCATCAAGAAAACTACGAGCTATCTGCCGACCTCACCGGCAGTCAAATCTGCACAAGGCTACTATCTTGGGCAAGAGGTCTATCATCCTAAGTTTGGACAAGGAATCATTATCGATCTTGAGGGCAGTGCGCAAGGGCTCAAAGCTCAGGTTAGATTTGCCGACCTGAGCAGCAAATGGTTGTTGCTTGCCTATGCAAAATTACGTACGACAGCATAATTCGCCATCTTCACTGGCGCACATAGCCGTGTTTATCGACTGGCATACTACTTGAATTTGCTGCAGGTTGATGATACGTTTCAAACGGAGTTATCATGATTGAGGGGAATTAAGGTGAAAGTGGTGAATACGTTCAAAATGAGCCTGTTGGCGTTAGCCGTTACAGCATCGCCTATGGTCTGGGCAGCTGAGACTATGACAGACGTGCAGAAAAAAGAAATAGAGCAAGTCGTGCATGATTATTTGATCAATAATCCTGAAGTGCTGATAGAAGTGTCCCAAGTGCTGCAGAAAAAACAGCAACAAGATATGCAGGATCAAGCAAAAACCGCCATTTCACAAAATGTGAAAGCGTTGCTTAGAGATACTCGTGCGGTTGACGGTAATCCTAAAGGGACAGTCACTTTAATCGAGTTTTTTGATTATCAATGTATACACTGCAAAAAAATGAAGCCGGTAATTGCTGAGTTACTCAGTAAAAATGACCAAGTACGCGTAATTTACAAAGAATTCCCTATTTTTGGCGAAGGTTCAGAAATTGCTTCTAAAGCAGCATTGGCAGCCGCTATGCAAGACAAATACTTACAAATGCAAGCCGCCTTGTTTAAATCGGAAAAACGTCTTAACAAAGATGTCGTCATGTCCATCGCGAAATCTATTGGTCTTGATACAGACAAGTTAAGCAAAGATATGAACAGCGAAGTGGTGCAGAAGGAGTTGAGCGATAACCGTGCATTGGCAGAAAAGTTACACTTGATGGGCACCCCTGCGGTGATTGTGATCGCAACCGACACACAAGGGCAACCGAAAAACAATGCAATACCCGCTTTTGTTCCCGGAGCTGCCAGTCAGGCAACCATAGAAAACTTAATCAAAGAAGCGAAGTAACTGCGCATTATCCCTTACCTCGTTACAGGGAAACGTCGTTATACGTGTTAATCAATTTGGCGGTTGATAAGCTCAGCTGAATCAGCCGTCCGACCATAGAGAATCTCTGTGTCATGAAAAAGCCGTCAACTTTTCAAGAAATAATCTTATCCTTGCAACAATTTTGGGCTCAACAGGGTTGCGTGTTGTTACAGCCGTTAGATTTAGAGGTAGGTGCGGGTACATTTCACCCAGCTACATTTTTACGTGCCATAGGTCCTGAAAGTTGGTACGCCGCCTACGTACAACCTTCCAGAAGGCCGACTGATGGGCGTTATGGTGCAAATCCGAATCGATTACAGCACTACTACCAATTTCAAGTGATACTAAAACCATCTCCTATTGATATTCAGAATAAATATCTCGACTCGCTGCGGCATTTAGGCGTAGATCCCCTGCGTGATGATATTCGTTTTGTTGAAGATAATTGGGAGTCGCCGACACTGGGGGCTTGGGGCTTAGGTTGGGAAGTATGGCAAAATGGCATGGAAATATCACAATTCACGTATTTTCAGCAAGTGGGGGGGTTGCCCTGTAAGCCTGTGACTGGAGAATTAACCTACGGATTAGAAAGACTGGCTATGTACCTGCTTGCTGTAGACAACGTCTATGATCTGCCTTGGGCATGCCATGCTGGTCGTACCGTTACCTACGGCGATGTTTTTCATCAAAATGAAGTAGAAATGTCTCACTATAACTTCGAACATGCGCACATTACAGAACTTTTTAGGCAATTTGATTATTATGAAGCGGAATCAAGCGCGCTAATCGATGCAAAATTACCTCTGCCGGCTTACGAGATGGTGATTAAGGCTTCACATATGTTTAATCTGCTCGATGCGCGTCGTGCAATTTCTGTCACGGAAAGACAACGTTACATATTGCGAGTGCGCCAGCTGGCTACCGCAGTTGCCAAAGCATATTATCTAGCTCGAGAAACATTAGGTTTTCCTATGAAGGTGTGTGATGTCGAATGATATACTGTTTGAAATAGGCACGGAGGAATTGCCTTCACGTGCCGTACAATTGTTGGCTGAGGCGCTGCAACAGCATGTGCTCGCAACTTTAGATGCGGCTGGCATCTCGCACGGAGAAGCTCGCAGTTTCGCCACCCCAAGGCGCCTGGCAGTGTTGGTCTCGACCGTCGCCAGACAGCAACGTGATCAGGTCATTTCACGGCGCGGCCCGGCGGTGGTTGATATCCAAGAAATACAGCATAATCCCAGCGCAGCACTGCTTGGCTTTGCTAAAACCTGTGGGGTTGCTCTCGATCAGCTGACCACCATCACCACCGACAAAGGTCGTTGGTGGTGCTACGAAGCGGTCAAACCAGGCGAGTCTACGCAAACGTTGTTGCCAAAATTGTTACAAGAGGCCGTCGCACGATTGCCCATCGCTAAAGGCATGTGCTGGGGGCATGGCGATGTGTTATTTGCTCGACCGGTACACTGGGTAGTATTGTTGTATGGGACAGAACTGGTGGAAGCAACCATATTGGGCGTGCCAAGTGGTCGATATAGTTATGGGCACCGTTTCCATAGCCCACAAGCCATTGCCATAACCGAACCGGCAGCGTATGAATCTAGTTTACTGCAAAGCTATGTAATCGCGGATTTCGCCAAAAGAAGGCAGCGCATAGCCGCACAAATTACTGCATTGGCAGCGCAACAGGCAAGACAGGTGATTATGCCTGAAGCGCTGCTCGATGAAGTCACGTCGATTGTCGAATGGCCTAAGGCTTTGCTGGCACATTTCGATGAGCCTTTTCTAGATATTCCGCAGGAGGTCTTAATTGCCGCCATGCAATCACATCAAAAATGTTTTGCATTGTGTGCAGATGATGGCAGCTTAGTCAATGACTTCATCACTGTCAGCAATATTGAAAGTCTGGATGAGGCTCGGGTCATTGCTGGCAATGAAAAAGTAATGCGGGCGCGTTTAAGTGACGCACAATTTTTTTATCAACAGGATCGCAAACAACAATTCAGCGCTAATTTAGAACAACTTAAACGTGTGGTCTTCCAAGAAAAATTGGGAACCCTCTATGACAAAACGATTCGTATCAGCAGCCTAATGCAGGTTTTGACCCCCGCACTTGCCTTGAATCTCACCAAGAGTTTGCGCTGTGCTGATTTAAGTAAATGTGACCTCATGACGGGCATGGTTGGCGAATTTCCGGAATTGCAAGGTTTGATGGGTTATTACTACGCGCTGCATGCAGGCGAAGATCCTGAGATTGCCACCGCCTTGCATGAACAGTATATGCCACGTTTTGCTGCAGATAGCATCCCACAATCATCACTGGGGCTTGCGCTATCGCTGGCCGATAGAATCGATACCCTGGTGGGAACATTTGCGATTGGCCTTAAACCCAGCGGCGTCAAGGATCCTTTCAAATTAAGACGGCATGCTCTGGCCGTGGTGCGGATTTTGAGCACAATTGAGAATCACACCTCATTGACAGCACTCATCAGCAGTGCTGCTGCAGCCTTTGCAACCAGCGCAAATCATGCCATCGCTGGATTAAAGCCATTTATTTTGGATCGCCTGCAGTCTTATTATTTGGGTGAGGGATTCACAGCTGATCAGATTCAGGCAACCTTGCTCTGCCAAGATGATTGGTTGTACGATTTTCACCATAGGATACAAGCGTTGCGCTGGTTTGTGCAACAGCCAGAAGCCAGCATTTTGTTGCAAGCGGCCAAGCGGGTTAATCAATTACTCAATCATGGCCAACATGACAAAGCACTGTCCACCATTAACCCTGATGTATTGTGCGAGTCAGCTGAAGTTGCGTTACATCAGCTGATGGTAACCTTGCAACAGCAGGTGCAGCCGTGGTACCAACAGCAACAGTATACGCTTATTTTGCAAAATCTATTGCAGCTGGCACCCAAGATTGACCAGTTCTTCGAGCATGTCATGGTCATGACCGATGATCTCGCTCTGCAAGCCAATCGGCTGGCACTGTTGTCCACACTGCAACGGCTACTGCACGGAGTGGCTCACCTTGGTTTATTGCACACATCATCATGATAGCGGTGATTGGGTACGCACATGAGCAGCTTCGTCAGCGCGCAGAAGCTATTGCCGCACGTTACCAATTGGCCGTTAATAATGACACATTGCCGCGTTTGGTGCTCACAGAAGAACGATTGCTGTTGTATACTGCTACCTTCAAACCTATAGCTATTGATTTTCTCAGCCACCAGCTTATAAAGCGGCACCGCGCGTTGAAATTGCAGGGCCTAGTACGGGCTTGCCAGCCTCGTCCAGGACTAAAAATTGTTGATTTAACGGCAGGCTTTGGTACAGATGCGGCAATATTAGCAAGTTTTGGCGCCGATGTGCTGATGCTTGAACGCAATGCCATGCTGGCGGCGTTGCTGGAAGATGCACTGACCCATAAAACCGCTTATTTTGCCCAGGAGGGCAGTTTATCTTTAAAATACCAAGACTCTATACACTATCTCAGTGGGTTGGCTCGCAGTGATTATCCAGATTTGTTCTATATCGATCCTATGCATCCATTGCGACAGAAATCAGCATTGGTCAACAAACACATGCAAACTTTGCAATGTCTCATAGGTCCTGATGATGACGCAAAAACTCTGCTGAACTTGGCTATTGGTCGTGTTCGCAAGCAAGTTGTGCTCAAATGGCCACAGCGCTTGCCGCCTTTGTTGCCACCAACCTGGAGCATTGCGGGTAAAACGGTTCGATTTGATGTATATGCTCATGCCACCTGAAGGTGCTCTGTTGTGGTTTGTGTTTTCGGCGCAAGCCGCCGACAAGGCGGGGCAGTCTGTTGCGTTGCAAGCTTTATAAGACTATGAACCACCTCCAGCTATTCCTGCAGCAGGAATGTTTGGGTCAGGTGCAGCTGCTGCAAGCCTCTTAGCGTCAGCCTCCGCGTCACGATACTCCTGGAGTTTGACTCTGAAATCACTGGCGGATGATACCCCTAGCCCTGTTCTAAGGTCTGGTAGGCTTGCAGCAGAACGCTTTTCTATTTCCTCTATCTCTTGCGTGATACCGTCATATACCCCGGGTCTAGCGGCAAATAATTCATCCTTAAAGCCATTCTTGGTTTCTTCGGTACCGTCGTCTTTTTTGCTGGTGTCGAATTTGTAAGTTTTCGTCTCCATCTTTTGTCTGCCATCTTTATCTAGCACTGGCATAGTACAGTTGATAACGATATCTTTTTCCGCAAACCCTGCACGACGACAGGCCTCGTAG
>DAIOSQ010000046.1:0-16091 GCA_036752465.1 Legionellaceae bacterium | reverse complement strand
CATTGTAACTGCAGAAGACTTTGCGGCGATAGCCCATGCTATCGATGATTTACAGCAGTTGTATTCCGAGGTTTCAGAAAAACACTTGAGTAACGCAACTGTGCCAACGCAGGTGGTCACAAGATGCAGCTTATTGGTGCTGCGTGACTATTTTGATGTCATCGCGGAACCGGTCACGACAAAACCGACGTTTCATGTCTATATGCATAGTGCATTGGCTCAGTATTTAACAAAATTTATTGATTATCCGTATTTCGCAACCAACAACCCGAGCATCGATCAACGTCTGCTCAATCTTATGCAGCTCGCGCAGCAGAGCCATTACCGGCAGGGTTTTCCATTGAATGCGTTTCAAGGTCCTCTGCCGTACTACCAAGAGCTGCTGAGTTCAGAGCCTGCTTTAAAGACGAGCCTAGAGACGATGTATGCATCCCATGGGTATCCTGATGATACCTTACATAGCCAGATCCGGAAGAAAAATATGACGGCGCTTTTCCAGTTAATGAACGATTTGGATCGACAAGGTCGGGTAACATTTTTCTCAAGGCTTAACCAGGCGCGTTTCAAACCGTTGATAAAAAAAATGCAACAACACTTTGCACTGGAGCAAGCGCTCATTGCTTATCTACAACCCTTAAAAAAGAATAACCGATTTAGGAACTTTTATGGCCGTGTTTTTTTTGATAATGGAGCGGATAATGGCCACTCACATTTTATTTCGCGAACTAAAGACCAATCGCTGACCAGCTTTAATAGCTGGCTAGAACAAAAATTCTTAATCTATTACATCGATACAAATGAGCCCCTGTTACCTGAGGAACAAAACTGTATCACGCAACATAAATACAAACTTACCAAATCCCCCGCCAGGCTCGCGCTTCTCGGGAAGCATATTTCAAAGCCAGAGCATAAAATCATTTATGACTCTTTTTCTCCATCTAAAAAAACCAGCAATCTTATCCAGCTATGCTCGCATGATGAAAATCGCTGTCGTCCAGTGAACAAAGAAGATTACTTCTCTCGTGATTTATTTCATTTGCGCGCGTCTCCCAAACATCAAATCAAACTGACGCTGGATTATTTTAGCAAAACCGAATCCATCGCAAAACTGCAAGACCACAACCTGCAATCTTATGTGCAAGCGAATATTTTCGAACCCGGACACTTGCTAACTATTTTAAACGGCGATTATAACGCTTTTTTAAACCGCTTGGATTTTTTTATAGAAAAGGGCTTACGTCACTTTGCCGATGCTGATAACACCCTGAATCATGAATCGTTATTTTTTGTTCGCTTAAAACTGGAGGTCTACCGCTATACGGCGCTGTATTATCGAAATGCTACATCCTTGCAGCGGTTAAACAATATTTATCAAACACTGAATATGCGGATGTCTGTACAAACAGATCCGTATATTCTTGCCAGCTTACATGCTTATCGCTTTTCACTGGCCGTGACACTGCATGCATTGGTGATGGATAGGCCCCAGTTGCTAGAGGAAGCCTATATATCGTATGCATGGTCCCAAGCCAAACAAAACCTATACATTCCAGAAGATACTACCACACGTTTTTATCAACAACGCGCGCAGCTTGATTTTAAGGCATGGTTAAGTACCTCAGATCCCACTCTCACATCGTCACTGATTCCCGTGATCATGCAACAGTTTGGCTTTAACGTCAGTGCGCTCACGCTCAGAGGGACTTATCCAAATTTTCAGTACCAAGATGTTGCGGGCAAGCCGATTTACAGGGTAAACGCGGAAGAAGGGCGTGTGTTTCAAAACGGGTATTCGCTCAGTCCGCTACCGCTTGATATCAAAAATAATCCATTTATGGCGCGATACGGGCTTGAACACGTGACCTCTTGCTGGCTATCAGAAGATGAAAAAACATTGCTATTGGTTGATCAGCCGATACGCGTCAAAAAAGAAGCAACATCGCTTGCTATTCAAAAAAAATGGCATGATACCTGGTATCAATTAACACCTCTAAGCCAAGAGCAGCAGGTGTTCCTCGATCTCAAAAACAATCCGGTGCCGCTACATTTCTTCCCCGCTATTTTAACCGACGCTCAAATTGAGGCGTGGGTGTCGCCGAACGACACCTTACTGGTCAAGCAGGGCCAACCTATCTATCAAATTGACACCTGGGGTACTTTGCATGCATTGGATGAACAGGGTCAGCGCACGACGCATGTGCGTAGCACATCGCCGTCTCTATATGCACATCAGTTAGCTAAATTCGAAGATCCGAACTTCTTTCATGTGAATCTTGATCAAGCGACCTCCACCGAAGGTACAATTGATTTTGCGCGTTTCGGATGGACGCTTAAGGTCGCAGCAGACAAAATTTGGTTGCCGAAGAGCAATTATAGTCTGATTGAATCCACGCCTTTTGCACCGCAGGTTGCCGCCCTCAACTTTAGCAACGGCCATGATACACTATGTGTTGTGGCGGTACATCCTTTTTATATTGATCGGTCTGCGCCGTACACGCCTGGAGAATATTACCCCACGCAGCATGATATTTCAGGTCTTATTCCTCGTACCATGCTGATGCCAAACAACCCTGTAGGCAAATGTTCGATTCGGGATCTTCTCACTCTAATCATCCCCAAGCCACCATTACCGATCTGGGATCTCCACCATACAGAGCGAACGATAACCTATCGATGTGTCGATGGTCAACCGGTTGCAGAAAACGCGGCTGATGCCTTTTATTTATGCTATATTTATCTAGCCTGTCACCAAACGGATCAAGCTTGGGCTGTTCTGGAAAATATCAGAAAACGCTTAAGTCTCGAGGGTTTGCTCGATGAATTGACTTATCTGTCATGGATTGTGGAAGCCCTTCCGGTGCTATTGGATCCAGAGGAAGAGGCAGGTCGTAATCTCTTGACACCTGAGTATGTCGCCTGCCAGCTCAAGGCGCTCAGTATTTATATCGACTATTTGCATTTTGGTCAAGCACCGAAAATCCCGCAACAAGCATTGCACAATAGCAACTATGCCAATAGTGCTTATGAAACAGAATGCGTGAATAAACTGCAAAAATTCTATCGTTCGCTGCCGTCTACCATATATGCGTTATACCAAAGACACCTACGCACTGTGCGCCATCTAGAAGAAGGCTTTTTTTTGCAAGCGAATGAATGCAAACATTTGCTTGAGTTTTGTGACCCGTATCAGATGAATGCTGCTGGGTTACCGATAGCTTATGGCGCATTGGGTTTTCATCGACGGCGTTTGCATGTAAAGCGGTTACTCAACGAGTATCAGTATTTGCGTGCAAAAGCAGAGAATCGCTTATCCGCAAGAGAACGCAAACGCCTGCTGGATATTCAAAAAAACTTCCATCCTGAACTGATCGTCATGAAAAAAGGCAGTACGCCCTACACCGCAGAAGTCAATCCTGCCTTATCAAAGGCGAGCATGGATAAGCACAGATTATCATTAACAGCAAAAAAAGATGTAGACACTTGGGAAGAGGATGTATTCACAGCACCTTTGAGTGAAGAGTGTGCTATGGCTAAGATCCATTCGGGGATATCAGAGGATGATTATATTCTTTACTTCCCCACCTACCTGCACATCGCTTGCGCTAATCCGGTACATGCGTATAGAGATAAGCTGAAGTACTTTTGTAACCTTTATTTAAGGTTTCGTCATGACACAAAAGACAATATTTCATATTTGACCCATATTCTCTATCGGGTATTAGAAAATCCAGACCAGTTTCAAGCCAGACATACGAAGTTAACCTTAAGCGAATTGGTTCGTATGGTATCAAGGCTTGACGTTCCTCGCCTGAGCGTGATGAAAACTGCCGACCTGTACCAAGAACGTTTAACGGATAACCAAGCGATTTACGAGGAGTTAAGCGCTACACATCATGCCCATGATCCGCTACCAGCACTCGAGGGCCATTATCCTAGCCCCCTTTGGCAGGCATTAGGTCTCAGTAATTGCATGCAGGACTACCATGCACAACAAGTTGAGTATGACCACAACATGCAAGCGGTCAAAGACGAATCAATCGCAGGCCAACTGAAATTTAAGTACATGGTGGCACAGCGGCAAATTGCAGAAGCCGTACTCTCTGACTTGGAACTACGATCCCAATTAAAAGACCAAATCACCCATACCCTAGAAACCAGCCAAGCTGCTTTAGACCTAGACTGGCAGCATATATTAAGCCATGCCAATAGCGCACAAAACCAGCTGCAATTGCTTGCCAAGCAAACACATGCTTTGACCAAAAAAGATCTATTGGCATTGTATTTACACAAAGACTACGCGCGCTATACACAAAAAACTGGCTTATCGAAAGCGCAATGCTGGGCGCTGCATCAAAATATCCATCGCTGCTTATCGCAAGAAGTGCGTCGCCAGCAACAACAGCAAGTGTTGGCAGCAATCCATCAGGCGGAGCGCTCCCAGCCCCCCGCTGCAGCTGATCTCTATCATTTGGCCAGGGTGTTCATGTGTGAAAATATATCTGAAGCACAAAGTGACCCTGGGCTGATGCTGTTTCAGTATGAAGAGCAGCTATTGATCCGCAAAAGGCAAGCGCAAGCCTTATCGGCTTTGTTATCGCCTTCAGACCAACCAGCGAATGTGGTTGAAAAAATCACCATGGGAGGCGGTAAATCTAAAGTGATTCTGCCTTTATTGGCGCAGAAAAAAGCCAGTGGTTTAAATTTGCTGGTGGTAGAAGTGCCGCGAGCACTGCTGGCAACCAATCATGCGGATCTCAATGCTACCTCACAGCGGCTATTTGCTCAGAAAGCCCATCGATTTGAGTTTAGCCGTGACAGTGACTGTTCCGCGCAACGTTTGGAGAAAATTTATCAGACATTCGTTGAGATCATGACCCATAAAAATTATTTGGTCACAACTGGTGAAGCGATGCAATCGCTGCAGCTGAAATATATTGAACTTTTGTTAACCAGCGCATCGGATGATCCAGAGTCAAGGCAGCAAGTCTATTGGGCCGGCAAGATCACGGCGTTGCTCAAACAGTGTGGTGATGTGGTGATCGATGAAGTGCACCAGGGTTTGTTGTTGAAGAAGAAATTAAATTACACCTTGGGTGATCTAAAATCTATTTCTACCGTGCTGGTCGAACACAGCATTGCATTGTATCAATTTGTTGACGTGTTAGGCGGAAGCTCGCCAACCATAGAAGATCTGCTCTTGCACCCAGAGAGTCCGTTAAAAAAATATATGGATCAACTCAACAGTCGAGAAGTGATCCAAGATGTTCAAGCGTATTTGAGCAATCGTGCCATGCCCTCATGCATAACACAAGCAGCCCCCCAGCTTCAGGATGCGTTTGCTTTTTATAAAGAACAATTAAGTTTGCTGCCGCGCACACAAGCACGCCGCTTCAAGGAACACTACGGACCGTCACAAACACAAGAGACCCCGCTTGCGAAGGCATTGGCGATTCCTTATGTGGCCAGCAATCAACCCAACGAGCGCAGCCGATTTGGCAATGCACTGGAAACGGTGAATTATTCGATTCAATCCCTGTTAAGTGCAGGTTTAGATCGAAATTTGTTAGAAACCATCTTGATTCAATGGCAGGCGCAAGCGAGACAGGAATTATTAGCCCCGCAAAGTCCCTATACCACCATAGCCGAAACGCCAACAGCTTGTCGTGTCAATGTGCTGCTGACAGGCACGGGGCTGAGCTTGGAGCGCATTAGCCTTCGCTCAGTATCTAAAAATGCGCAATTGGATCAGCTATTCACGCATTTAAGAAACCGACATGCGCTGTTATTTTCGATATTACAAGAGCACATTCTTCCGCAAGTCACTATTGAGTCCTTGGTGCTGCACTCCGATGCATATAATCACGTCGACATGTATCATTCAGCACAAGGAATATCCGGAACACCTTGGAATCAAACCACGTATCATCAACGCCTGCACTATGATCCGCAAACATCGCTGGGCACCGATGGGTACATTCAGGCGGTATTAAAAGCAAAAGACACACACATTATTCGCTTGCCATTAACGAGCATAGAGGCCTATCTTGAACAGCTGTTGACTACACGGCAAGATGCACGTGCCATCATCGATATCAGCGCGACGTTCGCAGGATTAAGTAATCTTACAATTGCTCAGCAACTGGCAAGGACGCTGCGTCAACATAACCCGTCTATTCGATATGTCCTCTATTTTAATGAGGCCGATGTCTTATATGCCTTGGATGTGCAATGCGAAAAATCAATTATTTTGGCTAGCAGTCATCCCGACGACATCAATCAAAAACTGGATTGCACACCCAACCAGCGTTTCACCTATTACGATCAAAGCCACGCGATTGGCACTGATCTAAAACAAGCGCCGGACGCACATGCTTTTGTTTTAACTGATCATAGAACGCATTTACAAAGTTTTCTGCAAGGTTGTATGCGCATGCGCGGTTTGGATGAACAACAAACGCTGAGTCTTATCGTACCCGACGGTACGCCGGATACCCTAGACGACTTATTGGTATTAATGGCAGATAACCAAGAACAGCAACTCAAGGAGGACCATTTTTTTGCAGCGCTTGCCAATATGAACAATGTTATTCGCCAGGATTTCTTAGCACGCATAACAGAGAGTGCGGAGGATGATATGGATAGCAAATATAGATTGGCACAGGTTTTTAAAACTTATTTTGTTGAACACAAACAACACGGTCTTTTTCAACAGTATGGAGCGATCTATATTGAGAGGCCCACCAGAGAATTATTTGAAAAACACCGTACAAATTTAATCAAGGATTGGACCAGTTGCTTGGAAAAAGCCAACATCACGCCTAGTGAGCAAGAATCAAGGAGCTTACGCACCACACTGCATGATATCGTTGCAAAATATGTTCCTTTATGTAAAAAAGCATCGATAGGTCGGGGGCAGCGATGCCAAACGCTGGGCGCTGAAGTCGAACATGAAAAAGAGACTCACAAAGAGACACTGAAAGAAACACAGAAGGAAATCTTGTGTTTTGATCCAAAATTGACAGAAGAATACGCTTTGCCTTGGGAGGATGAAATCCATCGTTTTATCGAGCAAGGTCAGGGCCTATTTATGAGGCGCTTGCAGGATTTGGCTCAGCAAGCACCTTTTAATTTTTCAGAAAATCTCTTAATTGCTTCTAATTTCGCAAAAGTATACCAGGAACAAAGCGATTTTCTTTGTCCTTACCTAAAGCCTATCCATGCCATTTTATTTCGCCAATCAGGAGATAAGCTGACGGCCTGTTTGATTGATGTTGCGGATCTTGCTGAATTGCAGGATTTGATTCACGATAATGGCGATATCAAGGTATGGATCAGCACGCCACAACATACCCTATTGTCAGGGACTTTTCCCGATGGTATTTTGCAAAATACTTGCTACCATGCACTGATTGAACAAATTCGATTTTTCAATGGTGACTGCGCGAGTTTGGCTGAGCAACAGGAGTCTTGGTATTGGCTAAATCAAAACACGAATGAAAAGTTAACGTGTTTTCACAATCATCTGATGCCTTATCGGCAAACAACCGAGCGGGCGTTTGCTCACTTAAAAACCGTGTGGCCATCGAAAGTTCACCAGACGGCCACTGCGTGTAATGAGCCCAGCCGAAAAGCCACATCCGGCACATTCAACCCAGGGTTTTTTGAGTCTCAACCAGCAAACAATGATTTAGTAGATCAGGGTATGTTTGAAAAAATATCCAGCTTATTGACTGGACTGCGATTTTCCTAGAACCGGAACGCCCTGAGCACCCCAAAATGCCGGTGATGCAACCAAGTTGCTGCAATACCATTACCAAAGCCACTAAATGATCATATTATTTACACAGAGAATTCAGATCGGCATGTCCAACTTCCTTGGAGCAAGCGGGTAACATTTGCAAAATTACGGCAGCGTCTAATGCGGTAAGAAAAAATTGGCCGGAAATTTCGCTAAGGGTCGCCAAAATATTGCCAATATGCGTTTGATCTAGCTCAGCACACATATCATCCAATAGGTAAATACAAGGTCTATCCAGCAGCTGCGCTTGCGCAAGTTTCAGCGCCAAGAGCATGATTTTTTGCTGACCGCGTGATAATGTTTGTTTGCACGCTAAAATTTCGCCAGCAAACACTATGTCAGCTTGATGAGGACCAGAATGCGTATATTGACGATGCATATCCGCATCAAATTGATCCTGCAAACACATGGCCAAGGATTTTCCAGTATTTTTCTTATCCCAACCTTTTAGATACTCAATACGACAGAAGGTGGTGGTCAATTTTTGCAAATACACCTGAAATAACGACTGCCATTGCTGAAAATAGGCGGCACGCAACGCATGCAAGTTATCGGCAAGCTCACACAAAAGGCGATCCCAGGGTACGAAATACGCTTTGGGCGCTTTTTGCCGCAGCAAAGCATTGCGTTGTTTCAATACCTCTCGATACTCCTTGGTGAATTGATGATAAGAATGTTTCACGTGAAACATTCCCCAGTCCAACATATTTCGCCGTAGCCCTGGTCCTGCATCGATAATTTGAAACATATCCTGATAAACCAATTGGCAAGGCAAAAAATGCGCAAGCTCGCTACTACGCAAACAGGGCTGCTGATTGATTCTAACTTTGGTCTGACCTTGTTGCTGTTTGGAAATACTGACAGTTTCTTCTGTGACGGTGCGTGCAAATACGGTGCAGCTTTCTTGTTGATATTGAATAAGGGGGTAATTCTCCCGCGTACGAAAGGAACGGCCACAACTGAGTAAGTAAATTGCTTCCAATAAGGTGGTTTTGCCACTGCCATTGTTGCCGCTGATGATATGAAATTTGGTTGGTAAAGTTAACTGCAACAACTCAATGTTGCGTAACGTATGAATAGAGATATAGGACAACATTATATTTTCATAGGCATGATCATGTATTGGTATAATGGGTCCTGCACGACCTCTACCAAAATACTGCTATCATCCGTGGCAAACGATAGCCTGACCATGCCATCGGGTAAATGTTGCATAACATCCATCAGGTAGCCCGCATTCACGCCAATAGTCAACGGTTCGCCCTCGACATGTGCTTCTATGGTTTCGATAGCCTCTTCCTGATCTTGATTGTTCGCAATTAACGTAAGCAAACTCGGCCTGATATCTAATTGGACTGCCTTGAATTTTTCGTGCGCCAAAATCATAATCCGCTGCAAAGCTCGTCGCAATATATCTTTATCGATGATTATTTGTTTGTCTTGCTGCTGCGGTAGCGCTCTGTTATAAGGTGGAAAGCGTGCTTCAATCAATTTGGTTGAAAACCGATATTGTGCTGTCGTTATGGCAAAATGGTTTTTGCCTATCGCAATCGCTAAGGTTTCATCCGCAACCGTATGCGACAACCTTAAAATCTCTTGTATGCTTTTCTTAGGCAATAAAATACGGGTATGCTCGGTACTGACATGCAATCGATGGCGACAAACCGCCATACGATGACCATCCATCGCCACTGCGCTGATAAATTCTGGATCAATTTCTAGTAATAACCCATTCAGATACACCCGTACATCTTGTTGCGACATAGCAAATGCTGTCATTTGCAACAAATGAACCAACACGTGCTTTGGGAGACTGAACTCCAATATATTGATTTCATCGCGTGCTTTGGGGAAATCATCGGCATTACGGCTGCTCAACTTAAACTGACTGCGATCTTGCTTAATGGCAATGTGCTTATCATCAAACCGCATGGTTAATATGGCATCTTCCAAGGAGCGCACGATATCAATCATTTTTTTAGTAGGGACTGTGACTACACCAGCGCCCTCCATAGTCTGACACGGAATAGTACAGGTCATCTGAATTTCTAAATCGGTTGCGGTTAGCTGTAATCCATTCGGTGACAACTCTAACAAGATATTCGACAAAATACTGATGGCTTGTTTTTTATCAACAGCGCCAGCAACTGTCAATAAAGGTGGCAAAAGTGACTGCTTCGGCATGGATATCTCAAACATCGCGAGCTCCCAAGTGGTTAAGAGGATAAAATACGCATCAAGTTTTTATAATCTTCAGCAAAATCAGCGGCTTCGACAATCAGTTCTTTGACTTTACGACACGCATGGATCACCGTGGTATGATCTCTGCCACCGAAATGATCCCCTATTTCTGGCAAACTGTGATTGGTTAATTCTTTTGCTAAAGCCATCGCCATTTGTCGGGGACGTGCAATCGAACGGCTACGCCGCTTGGATAAAATATCAGCCACTTTTACTTTATAATATTCTGCAACAGTCTTCTGAATATTTTCAATAGTAACCAAGCGATCTTGTAATGCGAGCAAATCACGTAATGCCTCATTAACGAAATCTATGGTGATTGATTTGCCGGTGAAATGCGCGTTCGCGATGACCCGCCGCAATGCGCCCTCTAACTCTCTAACGTTTGAACGAATCCGTTTAGCAATGAAAAAGGCAACCTCATAAGGTAAATCAATATTGGATAATTGTGCTTTGCTAATCAGAATGGCCACACGCGTTTCTAGCTCGGGAGGCTCGACTGCCACAGTTAAACCCCAGCCAAAGCGTGATTTTAAGCGCTCTTCCATACCTTCAATTTCCTTAGGATAGCGATCGCTGGTGAGAATGATTTGTTGTTGGCCTTCCAATAGCGCGTTGAACGTATGAAAAAACTCTTCTTGTGAACGATCTTTGCCCGCAAAAAATTGAATATCATCAATCAACAAAGCGTTAAGCGAACGATAAAATCGCTTAAATTCGTTAATTGCGTTAGTTTGCAATGCTTTCACCATATCAGCAACAAAGCGTTCTGAATGTAAATATAATACTTTAGCATCCGGGTTGCTTCTGAGAATGGTGTTGCCAATGGCATGCATTAAATGTGTTTTCCCCAGACCAACCCCACCATAGATGAATAAAGGGTTATAGGCATCACCTGGTCGTTCAGCAACCTGCAACGACGCGGCTCTGGCCAGTTGGTTAGAGTTGCCCTCCACAAAGCTATCAAATACAAATTTTTTATTGAGGTAGGTGTTTTTATAATGGTCTGTTGATGCTCGTTTGGCCTCTATTTTGGATGCGCCAACCGCCGCCGCTTTAGCTGCGCTATTCGCCAATGAAGCAGCAGTGGCCACCTCTGCTGCTTGCGCACTGGGCCGAGAACCAATTTCAATACTAACTTGTTTTATCTCGGCCGCGCTCAACTGTTTGACTAACTCACAAATACGCGAGTAAAAATTTTTTTTTACCCAATCAACCACAAAACGATTCGGCGCCAGCAGTATCAGGGTACCATCATGAATTTCTGCATGTAACGGCCTAAGCCAGGTATTAAATTGCTGGAGTGGGTACTCTTCTTGTAAAATAGTAAGGCATTTTTGCCATACGTTCAGTGACACAACACACTCCTCGTGGATGCAAAACGGCATAAAGTAAGAACAGACGTAACTACAGGCACTCTCTATCAAGCTCTGAGCGAACCGCTACATTTGAGTGCAGGTTTGAAGAGTTCATCATATCATAGATACCTACTGATATCACCTATGGCTCAGGACTATACCCATTCTACTTGCATATCCTGGCGAGCTTACAAGGTTCTGTCGCAAAAAGTCTGCGCAACGTCTAGACTGAACCTACCTTACTGATTTATCAATTGGCCTTGGCTGCATAATCCTGAAAAACGCAGTTGAGTTCATGTGTCTATAAAATCTGATAAAAATTACACTTCTAATGATGAGTGATCAGGTGTTGCAAAAAAAAAACAAAAAAGCTATAATTCATTCATATTGCATTATGAATTCAAAAAAGGATAACGCCAATGTTACTCGCAACTATCATTAAAGAAACTGGAAAATACGCACAATATGCCGGTCAATATGGAATTCACGCTCAAAATTTTCATTTCTTAACCGGAGATAGGCCGGATCCTTCTTCGTTGTGGAATAAAGAGCAAGTCAATAAAAATATTCTAAACGATCTAATTTCTACCGCTATGGCAGGGATACTGTTTACTGCTTTTTCTTGCTTTACCCCTTATATAGGGGTTTTATTAGTAGCCCCAGCTCTTTTATTTTGTGGTTCTGCATTATTCCAATTAGGCTTGTCGCTAGAAGAAAGTAATTACGATTCTGGATATTCAATGGGATGAGGGGATAGGTAAAATGCTTCAACAACTAAGAAGGCTAGCTAATCGGAAGCCAAAGTTCTTTTTGGATCAGTTTTATCCACAAAATTTTCCTGAATTTTCTCAGCCAACTCAAACAATTGCTCCGTCACTGCAGCTTCTAGCGTGACGCGCGATGTATGAAATAAACTGCTCCCTGCAAT
This sequence comes from Legionellaceae bacterium, assembly GCA_036752465.1. GTDB lineage: Bacteria > Pseudomonadota > Gammaproteobacteria > Legionellales > Legionellaceae > DAIOSQ01. Next base: position 3,766 of record DAIOSQ010000046.1, on the reverse strand, counting down.
GAATTGCTGCGCGGTAATGAGCTTACATCGTTCGGCCAATTGCAGCACAGCACAAATCACGCGTTGTAATGCTAACATTAGTGTCTGTTTTTCTGGCATATCTTCCATGGTTATTAGCACCTTACTGCCCAAATCGGCAACAGTTTTTTGCAGCGCAGGCACTTGCCTAACTTGATCTGAGGTAGAAAGCACTAAGAAATCTTGTAGAGCTTGCCTAAATGTACCAAGGTCTGCATCAAGATTGCTCGTGTCAATGAGTAATTTTCTAAGATCTGCAAGGTCATGCTCAAACGATGCTAGCGCGGTTCGCATCGCTTTCTTGCTAACAAAATATGCGTTGTAGCTTGCTTGCTGTTTTTCGGTTAGATGATCCCGATTCGAAAGCATCGCGTGAATATAATTAAGTGCATGAAAAGCTTGGTTCATCCGAAGGTCATCCGCTTGAGACATAGCTTGCAAAATACCAGCTAGTGCCGTACAAAGCGCAGCACTCACGTTAACATCCTCAAACACAGGATCCAATGCATTTGCAATGGCAGTCATATAATCATCAGCGGAGGCAAGTGCTAAGTCTTCTAGAACGGGGTCTAAAATACTTTTAACGGAACTAGTAAAATCATCTGCAGATAACTCGCTTAATTCTGGACTTAATACGGCTTGGATTCTACGGGCGCTATCCGCCATAAGATCATCGGACGCGGCCACACTATATATGTCAAAGCACGCCTGTGCCAGCGCGATTGCATGTTCACGCGATTGATCAACGGAATAGTCTTCTAAAGCCTGTCTAATACAAATAGCATACTCTGGTGATATAATCTTAGCCATCGTACATACGCACCAAATGATTTTGCTTTAATTTATTATACACAAATATCTTTTAAAATGCAATGTGGACAATAAGTAATCGATAATTGCCCTTCACAAAACTTGATTAAACCTTCATACAGGGTGCTAAGCGGATTGCATTAAACCTACCCCACATAATCTCATATAAACCAGATACGGCGATGATGATACAAATTTCTTGATTTACTACAAAGAGCGATTTAATCAAACCAAAAAAACAATACTACAAGATATTGGTCTATAATCGATTATATAGGTGTTTACAAAACAGTTGGTCAGCAGTCGCTTCAAGATGTTTCATACGTTGAAGACGGATAGTTGAACGGCAAACCTAAGCACGGAGATCTAACATGACGAAAACCATGAAAGCTGCCATAGTCAAAGAGTTCAAAAAGCCTTTGGTTGTGGAAGAGGTGGCAATACCAGAACCTAAAGCAGGTCAAATCCAAGTAAAAATGGTCGCCTCAGGCGTCTGTCACACTGATTTACACGCCGTAGAAGGCGATTGGCCTGTGAAACCGAAACCTCCTTTTATTCCCGGTCATGAGGGCGTTGGTTATGTAAGCGGGGTGGGCGCTGGTGTAACTGCGGTCAAAGAAGGTGATTGTGTCGGTGTACCATGGCTGTATACAAGTTGTGGTCACTGCACCCACTGTTTGGGCGGATGGGAAACTTTGTGTGAGGCGCAGTCCAATACCGGTTATTCCGTGAATGGTAGTTTGGCCGAATATGTTATTGCCGATCCGAATTACGTTGGTCACGTATCTAGCAAGGCCAATCTGATTGAAATGGCGCCCATTTTGTGCGCCGGGGTCACCGTATATAAAGGCTTGAAAATGACGGATACACGGCCCGGAAACTGGGTCGTTATTGCAGGGATTGGCGGGCTTGGTCATTTGGCAGTACAGTATGCCAGAGCGATGGGCCTATCTGTTGCCGCTGTCGATGTGAGTGAAGAAAAATTAAGTTTAGCGAAAAAATTAGGCGCTGCCATAACAATCAATGCGTTAACTACCGACCCTGCTCAGTTCCTACAGAAAGAAATTCATGGCGCACATGGGGTGTTGGTCACTGCGGTTTCAACCAAAGCATTTGCTCAGGCACAAGCTATGTTGCGCCGTGGCGGCACCGCAGTTTTGGTAGGGTTGCCACCCGGTACATTCCCCCTATCTATTTTTGATACCGTACTAAAGGGCATCACCATTCGAGGCTCGATTGTCGGCACGCGCCTTGATTTGCAAGAAGCGCTTGATTTTGCGCATGCAGGAGCTGTCAAAACAATCGTCACAACCGAAAAAATAGAACAAATTAATACGGTATTTGATAAAATGCGCCAGGGCAAAATTGATGGCCGCATCGTAATTGATTATCAATAACCATTCTGCACAGCGCTAGGCGACCGCCGCATAGCGCTGCTTAACTAATGACCACGCACATCAGTGAATAATAAAAAAAAACACAAACAAGGCACTCAATATCCATAGCAATGGATTAACTGCCTGCTTGGTAAATAACTTTAAAACAGTATACAACACTATACCCGCACCAATACCATCAGCAATCGACAAAGTATAAGGGATCATCATCATAATAATCATGCAGGGTGCGGTTTCGGTGATGTTGTCTAAATGCAAGGCATCGACATGCTTCATCATGCAACAGGCTACATAGAGTAGGGCTGGGCCCACCGCAAAACTAGGAATAGCCTGTGCCAGCGGAAAGAAAAACAGCATCAAAATAAATCCTATCGCGACCACCAACGTGGTCGTACGTGTCCGACCACCTGCTTGGATCCCAGCCGCTGACTCAATGTAGGGCGAGGTACTGGCACAGCCCAATAATCCGGCGACGGCCGAGGCAAGCGCATCCGCGGTCAAACTGCGACTCAAACGCAACCTATAATGACTTAACTGTTGCAAATCAGGTTGGTTTAACAGCCCAATCAGGGTACCGGTGGCATCAAATACCGCAATTAAAAAGAAGGTAAAAATGGCTTTAAATGAGGCGATCGTCAGTAACCCATCAAACTTTAATTGCAAAAATGTTGGTTGAATAGAGGGAGGAAGACTGAGAACTCCGTGCCATGTAGTCAATTTAAGTAGCCATGCCAGCAGACTTATGGCGAAAATGCCTATGATGATCGCGCCGCTAATTTTGAAATAATCCATGATCACAATCGCAACAAAACCCAAGAAAAACAACAAACTTTTAGGGCTGCTGATATCACCCAAATGCATTAGAAGCGGACTACCTCTGACAATAATTTGATTGGTTTGTAATGATATCAGTGCAATCAGCAAACTGATGCCGATCAAGATAGCAATTTGCAAATTGTGAGGGATGGCCTCTATCAATAAACGGCGCAAAGGGGTCAAACAGATAATTAAAAATAAGATGCCAGAAATAAATACCATGGCCAACGCATGCTGCCAATCAATCCCTAAATTTTGAACCACGCTATAAGAAAAATAAATATTCAAAGCCATACCAGGGGCAACAGCAATCGGGGAATTGGCAAGTATAGCCGTTAATATGCAAGCAAAGGCTGTTACCAAACAAGTTGCCGTGAATACGGCACCTTTATCCATTCCGGCATCATGCAAAATCGATGGATTGATAAACGCAATATAGGCCATGGTTAAAAATGTGGTAATACCGGCGATAATCTCTGTACGCAACCGAGGAGGGGCAAACTTGAATGCGGATAACAATTGCATGGTACAACCAAGTCCTTTAGAAATGAAAATTGAGCACACCACTGACAATTTCAATGGCAATCAGAAAAATAATAATAACCTCTAAATTATGGGCGTGACGATTCTCAAGATAGTCATTGAACATGTCAAATATCTCGCTGAGGGTATCCAAACGATGATTAAGCGCATTCACGCGGCGTTGAATATGCAGATATCGTTCC
>DAIOSQ010000045.1:0-16106 GCA_036752465.1 Legionellaceae bacterium | reverse complement strand
GACCATACTATTGACGACGATGAGGAGGAGCTTGAGGACCGTGTTTTCGAGTACCCAGATAATAACCATGCAGATTTAGACAGGCTAAATCATTACCGCAGTGACCTTGCGATTTATTTATCGTTTGTGTCGACCTTTGAGCTGCTCAGAGGAACTGCCCACGTGCTGTTTGAAAAAATTTATGAGGAGCTTCAATTAGGGCATGATGCAGTTACGATGCAGCTGTTTTAGTTTTTTCGATCCCACTCTGCTAATAGATTTACAATTTGACTTTTTAGCAACATAATTAGATAATTTAGTTGCACCGTGCAGAATTTGTATCCGTGTACTACCCGAAGATACTGGATTTTCGCGATAGCCTAGGTCCTGTATTATTCGACCAGAACAAGTATCTTGGGATATATGTTGGTGATATATTGAGAAATGAGATAGTGATACCTGCCACTGCCAAGACTGACCGTTCGTTATTTGCGCAATCTCGATGTGCTTGGCGACGACTATGCCTGCATGCCGTCATAATACTGCTGTGTTATCTGCTCGCGAATGCCGCCGCTTGTGCAGCGAGTGATGGCTTGTATCGCTGGGTAGGCGAGCCCAAAGCGGAGCAAGCACATGTTGCTGCCAGTGAGCAACGTTTAGGCAAAGCGATTCATAATCCTGAATATATCCTAAAAGAGTGGATCAATTTACCTACCGCCCCAGCGGCACACAACAAAAAAGTTTTGCACCTTGGCTTAAAGGAAGCAATTTTATTGGCCTTGCGTTATAACCCAAATATTCAAAACGCTGAATTAGACCGGGTACTACAGCGTTATCAATTGCGCCTGGCACGCAATGAGTTTGAATTACAATACGCCTTGGCCGGCACTGCCGCTATAGAACGCAGTCAATATAGCAATGCTGGTACTACCTCTGTCCAAAGCTATATGGCGACACCGGAGCTGCACTTAAAAAACAAATACGGCAGTCAGGCCGCGCTGACCATGGATAATAATTTGGCAACTTACGGCAATTATAATCCGTTGTTGAATTTTAGCTTTACGCAACCAATCCTCCGTGGCTTCGGCAAAAAAGCCAATGAAGCCAGCTTGCTGGATGCATTGGATAATGAGACGTTAAATAAATTGACACTAAAACAATCTGTTATTGATCAAATCACCCAGATTATCAGCGCATATCGCAGCTTGGTGTTAAGTGGTAATAACTTAAAAAATGCACAAAGGCAACTGCAAGAGGCAAAAACCTCATACGATATTAATGCGCAGAAAATCAAAGCGGGACAATTGCAGCCTACGGCAAATATTCAACAATCGTATCAAATTCAATCGTTAAATCTGATGGTCGAGCAGGCTAACAATGATTTCACCACCGCTACCTTAGATTTATTGCAAAGCATTGGCCTTGATCCAGAGATGAAGCTTGCCGTTCCAAGTGATGTTAACCTTGGTGAATTGACGATACCCCAAATAAATCAATCGGTTGCCATGGCTTTGCAGCATAATACCCAGTTTTTGGCCTTGCAAATGGCGCTAAAAGCGGACGAGCGGGCTTATGAGGTTGCAAAAAATCAACAGCTATGGCAGCTAGATCTCAATGCCAATGTGAGTGCGGGCACCTTGACTGGCGTGGATAATAAAAATGGCTCCCAAAGCAGACTGTACAGTGGCCGAAATCTTAATGAATCCGCAGGGGTTACCCTGAAAATTCCCTTGCATGATATTGCTAGGCGCAGTCAACTCATTACCGCTAAAATAAAACTGGAAAAAGATCGCTTGACCATTATTGCTACCAAGCGTGCCCTGATAACCACCATCAAAAATACCATTCATAATATTCAAAGTCAGGCCAAGCAATATGAGTTGGCCGTGCACCAAGTTGATTTAGCGCAACAGTCATATGCACTGGAAAAAAAGAAATTACAAGCAGGTATTACCAGTGCATTGGATGTAAACAATACACAAAATCAGCTAATTTTATCTCAGATGGGTCTTATTAGTGCTAAAATAGCTTATTTGAACCAAGTATCTGCTTTGGAACGAATTTTAGGCACTACCCTGGATGCCTGGCACATACAGATGAGGTACGCTGGATGAACGCATTACGCATAAAAAAAGTAGCAATACTCAGCATGCTAGTTTGTGTCTGTTTCGTCGCTTGTCATAAAAAATCTCGACCCCAGCACCCCGGAGAGGCACGCACGTTTGTGGTCCAAAAAGTATCTTATAACCAAATGCTACATTTTACTGGCACCATACAACCGATCCAAGAAACCACCTTGACCAGTCCAGCAGAGGGTGTATTAGATCAGATGGCTTTTCATTTTGGACAACATGTGGCCAAGGGACAGACGGTATACATCCTGGACTCAGCAGAGTTTCACAAACTATACAGCGACGCTTTGACCGAATATTTAAAAGCCAAAGACAATTATGCGGTGTCAAAAGCCAAGTTTTCTGGTACTGAGGATTTATGGAGAGCCGGATTAATTGCTAAAAATACTTATTTAAGTGAGCAATCCGGCTTAAATACCGCAAGAATAGGCTTGATCCAAAGCTCAAAAAAAATTCAGGAACTTTTAGAAAAAATGGGTGAGTCGTCTGCCCCAGATATTGCTAAATTGAGCTTTAATGAATTTGACAAAGTACGTCTTGCTTTGACCCATAAACATAATTTGATACCACTCAAAGCCCCGGGTGATGGGGTGTTATTATATCCTCCAAAAAATATGGATGAAAAATCAGTGGGATTAACCGTAGGCTCGACGGTAAAGTCTGGACAGGTACTGGCGTTGGTGGGTGATTTGCGAGGAATTAGTGTCAATATTGATATTCCTGAAATTGATTTGGATAAAGTCACGATGGGTATGCCAGCCTTGGTGCGGGGAGTCGCTTTTGCCAATGAAACCCTAAAAGGCAAACTGATCACCATCAATGCGCAAGCATCTAACAGCAGCAATGGCGCGCTGCCTTCGTTTACCGCAGTGGTCGTTGTGCCTCACTTGACGCCGGCACAACAAGCGTTGATCAAGGTTGGTATGAGTGCTGCGATTGATTTGCTGGTGCAAAGTCCAAAAAAATTATATGTGCCTATCCGGGCAGTTCATTCAGGGTTGGGGCATAGTATGGTGATGGTTAAGACCAAAGATGGTAACATTCATAAAACCCCAGTTATTACTGGGGAGGCGCGCAGTGATAAGGTAGCCATCGAGTCTGGCCTGCAAGCGGGGGATGTGGTGTTATATGATGCGGCTGAGTAAACCACACCAGCTGAATCATGTCTGCTCCTCAGCTGGACAGTCGCACCCTGTTGCGCCAAAACCCTTGCTCATGTTAACTGATATTGTTAAAAAATATCAGCTGGAGCATGTTGAGAGCCATGCGTTGGCCGGCGTTTCACTAAACGTTGATCAGGGTGAGATGATCGCCATTGTCGGCCCGTCTGGTTCGGGTAAGTCAACCTTAATGAGCATCATTGGTTTGTTGGATAGGGCGGATGCAGGGCAATATTTATTGCACGAACAGCCTGTGCAAGCGATGAGCGAGGATGAACGTGCGCACTTAAGAAATCAATATATAGGCTTTGTCTTTCAGCAATTTAATTTATTACCACGCTTCACAGCGGCACAAAATGTGGCATTGCCACTCACATATCGTGGGTATACAGGCCATAGACTCCAGCAAAAAGTCGATGAGGTATTGCGGCGTGTTGGCATGGATCGCTTTGCGCACCATCGCCCTACGCAATTGTCCGGTGGGCAGCAGCAACGTATTGCCATTGCCAGAGCACTGATAGGAGAGCCCAAGATCTTACTCGCCGATGAGCCAACAGGAGCACTTGACTCGCAGACGGGGGAGGGAATCATGGCGCTATTTCAACAATTGCATCACGAAGGGCGTACCATCATTATGGTAACGCATGATTCCCGGGTGGCATCGCTATGTCAACGTCAAATTACTTTGGCTGATGGCCAGATTGTCGCAGCAGCGCCATCATGATGACCCTGGGACATCATTGTCAGCAGGCGCTTTTGAATCTCAACGCAGCAAAACTGCGCTCATTATTGGCTGTATTGGGTATATTAATGGGTACTGCCGCGGTGGTGGCCTTGATGGGTTGCGGACAATTGGCGACCGAAAAAGCTCTGGAGCAATTTAAAGTATTAGGCACCGACTTGCTGTCTATTACTGTGTTTGAAAGAAACACCGTTGCTGGCGCCCAGAGCGGTCAAAATAATATATCATTGCGGCAATGGCGACAATTGCCGCTGCAAAACCACGATGTTCTCGCCATCGCACCTTACAGCACGGCGGCGCAGACAGTGAGCTTTCGCGGACGCATGATCAAAGCGGCGGTGATTGGTGCGGATGAATCATTGGCAGATATTATGCATATCATCGTCATTCGTGGTCATTTTGTCTCATTTGTCGACTCATTTGAGCATTTTTGCGTGATTGGTCATGCAGTTGCTGATGCAATTAAAATGAGCACACTAGATGATCCTATCGGGCAGCAAATCCGCATTGGCAACGTACTGTACACAATTATTGGCGAGGCTGCTCCATGGAAAGAAAATGGTTTTTTTAACGAAAATGTCAATTTATCTGTCATGATTCCTATTGCGGGCATGGGTCTGGTCAGTAAAGATTATCATATCAACAATGCAGTCTTGCGCTTGAAACAAGACATTGATATTGATAAGACCATCCAAACTATTGAAAAAAAGCTCAATGCCACCGCGCCAAAATTGACCGTGTATGTCCGCAGCGCCAAGCAAATTATCAACAGTATGGAGAGTCAAGGCCATATTTTTACGTTATTGTTGGGGGTTATAGGTGGCATTTCATTGTTGGTCGGTGGGATTGGGATTATGAATGTGATGTTGGTTTCAGTCAGCGAGCGTAAAAAAGAAATAGGCATACGCAAAGCAGTGGGTGCAAAAAATGCTGAAATACGTACTTTGTTTTTGGTAGAATCGGTGATGTTGTCGTTGTTTGGTGGCATCCTTGGCGTGGTTGTTGGGCTGACATTCACCGCCATTGTGGCATACTTTAGCCATTGGGCTTTTGCCATACATTGGATGCCACCTTTGGCCGGCTTTGCGGTGTCCGTATCCACCGGGATATTTTTTGGCTTTTACCCGGCGAGCCGTGCCGCAAAACTTGAACCTATGGAATCATTACGCAATGAATAAAAAACGATTGATTATTGGCATGAGTGGTTCTTCAGGGATGATTTACGCCATTCACCTGTTGCAACTGTTACAGCCAATGCAGGTGGAGACCCATCTGGTGATCAGCAAGGCGGCGCAATTGACTTTGGCCCATGAAACGGATGTCTCGCTACACGCATTAAAGGCGTTGGCTGATGTATGTTACCCTTATCAAGATATAGCCGCACCCATAGCCAGTGGCTCGTTTAAAACGAGTGGTATGATTGTTATTCCATGCTCGATGAAAAGTTTAAGTGAAATCGCACATGGCTTTGGCAACAATTTACTGTCCCGGGCTGCTGATGTGGTGCTCAAAGAAAGACGCCGTTTGGTGTTGGTGCCACGCGAGTCCCCGTTACATTCGGTACATTTGCAAAATATGCTACAAGTTACCCAAATGGGCGGGATTATTTGCCCACCTGTGCCGGCATTTTATCATAGACCGCAGACCATCATGGATATTGTCAATGATACGGTTGGTCGAATTCTAGACTTATTTGACATAGACACGCATTTTACCCGCTGGGGCGAGCAGGATTAGATCCTGCAGGGTAAAGAACCATACACAATCAGCGCTTGACTTAAATCTTCTGTGGGGTCACCAGGTGGATTGCTGAGCACGAATGGAAATCTCCTGAAAAAACCGTCCTCATCCGCTAAAGGCGTGTCTCTGGTTGGCGAGCCAGGCTGCGCAGCAATTGGCATGGGATCACTCGGTGCTTCACTTGCCTCAAGAAAATCTAGACCTTCAAACTCTGAGTCACTGTCTTCATCACATATCGCGGTCTGTGTACCAACTCTTTGGATGTTGTCGCGTACTGCCGGTTGAGTTGAGCTGTTGCAGGCCGATCTAAAAAATCTGGATTGATTGGCTGAGGTATCGGTAAGGGTTGTTAGGTCTCGTAACTGGCGTGTCAGCTCTTCTAAATTATCCATGGCTGTTGTTAGAGCCGGGCGACTTCTGGCGATTGGTTCTAATAAATTTCGCAGCGCCATAAATTCCTCCCCAATCTCGCCCATATTCCTAAGTTTTTGCGTGAGATCGTTTATGTTTGGTTGAGGTAAGGTCCTTGCTGTATCAAGTTCCTCCAGCAGATGGGCAAAGTCCGCCTGGGTTTTAATTGCTTGCTGTAATGTCTGTGCAGCGGCTATAAAGTCTCTTTTTTCGCTTTTGCTTAGATGGTCCTTTTTAGGATATAAGGTGCAATATGTGATATTGGCGTTTAGCAAATCTATTTGTTTTTGAATTTCTTGTAGGACTTCTTCTTTGGTTATAGCATAAAATAATTGCCCCAATTTATGGTCTATCATTTTTTTTGAATTTTTAAGTTGTTTTTCGGATGTCCGCATTAACTGTGTGGTTTGATGTGTTTTACTCATCAATGTGCATAACTCCAATGATTTTGCTTCTAATTCAGCATACAGGCGCCTTTCTGCCGGCGACAGCACGCGCATTTGCTCTATCATATCTGGATTCATGGCATTTCTGATGGCAACAATATTGCTACGAGCAGACTGAGAAAGTTTGATGTGTTCACCTTGATTGGCTTGAAAGACTCTTTCGTAGGCTGCCTGCGCATGATGCAGTGCGCTATCGAACGGACCTTCCTCCAGTTTGCGCGCCACTGCGGCAGCAAGTGTTTTGTAAAATCTGGGATTGCCATTAAGTGCAGGCTCGTAGTGGTTTAAAAACAACTGTTGAAATTGATCGCGAGCGCCTAATTGTAATAGTGTGTGTGCCAGTGGCAAACCCTGATACGAGGCCATGCATGAGGCGTTATGCTTTAATAACAATTCAAACATGCCAACGTTACCATATTTGTAGGCAGCACATAGGGGTGATAACCAAATTCCATTCTTATCTTTGATCAAATAATAGTTGATGCTGATTTTGGTGTGTTTGAGCAAAAATGCGAGTGCAGGTAGGTTCTGCTGGCGAATAGCAGATTCTATCTGCGTACTAGGCAACAAATCTGCAAATTTTTCTAACATTTCTTCGTACGGTTCCAGCGCTGTAACTCCGGTTGGTTGCAGACACTGTAGCAACAGATTTACACCAGCCTTGGTATAGGCTTCTTGCACAAGATTAATACCTAAATCTGCTTTGTGTACTAGGATTTTTTCTGCAGCGGTGGAGGGTGCTTCTAGCTCAGAGAGCAACTCTAAACCAGCTGCATGCAATGCAGGCAAATACTGGCCCAACTGCTTGAACAGTTCGAGTTTGTGTGACAGTTCCGCGCACGCCTCAAAAGTACCCCACATCGTTAGATAATGATTGTATGTATTTTCAAATGAGGTGGTTATGCTGAGTATTGCGGTTGTATCCAATAATTTTATTGCGGAGGCGCGCATTTTTTCTGTTCGGGGTTGCTTGGGTACCGTGCGCTTGCTTGCTACGGTTGCGCCAGATGTCTTACTTTCAGTGAATGCAAGGCTTGCAAGTGGTGTCGTTTGTTTGCTGCGGCTCTTGGCAGATGCAGATTGTGCCTGTGATAGAGTTTTTTCACACTGATGCAAATAACGCAAGGTTGTATCTAAAAATTTTTTCTTATAGCTGATCAGCAGCAGACGATTCCCTAGGTTAGTGGCTCTTCTAATGCAGCGTAAGTTCGCTTCGACGTTTTCTGAGTCATCAAACAATCCTGTTTCTATGTCGTCGAGTTTTTTGGTGTACTCTGTTTGAAGTGTATTGATTTCAGCCAATTGCTGTGCGCGTAATGGTTGAATAATTGGCTGAATTTGTTGTTCTATAACAAACTTAATGGGCAGCAGTTCTGTGGCCGTGTCTTTGAGTAAATGTGTTAGCGTCGTTGTTTGTTGGCTGTCATGTTCTGTCAGCGTGACTGCAATAGGTTCGTTCCTTTTATTGAAATAAATATGCAACTTATCGTGGTCGCAGGTTGCGGTATAATGATACAGGCTTTCGTATCCAACATCCTCCTCAATGTCCGCATACACGCTGATATGATGTTCCGTAAACGTCCATGTTTTTCCATTGTAGTCCAATTTGCAGCGTGTTGTTGGAGCTAACTGTATGATTAAATATTTATTGTCATGCAGATCTTTTTTAGAGAGCAGCGACGTATGATGCTGCTTGAGGAGATATTGATAAAAAGGATTAGACTTTTTCATGGATACTCTCTGAAATATTTGAAAACAGATAATACTGTAAGTTATTATTTAGATCAATAAGTATTTAAAATCCAATCTGTGGCCAGCCATTTAACGCATATCCAAGAGGGCGTACTCGTGATGTGTTGGCAAGTGCTTTGCCATGCACAATTCATGCTATGCTTATAGATAGGTCCGCTCTGCTGATGATCTTATGGAAGAAATTCTCAATCGCATCTTATCTAGCACTTCCTATGCTGCATTAGATAGTGAGGCGCAGGAGTTTTTGTGCCGCTATCTGCAGGATTATTATGCTCAGCAGACACCGCCGCGGATGCCGGTGTTGGTGATCAGCACACAACGCGACACACTGTCCTTGATAGTGTTAAATTTAAGCAGCCAACTCAGCGAAATTGAGCAATTTTTGCCAATAAAAGCGGTATTGCCGAGGGCATTTATCAAGCAAAAACAGGAAGTACTGTTATTTGCTTTCTTTATGTTTTCCGCCCAATACCAATTTGAAGTGGCGCATGGGTTAGCAGCTGAGCAACGCGCTGCACAAATCCAGACTGTGGCCAGGCTATATCAATCCATTGCCGATCAACCCAGCAGCGATTGTCAACAAGCCTTGCAAGTGCAGATTGCTCAAGCAGTGGATGACAGCGACAAGCCGGTGAAATATCTTGGTTTGACCATATTGGCACCGGCCATTTTGTCAAGTGTGCAAACGTTTTTCTACGCGAAACAGAAAGATTTGCTGTGGTTACAGCAAGAGTTTAATAAAAAAAGACGCTATTGGAGCTGGGCCAGTGGTTTGCTGTCAAATATATTCAATACCCTGTCAACAGATTTTTATCGAACGCAATCAGCTCGGCAAGCCTTTGCTGACAATGCCGTCATCTCAAGTTATGTGAGTTGGATCCAATTATACACTCACTTTGGCATAGAGCTTGGCAGTGTTGCTTACCATAGCATGGTCGGTGCGACTGCACAAGAGCGTGCTATCGCCCATAGTGAGCGTTTTATATTTGAAATAAAACAACGTAAATTTAGATTGATGCAAGATGGTTTGTCGATTGGCATTGGCTTGATGATAGCTTGGTGGGCGGTGAGCAATAGTCCATTTGCACTTTGGGCGCAGCCACTGGCGGTATCTATGCGCGTGTTGAGCTTGATGTTGAGTTGTTGGGAGTTTGCAGAACAAAATGAGCTTTTTAAAAAACAACAGTGTTTACTAGAGTCGAATGCGGCACGCCTTGACAACAAACGTGCCATATTGTGCGAACAACAAGTGCTGCTCAGCGATTGTTTGCACGTATTGTTACAACAGCAAAACCGGGCATTAGCAAGGGATGATCTAGATGCAGATGAACAACAACAGAGGGTACTGTGCCAAAAGCAGATAGCGGAATTGTCAGATGCATTAGAATCCGCCAAAATAGTTATCTCGTCTTTGGATAGTCATTCTGAGGCCTTGCGCAAAGATCAACATCAGCATGCACGCTTGTGGATCCAAAAAAAATATCAGCATATGCTCAACATCGCGTTATCATTGGGATTGATCACGGGCAGCATCACGGTTATGTGTGCTTATTTTCCACCGTTTGCGGTATTGCCAATGATGCATTTATTAGGGCTGTCCATCTGTTTCAGTGCGATTGTGTTACATACGGCTGTAGAGGGAGAGCTCAATACCCACCATGCCGCCCAGTCCAAGCGCAATATCAGAGCAGAAAGCGAACTATTGTTGAATAAATTTAACCATACGGATTACGTGCCCGAAAAAAAATTGTTGTATTTAGAAATGCAGCGCTTACATGCACAGTCAGATTATCAACAAGCTATGATTTCTTACCAACAAATGCGTGTATTGCATACCCTATGTTTACAGGTCATGTGCCCAGCTTTGATATTTGCTAGTTTTTTGGTGATGCCAGCAGCCAGCTTTGTTTTGTTAAGCTTGATTTTTTTATTATCGGTGCTTTCAACGCAATATTTAGCCCGCTATGAACCTAAAATAACGCTCGATTTGAGATTTAGAGACGATTTATTTGAGAAATTTGTTGCTCAACCAAGCTTTGGCACCCTCAAAAAACAACTGGACATGCAAAGAAATCAGCCAGTATCCGCTGTGATGCCAGCAGCATCGGATACAAACCAAACCGATAAATTAACGGATGAAGCCAGTGATGAAGCGCATGATAGTGAAGCTGGTATGGTGTAGAGGCATAGCCATCCCATGATCCTGATAAATGGAAGCGCAATATTTACACGATTGGAAATTGATAGTGATCGACTCTAAATAACTTCAAGCATGCATCGACAACCTGTGCATCAAACTGCGTATTCCGGCCCGATTCGATGGCTTGCAAAGCGGCATCAATGCCCTGGGATGCACGGTAAGGTCGATTGTGGCTCATGGCTTCGACCGTATCAGCCACACAGAGAATGCGCGCTTCTTGAATAATATTGTCACCGTGTAAATGATTGGGATAACCACTGCCGTCTAGGCGGCAGTGGTGCTGGTAGATGGTCTGCGCAATAGGCCACTGAAAATCAATATTTTTGACCATGTCAAATCCTGCTTGCACATGCCCCTGCAGTATGGTGATTTCAGCGGTAGTTAGCGCGATAGGCTTGATGAGAATTTCAATCGGAACACTCATTTTACCAATATCGTGAATGAGTGCGGCTAGGTTTAAACCCTTGATTGCATATGCTGAAAGGTTAATTTCTCTAGCAATAGCTACCGCTAAGTCAGCCACACGGACTTGGTGTTGGTAAGTATAGGCGTCTCTAGCAACAATAACTTTAGTTAACGCGTCTACCATTTGGTACATGTTATGTACATATGCCTGTTGAAACTGTTGTGCTTCACTTTCCGCCGTTTTTCTGTCGGTGATGTCACGTATATTGCATTGAATAACTTTTTCCGCAGCAACACTGTAAGCATTGCTTACAAACTCCACACTGATGATATCGCCGTTTTTGGTGCGTAACGGCAAATCACTGTATTTGATATACCCTTCTTGTTTCAATGTTGCAAATGCTCGGATAGAAGCATTTTTATCGACTATTGCGCCAATTTGCCATAACTCTTTACCAACAAGCTCAGGTTTACTAAAACCTAACATTTGAATCAGATAAGGGTTTACATCTTGTATCTTGCCTGTGTCGAAATCCAAAATAAGGATGCCATCGTAGGCTGTTTCAAATAAGCGTCTGTACCGAAGGTTTTGCTCGGGGGCATGGATAGGCATGGACTCTCTGTTATGTCGCTTCAATTGATACTGTACTATCGCGTGTATGCCTGTCAAGTGCAAGCCCACACCCTGTGTGCTCGCTAAACAAAGGAGAGTTTAAATATAGAGCCCTACCATATCCGCGATACTATCGGTCTGATAAGGTAGCATGGTGGTATCTATGGAAGAAGCGGTTGTTTCCGAGAAAAAGGAGGCATGCGACACGCTTTTGACTCGCTTGGCCTCATGTATAAAACTCTGTATTTTTAGTCTTAACTTATCGAAATCGCTTGCTAAGCATTGCATGTGCTGCGATTTTTTTTGCAAGATATTGAATAATGAAGTGAGTGGCTCAATAACATCATGCAATGCGCTTATAAATTGCGGATTAGATCCAGGCGTTTTATAGCTATGCATTAATTTCAATACTTCTTCACTTAAGCTAGCGGCCTGTCCATAATACTGTAAAAATTGCTCAAAGTATTGTTGAGATTCTGCTGCTATCGTGCTTAACGCTTCACCGACTTCTAATTGTGAAAGCTTGCCAATGGAAACTACGGCATAATCAAAAGGCTGATATGCAGGGGTGCTCAAAATCATATTTCTAAGGGGTGCCGGGGTTAAATAAGAAAATGCTATGGATAAAAGAGTTGATTTATTTATAGAAAGAATTTTGTTGCTAAGCTCGGCAAAATTAGCCAGATTTTCGGAAAAATTTTCTTGTAACGCGTCCGTAAAATGCTTGTTTAATTCTTGGTTGCCAATAGCAAGCAGGTCTACAATTTTTTCTTGCAAAATTTCGATATAGTCTTCGAGGTCTAAACACGCATCCGTATCATCTTCTTCAGCTATATTTAATTGAAACGTCACATGATATTTTAATATCGCATCAATCAATCCAACGTCCACTCTGTGGATTTCGGTATATAAGTCGCGGTAAGATTTACCTACAAAACTATCCAGAATAACAGGTAGTTTCAGTATTTCGCCACCTATACGTTGGAAGGTTTCCTGTGCGTTATCCAGGATCGGTTGGTCCGCTGAAACGAACACTCTTTTAATGAGGATGCAATTAGGAAAATAAGCTGCAAACATTGCCGCACATTGGTTTTTGTCGGTGAATACGGTGGGATAGTGCATGGTCGCCGGTTGGGTTAGGTTAACATCGGCATAGCATATGATCTCTAATACATCGGTTTGCGGGCCAAGCGAACCGAAACGACTTTCAAACGCATCACGTAAACAGTTGGTGATAATTTCATTTGCAGAGCCGTCAAGTTCTTCAAAGTCCTTAATGACGCCAATATTTTCACGGGCTATTGTGCGTAGCTGAGACGATATAAATTTGAGTTTCACTAAGTTAGTTGGCGTATTATGGCATACAGCGAGCATATAACGATGCTTATCATCAGAATCGTCATAATAATCGCAAACGGTAATTTTAGTCATTCATTCACCAAAATATAATTTTTTTAAACATACTCATCATACTATAGCATTTAAGTTGTATAGGCTAGTGCTGCAGCAGTTTCCATTGCAAACCACCGCCGGCACTCCATCCGCTTAAATTAGTATCATATTTTAGACCGACCACCATGTTTGGCAACCATTGATAGGGTACTCAATTGCCGCTACGACGAAAACGTTGAAAATATTTGTCCGCATGATGATCTTCATGTATAATTATTTCTCAAACCAATCTGGTTGAGAACATTATGAAAAAATCTGTTAAAAAACGCGTTCATGAATTAATGCTTTCTGCCTTAGACATCGCCAGATTAGAGTGGCAATTAGATACATACGAATTTGATGATGAAGCATTCGAGTTACGCAACACACAAAGAGATCTCTTGATTGACCAATACAAAATCCTTTCCGAAGGATTGTTCTCTGATGCACATTGCCAAGCAAGATCCTTATATTTATATGCCTATAATAAAGCGGCTTATTTAATTAACCAACCCAATAGAGCATCCGAATCGATTCATATGACGTATGAAATTCGTAATGCCCATTATGTTGAGCAACATGTAGAACTTGACGATACGCGTTCTACTGTATCACAGGATGGCACGGTCACTTCTGCTGCTTCATATGACGAAGCAGATGATCTATCTGATGACAAAGACGAATCAGCGTCAGATGATAACCAATCTAGCTATGTTGAGTTCAATGAATCAGTATTTGCAAGCGCATTCCAAGAGGCTTGCCGTAGAATAAGAGAGATTGATCCCTTGGATATAAAAACACGACATCCTTTTTTTTCACAATCTAGGCCATTGCCTTTTTGGCCATCAAGATTGCTCAGGGCTGTTCGTACAAACCGGATTAAAAGCGTTGCAGCAATGCTTGAACGCGGTGCTTTTGACCATTCGGTAGATTCTCAAGGTAACACAGCATTACATATTGCGTGTAATCAAAATCTTATTGACATGATACGTCTACTGTTACAACATCAGCTAAACACCACCGTGGTTAATAAACACGGAAGAACCGTCATGCAAGAAGCTGTGGCAAGACATCACATACCCATTGTTTCGTTGCTGTTACAACATGAACTAAAAACACAGGGCACCTACGTATTACCAGAAGATCTCCTGCAAATGATCTGTGATAATGCTGCGCACTGTGATCATCCAGCAGAGGTGATGCCATGCCTTCTCATGCTGAATGGGCAAGGTGTGTTGACGCCCGAAAATACCAGATATTTATCTAAAATCATCGATAGACATTCGAGTCGCATGGATTGTGTCCGGAGTTTACACACACTTCACACAACACGGCTATTACAAACCTATCTTGAAACATATCAACACACGGATCCAACGCAAGTGTTGCATCATGCCATCATCGCCAGGGATACTTCATTTGTCGATACACTTATCCAGGCAGGCTTTGACATAGAGCTGCAAGATCAACATCATCGAACACCACTTCATACTTCGATTCAAGAGGGCAATATCGAAACCACTAGGCTATTATTATGCGCAGGATCGAACATTATGGCGCGTGATAATCACGGTTTTACCGCTTTACATATGGCGAGCCAGCACAACGATCTTGATACCGTTCAGGCTATTTTGCAAGGCATCAAAACTGATGATATAAAAACCCATATGGATAACAGAACATCCGATGGCAAAACAGCGTTGATGATTGCAAAAGCGCATCGTCAAGACGATCTCGTTGAGCTGCTAGAGGGCTATTACTCTTATCAGGCTCGTTTAAACAGAATTAATTATACAGGCGATATTCCTGAACACATGAAAAGCACTATTTCTGGTGACATTATGAATGACCCCATTACTATTTCATCTGGAATCACCTATGATCGCAGAGAACTTCATCAATGGTTTGGTCAGAAGCACACCACAACATGTCCCATAACCAGACGCACGATTTCTCGCGACCAACTAGCATTTGCATCAACTGTTTATCTTAAAAATATGATTGAACAGTTTGTAACCGCTAAAGAGCAAGCGCATCACGCGCGCTTAAGTCCGTAAGTTATGTCCGTCAACTGCTGTGTATGGACTCAAGCCAGACTCCATTTTATAAGCGCGTTGTAATAATCGGTTTATTTTTTCGCCCACCTCTTTAAATAGCGGGTCGACTGGCATTGTCGCGCTCTGAAGAAACGGCAAAACTTAAAACAAGTTAATTAGAGCAAGCAAGAACAGCATGGGTTGAAATATTATGTAATGGAGATGATCCATATGCACATGAGTATCATGGCAATTAAGCATAGCATCGAATCGAGATTTGATTAAAAATCTTAACAGCCCACCCAATTATGATACAATTTTTTCGTTGATCGAAAATGATCAATCAAGCTTGTGACAGTGGACGGCAAGCTCCTCCAGAATAAATCCACTTGTCGTTCACGAAAGTTTTTGCGACAGCGATCGATCAAACGGCGATAGGCGCTTTGATCGGTGGATGATACTGGTAGTTGAGCCACTCAAAATCTTCGTAACGATAGTCAAAAATAGACGGGCGCTGTTGTGTGATCCGGAACTGCGGTGGCGGCAAAGGTGTTCTGGTTAGCTGTAGCTGTGCTTGCTCAACATGATTGCGATACAAGTGACAATCACCGCCGGTCCAAATAAATTCACCCACGGTTAAACCGCATTGTGCCGCGACAAGGTGGGTGAGCAGCGCGTAAGAGGCTATGTTGAAGGGTACCCCAAGAAATACATCAGCCGAGCGTTGATATAATTGACAAGACAGGCGGTTATTGGCGACATAAAATTGGAACAGTACATGGCACGGTGCCAGGGCCATCTGTGCTAACTCACCGACATTCCAGGCGCTGACCAGCAGACGTCGTGAATCAGGGTCATTTTTTATGTTATCAATTACTTGCGCAATTTGGTCGATTGGTTTGCCATTCGCACCCTGCCATCGACGCCATTGATGGCCATAAACTGGCCCAAGATTGCCTTCTGCATCCGCCCATTCATCCCAAATCGTGACGCCTTGTTGTTGCGGATAGGCAACATTGCTCTCGCCGCGCAGGAACCAGAGCAGTTCATGCACAATGC